>JAPPPF010000076.1 GCA_028817665.1 Magnetovibrio sp. | reverse complement strand
GTGTAGCCCTTGTTGGCGAGCGCCCGGGCGCCGAACATGCGGACCGCGTCCTCGTCCTCGACCAGGAGCACGGTACCCTGCCCGGTGAGGTCGGGCTCGCTGGCGGCGGTTTCCGGCGCCGGCGCAGGCTCGCCGGCCTGGGCTCCGTCCGCCGCCGGCGTTCCCGCGGCCGCGTCGGCGACGGGCTCGTCGTCGAACCGGGGCAGGTAGATGGAAAACGTGGTGCCCTCGCCGGGCGCCGAGTCGACGAACACGAAGCCCCCCGTCTGATGGACGATGCCGTAGACGGTGGAGAGCCCGAGCCCGGTGCCGGCGCCCGCCTCCTTGGTCGAGAAGAACGGCTCGAAGATGTGCTCGATGTGCTCCTTGGCGATGCCGGTGCCGGTGTCGGCGATGTCGATCTTCACGTAGGCGCCCGCCGGCATCAGGTCGTGGCCGCGCTGCACGGGCGCGTCGACGGTGGCGTTCTCGGTGCGGATGGTGATCTCGCCGCCGCCGGGCATGGCGTCGCGGGCGTTGACGCAGAGGTTGATGACGATCTGGTCGAACTGCGAGCGGTCGCCCTTCACCGCCCAGAGCTCGCGGCCGTGCGCCATCTCCAGCGCCACCTTCTCGCCGATCAGGCGGCCCAGGAGGTTGGCCAGGTCGCGCAGCGCCTCGGTGACGTCGAGGCGGACGGGCTCCAGGGTCTGCTTGCGGGAGAAGGCCAGCAGCTGGCGCACCAGGTTGGTCGCCCGGTTGGCGTTCTGGCGGATCTGCTGGATGTCGGCGAAGCTCGGGTCCTCGGGCCCGTGGCGGGTCAGCAGAAGATCGCAGAAGCCGATCATCGCGGTCAAAAGGTTGTTGAAGTCGTGCGCGACGCCGCCCGCCAGCTGGCCCACCGCGTGCATCTTCTGGGACTGCGCGAACTGCACCTCCAAGTTCTTCTGCTCGGTGGCGTCGACGAGGTAGAGCACGATGCCGGCGACCTCGCCGGCGGCGTCGCCCAAGCGGCTGGCGTAGAGCGAGATGGTGAACTCCGACGCCCCGGCGCCCGGCATCCGGACCTCCATGTGGGTGGCCCGGGCCGTGCCCATGACGATCTTCGACAACGCCCCGGCGACGTCGCCCCGGTCCTCCCGCGCGATCCGCTCGACGAAGGCGTCGCCGAGGACCGCTTCCCTGTGCCGGCCCAAGAGCTTGACGAAGGCGCGGTTGCAGTCGGTGATGGTGCCCGAGAGGTCCAGGAGCACCATGCCCACCGGCGCCTCGTCGAACAGCCAGCGCAGGCGCTCGGCGATGACGCCGGGCTCGCCGCCGCCGATGGCGGCGGGCGCGCCGGCGGCCGCGTCAACCGGCGCCGGGTCGTCCGAGGGCGGCGGCGCCGAGGTCGGGTCGGCCCAGACCATGTCGCGGATCACCACGGAGCGCGTGTAGGCGATGTCTTCGCCGCCGCCATCGACAGGCGCGTCCTTCTGCGATTGTTCGAGCGCCGCGGCGAAGGGCCGGCCCTCGCCGTCCTTCAGCGTCAACTGGCCGTCCTCGCCGGTGTCGACGACGTAGTCCGCGAAGGGCGTGCCGACGAGGCGGTCCGGCGGCTGGCCGAGCCAGCGCGCCAGGGTCTGGTTGGCGTAGCGGATGACGCCGTCGGCGTCGGCGGAAAACACGCCGACGGGCAGGAAATCGACGAGGTCGGCGAGACGGCGTTCCTCGGCCTCGCGGATCGAGGCGATCTCGCGCACCGCGGTGACGTCCTCGACCCGCCAGAAGACGCGCTTGCCGTCGCTGCCGCGCTCCGCCGTCATGCGCCGCCACTGGGTACCGTCGAGGCGCCCGGTGACCGCGAACTCGGCGTGCCCGGCGCCGCCCTCCATGACGTTGGCGACGAGGCGCCGCAAGTCCTCGGCGCCGGCGCCGCCGAGGCTCCGGACGACGATGTCGAGGGAGCCGACGCGGCGCGACGGGGTCGCGTCGGCGGCGAACGAAAGCAGCCGGTGGAAGGCCGGGTTGGCGTGGATGAAGGTGCCGTCCGTGGCGGTGACCAGGAACCCCTCGGGGCTGTCGTCCATGCCGATGCCCGGTTCGCCGCCGCCGGCGCCGCCGGCGCGCCGGCGCCCGACGGCCCAGGCGGCGAGCAGGGCCGAGACCAGGGCCGCGACGCCGAGGCCGGCGCCGATCAGCAACGATTGCGGGTGCCCCCAGTCGACGATCGCCAGGAGCCCCAGGCAGGCGGCGAGGACGATCAGCCAGAGCCCCGGGCGCCGCACCGGCGGCACCGGCGGCGGCTGGGCGGCGCGCGCCCCGGGTTCCAGCTTCAAGCCGTCGGGTCCGGTCATTGGACGGGCAGGTCGCCGCGCTGGCGCATGATGAAGCCGATGACCTCGGCGACGGCCTTGAAGTGCTCGGCCGGGATTTCCTCGTCGAGCTCGACGGTGGCGTAGAGGGCGCGCGCCAGCGGCGGGTTCTCGACCACCGGCACGTCGTGCTCCTCGGCTTCCTCGCGGATCGCCAGGGCCAGGTAGTCGACGCCCTTGGCGACGCAGAGGGGCGCTTCCATCTCGCCCATCTCGTACTTCAGGGCGACGGCGAAGTGGGTCGGGTTGGTGATCACCACGTCGGCGTCCTTGACCGCCTGCATCATCCGGTCGCGGGCGCGTTCCATGCGGATCTGGCGGATCCGCGCCTTCACCTGGGGGTCGCCCTCCTGCTGCTTGTTCTCGTCCTTGACCTCCTGCTTGGTCATCCGCATCTGCTTCATGAAGCTGTAGCGCTGGTAGACGAAATCGATGAACGCCAGCACGGTCATGACGGCGACGGTACCGGCGAACAGCACGATCGCGAGCTCGTGGATGCGGTCGAGGGAATCGATGAAGGGGGTGAGCGGAATGAGCTCGATGTCGTGGAGCAGCGGCGCGGCCAGGCTGAACGACACCACCGAGACGATCACCAGCTTGCCGATCCCCTTCAGGAACTCGACGACGCCCTTGATCGAGAAGATCTTCTTCGACCCCTTGATGATGTTGATCTTGCCGACGTCCGGTTTGATCTTCTCGGTCGAGTAGGTCAGGCCGAACTGGCCGACGTTGGCGGCGATGGCGAGGATCACCATGGTGCCGAACAGCGGCGTCAGGACCCAGACCACGTCGAGCACCGAATCGACGATGGTCCCGCGCAGGTTCTCGAAATCGAAGCCGATGATGTCGGCGTTGGCGATATAGGGCATGCCGACCAGGCGGACGCCGTTGGCCATGAACGGCGCCAGCGTGATCAACAGGGCCGTGCCGCCCAGCAGGATGACCCAGCTCTTGACTTCCTGGGACTGGGCGACGTTGCCCTTGCGGCGCGCGTCGGCGAGTTTCTTAGAGGTCGGTTCCTCTGTTTTTGACGCGTCGTCTTCTTCGGCCATGTTTTTCTCTCCCGGCTGCGCCCGCTCGCCCGCCTACGGCAGGAAACGCCCCAGCGAAGATTGAAAGTGCTGCACGAACGCGATCATTATGCCCGAAATCGTCACCGTGAACATGGTCAGCTGCAGGGTGATCTGGATCGGCAGGCCGAAGAAGAACACCGGCAGCGCCGGCATCAGCCGGCCGAGCAGGCCGAGGCCGATGTAGTAGGTCAGCCCGAGCACCATGAACGGCGACGCCATCTGCAGGCCCATGGCGAAACTGTCGGCGACCTGCCGCGCGGTGACGTTGGCGAAGTCGCCGAACGGCAGCGGCTCGCCGGGCCGGAACATGCCGTAGGATTCGAGGATCCCGCGGATCATCATGTGGTGCATGTCGGAGACGAAGATCAGGACCACGGCCATGGTCAGCAGGAACCCGGAGATCGTCGAGCTCTGCTGCTCGGCGACGGGGTCGTTGACCAGCGCGTTGGCCATCGACGACGCCAGCGCCGCGATCGTCCCGGCGGTCTGCAGCGAGGCGATCAGGATGCGCATGATGACGCCGTAGAAGCCGCCGACCACGACCTCGGCGGCGAGCAGCTTGGCGAGCCCGGAGACGGTCGCCGGGATCACCGGCAAATCGGCGGCCAGCATCGGCAGCACCACGAAGGTGATGCCGAGACCGATGCCGAGGCGGATGCGCAGCGACACGTAGCTGGCGCTGAACCCCGGCGCGAACGCCAGCGCCGTGCCGATGCGCGCGAAGATCAGGAAGAACGCGAAGATATTGAGTTGGAGAAGTTCGCTGAGCATTTACCGGGATTTCACACCGCTCTCGTGACGCCGCGCGATGGTCCGCGCGCCCTACCCCAGGCTGACCATACGGTCGAACAGGGTGCGGGCGAACTCGACCACGGTCGACATCATCCAGGGCAGGAACAGAATGACCGCCGAGAAGATCACCAGGATCTTCGGCACGAAGGTCAGGGTCATTTCCTGGATCGTCGTCAGGGCCTGGAACAGCGCGATGATCAACCCGATGGCGAGGCCGGCCATCATGATCGGTCCGGCCGTTTTCAGAATCACCCAGAGCGCCTCGCGCCCGACCTCCAAGACCGCCGCTTCATTCATCGGGTACCCGCTTTTCCCAGTGCCACGCGATTCGCCGACAGTATACCCGAAACGGCGATTAAATGGGCATACGGATGATGTCCTTGTAGGCCTCCATGACCTTGTCGCGGACGGTGACGACGGTCTTCAGGGTCAGCTCGGCCTCCGAGACCGCGGTGACCACCTGGGAGATGTCGGCCTGCGCGTTGATGCCCTGGATCGAGAGTTTCTCGCTGCGCTCGCCGATCCTGACGGCCTCGTCGATGGCGCTCTTCACCAGGTCGGCGAACTCGCCCTGCTTGAGGTCGTCGGTCTTCGGCTTGGCGCCCATGGGGTTGCCGGTGGCGGCGTCGTTGTAGGCCTTGACGGCCGAGATGTAACCTTGCGCCGGACTTGCCATGATGATGTTCCTCTTCGTTTCCCGTTCTGGTCGGCGCCATTCGGCGCCTTGTTATCGCGTTTCGTCGCGTTGCCTCGCCGGCGCTGCCTAGCGCAGCACCTCGATGGCGCTGTTGAGCATGGTCTTCGACGTCTTGATGACGTTCAGGTTGGCCTCGTAGGACCGCTGCGCCTCGCGCATGTCGGTCATCTCGATCAGGGAATTGACGTTCGGCGTCAGCACGTAGCCGTCGGCGTCGGCGGCCGGGTGGTTCGGGTCGAAGCGCTTGCCGAACTCCGACATGTCGGGCCGGACCTTGTGGACCCGGACCATGTCGAGGCCCATGGCCTTGTCGAACTCATTCTTGAAGGTGACGATCTTGCGCCGGTACGGCGTCGCGTTGGCGTCGGTGGGCAGGGAGTTCGCGTTGGCCAGGTTCTGGGCGATGACCCGGAGCCGCTGGCCCTGGGTGCGCATGCCGGCGCCGGAGATTCGCATGGTGCGGATAATGTCATCCATGATGTCGGTTTCCGTGTCTGGTTGCCGGGATGTCCTAGCGGCCGCCCAAGGCGGTGCGGAACATGCCCAGGTGCTTGGTGTAGAGGCTGGTCGTCATCTTGAAGTTGGCGCCGGTCTCGCCGACCTTGGCCATCTGCTCCTCGAGGACCACCGAGTTGCCGGCGGGCGCGGTCTCGAAGGGCTTGCGCTCCGTGTCCTCGGCGAAGTCCCGGATCCGCTTGCGCTGGCCCGGCAGGTGGTTGGGGCCGCTGGCGACCATGTTCAACTGGGCGCTCTCGCGGCGTATGAGTTCCTGGAAATTATAGGGTTTCAGGTCCTTGGATCGGTACTTCGGCGTGTCGGCGTTGGCGATGTTCTGGGCCAGCACCTCCTGGCGCTGGCCGAGCCAGTTGAGCCGTTTCTTCACCGCCTGGAACAGGGTCAACCCGTTGAGATCGGCCATGCGCCGCCCCTCCTTTTCCTCGTTTCCGTGCGCTGTCCACGACGTCCCAACCCCGGGGCCCGGCACGGAATCCGGCGCGATTTCCCGCGCGTTTCCGATAGGCATTATCTGCCGGGTTTCTTAATAAGTGGTGAATCGAAAAGCCGGCCCCGCCGAAAGGCGGGGCCGGCCGCTGAAGAGACTTAGAAGGGAGAGATGGTCGGTATTCAGGGCTTGATGTAGGTGTAGCCCATCTGCTGCAGGCGCGAGAGTTCGGCGACGCCGGACGGCACCACGTCCTCGTCGAACACCTCATAGAGCTGGTCGTAGCCGATCTTCCGGCCCTTCAGTGTGTTGTTGCAGACATGGAAGTTGACATTCTGGGTCTTCAAGTTGGCGATCGCCGTCTGCAGCTTGCCCTTGGTGTTGGCCGACTTCATCATGCCGATGCCGTTGCCATGGATCACAACCTTGATGTCCATGTTCTCGGCGCCGACGGCGTTGATGTGGTTTTGGATGTTGCGCATGGCGCCGCGGTATTTCTTGTCGTCCTTACCGCCCGGATAGTTGATGTGGTAGACGACCTTCTGCTTGCCGTAGCGTTCCCCGGCCTGGGCGTCGAACGGCGTCGCCGTGGCCCACAGCGCGACGGCCAGTATGCTCAAAGCTGATACGATGAACCGCATGGTGTCCTCCGTTTGATGTTCCGAATGCCTCCCACTGGCATTTCCCGCGGACGCCGGGTTTTCCCTGTGATTATTGCGCCCGTACCCCAATAGGGTAACGCACATACGTTTTCCCGAATATTAGGGAAAACCCTCGGTCGCCGGACCTTCACTGGGGATTATCGGGATCGGCCATCCGGCTCTTCACCACCTGCGCGACCAGGTCGGCGAAGCTGGCGGCGTTCATTTTCTCCATGATGTGGGCGCGGTGCGCCTCGACGGTCTTCTCGCTGATGTGCAGTTCCTCGGCCACCGCCTGATTGGTACGCCCGGCGACGATGCGCTCAAGCACCTGGTTCTCGCGCGGCGTCAGACGTTCCAGGCGGGCCCAGAGATCGCCATCGCGCGCGCGCCGTCGGAACCGCTCGGCACTCTCCGCCAGGGCGCGTTCGACGACCTCGAGCAAGGCCTTGTCCTCGAACGGCTTTTCGATGAAATCGAAAGCCCCCTCCTTCATCGCCTCCACGGCCATCTGGATATCGCCGTGGCCGGTGATCACCACGACCGGTACCAGCCGGCTCTCGTCGGCCAGGCGTTTCAGCAATTCGAGCCCGTCCATGTCCGGCATGCGGACGTCGGTGACGACGCAGGCCGGACCGTCCGGCGAGAACGCGGCCAGGAATTCCCCACCGCCGGCGAAGGCGACGGCGGGATGATCGGCCGATTCGATCAGCCAGCAAAGCGATTTCCGCACCGCCTCGTCGTCGTCGACGACGAACACCTCATTCCGCCGCATGGGAGACGTCCGGCATGGTCGGCAGTTCGAAGTTCACGGCGGCGCCGTCGACACGCGCGGGATCGGTCCAAATGCGGCCGCCGTGGTTCTCGACGATGGTCCGGCAGATCGCCAGCCCGAGGCCCAGTCCGTCCGGCTTGCGGCTGTAGAAAGGCTCCCAAATGGCCTTCGGGTCGTTGTCGCCGAAGCCGGGACCGGTGTCCGTGACGCTGACGCAGACACCGCCGGCCGAGGTTCCCGTCGCGATGACCAGCACCTTCTCCGGCACACCCGGAGCGTCCATGGCGTCGATGGCGTTCTTCGCCAGGTTGATGACCAACTGTTCGATTTCGATCAGATCGCAGGGGACCGCCGGCAATCCGTCGGCCAGTTCGAGGCGGAGTTCCACGCCATGGGTCTCGGCGTCATGGCGGACCAACGCCGCCGCCTCCTCGACGGCCTGGTTGATGTCGACGGGTTCACGCCGCGGCTCGCGCTTGCGCATGTAGCCGCGCACCCGGGATATGATCTGGCCGGCGCGCAGCGCCTGCTCGCCGATGCGTTCCAGCGCCTCGCGAAGATCGCCGCCGCCGCGCTCGAGGCGCCGGATGCCGCCTTCCGCGTAACTGCTGATCGCCGTCAGCGGCTGGCGCAACTCGTGTGCCAGACCGGACGTCATCTCACCGATCACGCTGACCCGGGAGACGTGGGCAAGCTCCGCTTCGTGCCGGCGGGCGCGGTCCTCGGCGCGGCGGCGCTCGGCGATCTCGTGTTCGAGCTCCCGGTTCGCCGCCGAGAGCTGCCGGGTCCGGCGCTTCACCAGGTATTCAGTGCGGATACCGTGCAACCCGATCAACACGACGACGACGCCGGTGAACACCGCCCATTGCCAATGCTGTTCGAGAAACTCGCCGATGCCAATCTCGGCGCGCGCGTAGGGCCCGATTTCGAGCTCCCGGAACATGTCGTGCACCGGCTTGTAGTCGAGCGGCACGGTCCATCCGGCATAGCCGGTGGCCAGCACCGCCGGGCTGTCGGCCTTCAGGCTGAGCAGGGCGATGGCCACCTTCTCCGCCAGCTCGGGCGGCGTCGACGGCATCGTCGCGAACGGCCACTCGGGATAGAGCCGCGTGCTCAACCGCACGTCGTGGCCCGGCACCTCGCGGACGTTGAGGACACGGTAGTCGGCCAAGCGGATGGCGTCCTCACCGGCCATGGTCTCCAGGACATCGGTCCTGACCGTTCCGGCGTCGACCGACCCATCGCGAACGGCGAAGACGATCTTGTCCTGCGGCAGACCCAGGAATTCGAGCCGCGCAAGGTCCTCGAACGGATCGATCCCCGCCGCCTTGAACTCCCGCCAGGCCATCTGGAAGCCGCCGAAGGCGCGGCGTTTGACGGCTGCCAGACTCTTGCCCCGGAGGTCGGCGAGCGTGCGGATGTCGGTGCGGTCGGCGCGGGTGAAGACCACGGCACCGAAGACGTTGCGGATCTCGCTGCCGAAGGGGGTCTTCAGGGTGGCGATGCGGCTGATGCCGAACTCGGTCTCCAGCTCCACGTACTGGCCGCTGTTGGTGAAGACGAAGGCGACCTCGCGCTTCTCGACGGCGCTTCTGAGCGCCGCCAGCGGCAACGGCACGATCTCGAACGCGGCGCGGTCGATGTTGCGGCTCAGATAGTCCGCCGTCGGCGCCCAACTGCGGACCGCGTGCTCGGCGCCGCGGAAGGCCAGCACCCCGATCCGGTAGGACTCGGCGGCCGCCCCGGCGGCGAAACCCAGCGCGCCGGCGAACAGCAGGGCCGCAAGGCCGGCCCGTCGGCCGATCATCCTCACATCCATCCTCCTCCAAGATAGTTTATCAAAATTGAATGTGTTGCGCATCCGGGAAAGCCCGGCGCGTTGAGCGGCCGCCCCGCGCGTGCCAACATGCCCCCATGACCGAGACCGTCCATTTCGAGCGCAGCCACTCGATCGAGATCGCCGCCCAGGCCGCGGCGATCCTCGATTACGTCTCCAACCCCAATTCCTGGCCGGAATGGATCGCCGCCTCGCACGCCATCCACAGCCCCGACCGGCCGCTCCAGGCCGGCGATACCTTCTGGGAGGAGTGGCGGACCCGGAAGGGCGGCGCCCGGCTCGACTGGCGGGTCACCGAGCGCGATCACCCGCATCACTGGACCGCCGAGACCGGTGCCGACTTCATCGGCCCGATCATCGTCCGCTACGACATCGCCGAGCTCGCCGGCGGCTGCCGGTTCACCCGGACGGTCACCAACCCCGCCCGCCCGAAGCCGCCGACCGCGGAGATGGTCGAGCGCATCGACGCCGAGGCGGAAGCGGCGCTGGCCAACATCAAGCGCGCCGTCGAGGCCGGCGCCTAGTCATGCTGTACGGCCGATCCACCGCCGAGGCGGAAGCCCACAGCCGGATCGTCGAGGTCAACGGCCGCGACTACCTGCTCAACGGTTACGTCGGCGCCTCGCCGGTGCGCGGCTATTACAAGGAAGGCAACGAGGTCAACGACAACGGCGAGCCCCAGGGCTTCCTGGTGCACCAGCCGCCGGGCGCCATCACGCTCCCCCACTTCCACGAGACCAACCAGTTCCAGGTGGTGGTCGGCGGCGGCGGCCGGTTCGGCAAGCAGGCCTCGCCGCCGCTGAGCGTCCAGTACGCCAACGCCCACACGCCCTACGGCCCGATCACCGGCGGCGACGACGGCATCACCTACTTCACGCTGCGCGCCAGGTGGGACCCAGGCGCCAAGTACATGCCGGCGTCCCGGGACCGGTTGATCAAGGGCAACCAGCGCCAGCGCCTGGTCGGCGGCATCCCGGTGACGGCGCCGGCGGCGATGGCGGCGCGGACGCGCGCCGAGGTGGAGACGGTCATGGACCCGGAGCCCGACGGCCTCGCCGCCTGGCTGCACCGGCTGCCGCCGGATTTCGAGATCACGGCGGCCGACCCGGCCGGCGGCGGCGGCCAGTACATCGTCGTCGCCGGCGGCGAGATGGTCCTCGACGGCGCCGCCTACCCGGAACGCTCGTGCCTGTTCCTGACCGCCGACGAGGCCGCGCTTCACGCACACGCCGGCGCCGGCGGCCTGGAGCTGCTGGTCATGCAGTTCCCGCGACCCTGACAACCCACCTGACAACCCGACGGAAAGGCTCTGAGATGGCTTCGACCCTGAAACTCGACCACACGGTGATCAACGTGCGCTTCGACATGGACGCGGCGGAGCCCCTGTTCCGGGCGCTCGGCTTCACCACCACGCCGCGCGGCTTCCATTCGCACGGCTCCATGAACCACCTGATGATGTTCGGCACCGACTACCTGGAGCTCATCGGCCTGCCGCCCGGCGAGGAGATCCGCAGGGAAGACCTGCGCGACGCGCCGGTCGGCATCAACGGCCTTGTGTTCAAGTCCGACGACGTCGACGCCACCTTCAGCCATCTCGAGAGCGCCGGCCTCGCCGGCGCCGAGCCGCGCGCCTTCTCGCGCCCCGTCGAGGTCGACGGCGGTGAGAGGGACGTGCACTTCCGCACCGTCACCTGCCGCGCCGACGCGTTCCCCGGCGGGCGCGTCTATTTCTGCGAACACGGCAACCCGGAACTGGTCTGGCGCCCGGAATGGCAGAGCCACGCCAACGCCGTCACCCACATGCCGGAGTTCGTCACCGTCCACGCCGACCCGGAAGCCGAGGCCGGGCGCTTCGCCACGGTGCTCGGCGTCGACGCCGAGACCGACGCCGGCGGCGCGCGTTCGATTGCCTTCGACGGCGGCCGGATCACCGTGCTGGCGCCGGATCAGTACGCGGCGCGCTACGGCGCGCTGGCCTCATCCATGAACGGCCGCGCCGCCATCTTCGGCGCCCTGGTCTTCGCCACCGCCGACCTGGCGGCGCTCAATCAAATCCTCGCCGATCCGCCCGCGGGCGTCACCGCCGAGACCGGCGAGACGCGCAGCGTCGTCCGCGTCGACGCCTACGACGCCGTGCTGGAGTTCGTGGGAACCTAAAGTAGCGGCCGGCACCGTTCGCCAGCCCATCCTTCGACAAGCGCAGGATGAGGACGGCGATGATGGGTTTCTCCGCCCTCTGCGTCATCACCGGGCTTGACCCGGTGATCCACGACTTCATTCGGTTTCGCGAGGGTTCAAGTCGTGGATGCCCGGGTCAAGCCCGGGCATGACGGTGCTGTATGATATCGCTTCGCCCGCCCATCCTTCGACTTCGCTCAGGATGAGGGTGGGATGGGTTGCATGGTGGGGATTTCAGGGTTTCAAGGAAACCCTCATGCTGAGCCCGTCGAAGCATGCGGACGCCGCGTCCACGGGAAATGGCCTCAGGCCGAGCGCGGGTGTCGAAGCCATCACCCCGCCGCCGCGACCTCCTGAAAGACGCTGAGCCTGAGCCAGGACGTGAGGGTGCGTTCGAGTTGGCGGTCGCCGATCGCCTCGATCCGCCCGTCGCGGAGCGCGGTCTTGAACGGCAACTGACCGAGCCAGACCTCGGTCATGGTATGTAGATCGACGCGGATGAAGAGGTCTTCCTCGTGGCCGGGGTCGCTCTGGCAGAGATCGACCTCCCCCGCCTCCATCACCAGCCACCAGCGCCGCATGGTCTGCGGCGCGTCGAGGAACTCGAAGCGGACGACGGTCCGGCCGGCGGGC
>JAPPPF010000239.1 GCA_028817665.1 Magnetovibrio sp. | reverse complement strand
GCTGGGTCGAGGTGCGCGACGATTTCGGCAATCAACTCCTGTTCGGCCGGCTGCTGAACGCCGGCGAGGAATACCGGGTGCCCGACCAACTGGGCTTGCGGCTGATCACCGGCAACGCCGGCGCGCTGGAGGTTCTGGTCGACGGTGAAATCGTGCCCGCCATCGGCGCCGCCGGCGACGTCCGGCGCGGCGTCGTGCTCGACCCGCAGCTGCTGAAGGACGGCAAGGCGGCGAGCCAATAGGGGCGGCGAGGCGGCCCAGGGCATTGACCGCGCCCCGGACCTCGGGCACATAGCAGGCGAGTTTGCCAAAGGATCGAGGCATGAACGGTTCAAGCAACGCCAATTCCGGTCCCGCGACGCGGCGCCAGAGCGTCGGCGTCCGGATCGGCCACGTGGTCGTCGGCGGCGGCGCGCCGATCGTCGTCCAGTCGATGACCAACACCGATACCGCCGACGCCGCCGGCACCGCCGACCAGGTCGCGGCGCTGGCCCGGGCCGGCTCGGAACTGGTGCGGGTCACCGTCGACCGTGCCGAGGCCGCCGCCGCGGTGCCGCACATCCGCGACCGCCTCGACAAGATGGGCGTCAACGTGCCGCTGGTCGGCGACTTCCATTACATCGGTCACAAGCTGCTCAGCGAGCATCCGGCCTGCGCCGAGGCCCTGGCCAAGTACCGGATCAATCCCGGCAACGTCGGCCACCGCGAGAAGCGCGACACCCAGTTCGCGACGATGGTCGAGATCGCCGCCAAGTACGACCGGCCGGTCCGCATCGGCGTCAATTGGGGCAGCCTGGATCAGGACCTGGCGGTCCGGATGATGGACGAGAACGCCAAGCTGACCGCGCCCCGGCCCGCCGAGGAGGTCACTCAGGCGGCGCTCATCCGTTCCGCCGTCGGCAGCGCCGAGCGGGCCGAGGAACTGGGCCTCGGGCGCGACAAGATCATCCTGTCGTGCAAGGTCAGCGAGGTGCAGAGCCTGATCAGCGTCTACCGGGGCCTGGCCGCCGAGGGCGACTACGCGCTGCATCTCGGCCTCACCGAGGCCGGCATGGGATCGAAGGGCATCGTCGCCTCGACGGCGGCGCTGGCCGTGCTCTTGCAGGAAGGCATCGGCGACACCATCCGGATCTCGCTGACACCGGAGCCCGGCGGCGACCGGACCCGCGAGGTCGTCGTCGCCCAGGAAATCCTGCAGACCATGGGACTGCGCGCCTTCGTGCCGCTGGTCACCGCGTGCCCGGGCTGCGGCCGCACCACGTCCACCGTGTTCCAGGAGCTGGCCGACCGCATCCAGAGCTTCATCCGCGCCGAAATGCCGGCGTGGAAGGAGAAGTACCCCGGCGTCGAGGACATGAACGTCGCGGTCATGGGCTGCATCGTCAACGGCCCCGGCGAGAGCAAGCACGCCGATATCGGCATCAGCCTGCCGGGCACCGGCGAGCAGCCGGCGGCGCCCGTGTTCATCGACGGCGAGAAGAAGATGACGCTCAGAGGCGCCAACATCGCCGACGAGTTCCAGCAGATCGTCGAGGATTACATCGCCCGCCGCTACGGCTCCGGCGACGGCGCCGAGGCCGCCGAGTAGATCCATGTCGTCCCTGCAACCCGTCCGCGGCACCCACGACATCCTGCCCGACGATTTCCGCCTGCAGAAGGCGGTCGCCGACACCGCCGCCGAGATCACCCGGCGCTACGGCTTCAAGGAAATCACGCCGCCGGTATTCGAGTTCACCGAGGTGTTCTCGCGCACTCTCGGCGACACCTCCGACATCGTCACCAAGGAGATGTACACCTTCGAGGACCGGGGCGGCGATTCGATCACCCTTCGCCCCGAGTTCACCGCCGGCATCGCCCGGGCCTTCATGTCGAACGGCCTCGCCCAGCAAACGCCCCTGAAGTTCTTCTGCCGGGGCCCCGTTTTCCGGCACGAACGGCCGCAGAAGGGGCGGCTCCGGCAGTTCCACCAGGTCGACGTCGAGATCATCGGCGTCCCAGGGCCGCTCGCCGACATCGAGGTCATCGCGGTGGGCGCGCATGTCCTCGAGGCGCTCGGCGTGATCGGCGACACGACCCTGCAGCTCAACACGCTCGGCGACGCCGAGAGCCGCGCCGCCTACCGCAAGATCCTGGTCGACTACCTCGACGGCCACCGCGCAGAGCTCTCCGAGGACAGCCTCGAACGGTTCGACAAGAACCCGCTGCGGATCTTCGATTCCAAGGACACCGGCGATCAGGCGGTGATGGCCGAGGCGCCGATGCTGGCCGACTACCTGAACAACCAGGCCCGCGCCTTCTTCGCCGATGTCCGCGCCGGCCTCGAGGCGCTCGGCATCGCCTACGAGGTCAATCCGCGCCTGGTCCGCGGCCTCGACTACTACTGCCA
>JAPPPF010000075.1 GCA_028817665.1 Magnetovibrio sp. | reverse complement strand
GATCATCGGCGTCCTGCAGCTCCTCAACGCACAAGACACCGAAAGCGGCGAGGTCATCGCGTTCAGCACCGATATCCAGCCTTTGATCGAGGCCCTGGCGTCGCAGGCCGCCGTCGCGCTCGACAACCAACAACTTCTCGAGGCGCAGAAGAAGCTTCTCGATTCCTTCATCGAGCTGATCGCGTCCGCCATTGACGCCAAGTCCCCGTACACGGGCGGCCACTGTCAGCGCGTGCCGGAACTGACCAAGATGCTGGCGCGCGCCGCGTGCGAGGCCGAGGACGGGCCGTTCGCCGATTTCGATCTCGACGACGATCAAATGTACGAACTGCATATCGGGGCCTGGCTGCACGACTGCGGCAAGGTGACGACGCCGGAGTACGTCGTCGACAAGGCGACCAAGCTGGAAACGATCTACGACCGAATTCATGAAGTGCGGATGCGCTTCGAAGTGGTGAAGCGCGACGCGGTCGTCGAGTACCTGAAGGCGATCATCGAGGGCGGCGACCCGGATGCGCTGAAGGGCGAACTGGACGAGCGGCTGGCCAAGCTCGATGAGGATTTCAATTTCATCGCCGAGTGCAACATGGGCGGCGAGTTCATGGCGCCGGAACTGATCGAGCGGCTCAAGGGAATCGCGGAAATCAAGTGGACCCGGACCTTGAGCGACCGGATCGGGATCTCCTACGAGGAGCAGAAGCGCAAGGACCGCACGGCACCGCCGGAACTTCCCGTCGTCGAGAACCTGCTTTCGGACCGCGACGATCACATCATCTACCGGGAATCGCCGGAACCGGCGGCGTCGGAGGAAAACCCCTACGGCTTCCAACTGGACGTGCCCGAGCACAAGTACAATCTGGGTGAGGTCTACAACCTGTCCATCGGGCGTGGTACCTTGACCGAGGAAGAGCGCTTCAAGATCAACGACCACATCGTCCAGACCATCATCATGCTGGAACAATTGCCGTTCCCCAAGCATCTGGCCCGCGTTCCGGAGTACGCCGGCGGCCACCACGAGAAGATGGACGGCACCGGGTATCCGAAGAAACTCAACAAGGACGACATGTCGGTCCCGGCCCGGATCATAGCGATCGCCGATATTTTCGAAGCCCTGACGGCCGCCGACCGGCCCTACAAGCCGGCCAAGCCCTTGAGCGCCTGCGTCAAGATCATGTCCTTCATGAAGAAGGACGCGCATATCGACGAGGACCTGTTCGAGCTGTTCCTGACCTCGGGAATCTACAAGGAGTACGCCGAACGGTTCCTCGACCCCTCGCAGATCGACGAGGTCGATATCTCGGAATATCTCCCCGACGGCGGCGACGACTGACGCGCCCCGCCGTGAGCGTCGCCGATCCGCTCCTGAGAGCGAAAACCTACCCCTATCCAATTCCCGACCGGTCCTACGTCTTCGATCGCGGCGAGGCGCGGTTTCTGGGCGCCGGCGAGCCGGTTCCCGACCTCTCGGGCCGCCTGCCGGTTCTCGCCGTCGGCTCGAACCAGTCGCCGGAACAACTGGCGCGTAAATTCGACGATCCGGCGTGGGGCGAAATTCCGGTACTGCGCATTGAACTCCAAGGATACGATTCAGTCTATTCGCCGCACATCGCCGCCTACGGCGCCATCGCCGCGACCCTGCAGCAGGCGCCGGGCGTCACCGTCACGCTGTTCGTGACCTGGCTCGATGACCGCCAGCTCACGCGCATGCACGAAACCGAGGTCAACAGCGCCAACTACGGTTTCGGACGCCTCGATGGCCTGGAGATCGATTGCGAAACCGGACCGGCCATCGACCACCTTTATCTCTATGCGTCGAGCCGCGGCACCTTGACCCGCGACGACGCGCCGATCCCCGTGGCGGAAATCCCGGCGCGAAACCGCCGTTGGCCCGCGATGACCCAGATCGAAGTTCAACACCTGGTCCGCGACCGGCTGTCCCCCGACGCCGATCTCGACGACTTCATCCACCAATCCGTGGCCGACGCGGATCTGCGGCGCCAACGTTCCGACAGGCTGAAAAACGGCGCGCGGCCGTTCGATCCGCCGGATTTCCAGGCAATCGCCATCTGAACTGTTATACTTCGGCCCAACATGACGGTGCCCCGTTCAAACCCCTCGCGCCCCCCCGGCGCCAGACCGCCGGCCCTCAATGTCGTCATCGATGCGGCGGCGGTACTGGATATGCGCGAAATCGATCTGTTCCGGCTGGCCTATCGCCACCGCTGGGGCCGTGAGCTCGACGCCCAGGCCCTGGAGCGGTTGTTCGCCGCCTACATGTTCGAACGGCAGGCGCCGGCCTGGGTGCACGATTTCGCCACGGACGTTCTCGAACGGCGCGAGCGGGCGAGCTTGGCGCCGCTGCGGCTCGAGGCCAGCCGGTACAGACGGCTGCCGCAACCGCACCGGCACGGCCGGCTGATCGTCGCATCGGTGATACTCGGCGGGTTCGTCTACGCGGCGATGTTGACCGGAACCAGTTACGATCCGGGGACCTCGGCGCCGATCCCATGCTACCGCGGCACCGGATTCGAGGCCCTAAGCCGCTTCGCGAACCTCATTCACGGGCGTCCGCCGTCGGATTGCCGATTGCCGTGAACCTCATCCACCGCCCGCGGCGGCCCGCGCCGCGACAATGCCGGCCAGGATGATCAGCCCGACGTCGCGGTTCGACTTGAACTTGGCGAGGCAATCCCGGGGCAGGTCGATATCGAGCCGCGATATCTGCCATAAAAAATGGATGGCCGCGACGCCCAGCGCCAGATAGTAAGGCCAACCTAGGGCCGCCGCGTAACCGGCGGTGCCCAGGAGGCCGAGCGTCAGGGCGTAAAACACGACCAACCACGGCTTCGTCCGCCGGCCCAGTTTCAGGGCCGATGATTTAACCCCGATTTGGAGATCGTCGTCCTTGTCTTGATGGGCGTAGATCGTGTCGTAACCGAGGGTCCAGAAGATACCCGCCAGATAGAGCCAAAGCGCCGGCCAGCCGAGCCCCGCGTTGATCACCGCCCAGCCCATGAGCGCGCCCCAATTGAAGGTCAGCCCGAGGAACAATTGCGGCCAGTAGGTGATCCGCTTCATGAACGGATAGACCGCGACCAGGGCCAGCGAGGCGACCCCCATTTGAATGGCGAAGGCATTGAATTGAACCAGGATGGCGAACCCGATGCCCAACTGCAGGGCGAGGAAGAGAACGCCGCGAAACACGCTGACTTCGCCGCTGGCGATCGGACGCGTCGCGGTCCGCGCGACCCGCGCGTCGAACTCACGGTCGGCCAGGTCGTTGACCGTGCAGCCCGCGCCGCGCATGACCAGGGCGCCGACGGCGAACAACGCCATCAACCCGCCGTCGGGCCATCCCGGCGCCGCCATGGCGAGGCCCCACCAGCAAGGGATCAACAACAGCCAGGTGCCGATCGGGCGGTCGGCGCGCGCCAGCCGCAGGTAAGGCCGGAGCGGCGCCGGCATCCACCGGTCGATCCAGCTTGCCGCTGGAATGTCGCTGGCCGTGCTGAGCGTCTGTTCGGTCATGGCGCCAATATAAAGGCGCCCACCGGTCATCACCACACCTTGCCCTGGCGCCCGCCTTGCCTATCATGACCGGCATGGCCCGCGCCCTTCCCCGATTGTTTGTCGAAACGCCGCTCGCGGCCGGCGGCGGCGCCGAACTCGCTCCCGCGCAGGCTCACTATCTGAAGAACGTCATGCGCCTCGCGCCCGGCCGCGAGGTTCTCCTGTTCAACGGCCGCGACGGCGAATGGCGCGGCGAAATCGTCCAACTCGACCGCAAGACCGCCCGGATCGAAGTCCGGGAGCGAACCCGGGCGCAGCCGGCCGCCGAAGGCCCCTGGCTCGCCTTCGCGCCGGTCAAGAAGGCGGGCACCCAGTTCATCGTCGAGAAGGCGACCGAGCTTGGCGCCCAGCGCCTGTCGCCGATCTTCACGGAATTCACGGACACGACGCGAGTCAACATCGACCGGCTCCGCGACAACGCCGTCGAAGCGGCGGAGCAATGCGGGCGGCTTAACGTCCCCGTGATCGATCCGGCGCGCCCCCTTTCCGAGTTCCTGAAAACCTGGGAGACCGCGCGGCCCCTCGTTCATGCCGATGAAAGCGGCGCCGGCGAGCCGATCCTTGAGGTCCTCGAGCGGCTGGCCAAAGCGCACGGAACATCACAATACGCGCCCGCATTTGTGATCGGTCCGCAAGGCGGTTTTTCCGAAAGCGAGCTTGTAACCCTCGATGGATTGGCCTTTGTTAACGGGGTCGATCTCGGCCCGCGGATCCTCCGCACGGAAACGGCGGTAGCGGCGGTGTTGACCTGCTGGCAGGCGGCATTCGGAGATTGGCGAGACTAAGCCGGCGCGGGACGTTCGCGCCCGATCACCGCGGTGAAACCCGAACATCGAGGATCGCCATGCCCGACGAAGCGGCAAACCCGTCTCCCCCTATCACCGGCAAGGACCAGTTGGTCGAATTCATGGAATCCGGCTGCAAACCGCGCGCCGATTGGCGTATCGGAACCGAGCACGAGAAGTTCCCCTATCGGCTCGATGACCTGAGACCGCTCGACTACGACGGCGAGGTCGGCATTCGCGCGGTGTTGGAGGGATTCACCCGGTTCGGCTGGGAGCCGGTCTACGAGGGAGACAACATCATCGCCCTGGAGAAGCCCGGCGCCGGCGCGATCAGCCTCGAACCGGCGGGACAATTGGAATTGTCCGGCGCCGCCGTCGAGACCATCCACGCGACCTGCGACGAAGTCACCGGTCATCTGCAGCAATGCAAGGCGATCGGCGGGGATATGGGGATCGGATTCCTGGGTCTCGGTTTTTACCCGAAGTGGCCGACCGAGGACATGCCCTGGATGCCCAAGGGCCGCTACAAGATCATGCGCGAGTACATGCCGAAGGTCGGCTCCATGGGTCTGGAGATGATGAAGACCAGTTGCACCGTTCAGGTCAATCTGGATTTCGACACCGAGGCCAACATGATCAAGATGTTTCAGGTCTCGCTGGCGCTGCAGCCGATCGCGACGGCGTTGTTCGCGAATTCTCCGTTCAAGAACGGCAAGCCGAACGGCTTCCTTTCGTACCGCAGCCACGTCTGGACCGATACGGACCCCGACCGCACCGGCGATCTGCCGTTCGTGTTCGAGGACGGCTTCGGTTTCGAACGCTACGTCGACTACATTCTGGGCGTGCCCATGTATTTCGTTTACCGGGACGGACAGTATATCGACGCCTCCGGGCAATCCTTCCGCGATTTCATGAACGGCGAGCTCCCGGCCTTGCCGGGCGAAAAACCGACGATGAAGGATTGGGTCGATCACATGAGCACGGCTTTTCCGGAAGTCCGCCTCAAGACGTTCCTGGAGATGCGCGGCGCCGACGGCGGCCCGTGGGCGCACCTGTGTGCCCTGCCGGCCCTTTGGGTGGGCCTCCTCTACGACAGCCAGTCGCTCGATGCCGCGTGGGATCTCATCAAGGACTGGACCGAGGCGGAACGCGCCGCGCTCAGGGCGGAGGTCCCGCGGACGGCCCTGGCGACGCCGTTCCGGAACCGGACCGTCCGCGACGTCGCGCTCGAGGTTCTTTGCATCGCTCATTCGGGCCTGCAGCGCCGGGCGCGCCTCGACAGCGTCGGCCTCGATGAGGCGCATTTCCTGCGGCCGTTATTCCAGATCGCCGAGGCCGGCATCACGCCGGCCGAGGAGCTGCTGCGCGCCTACGAGCGTCGCTGGCAGGGCTCCGTCGATCCGGTGTTCCGGGAATACGCCTACTGAACCGGCGGAAACGCCGCGCCCAGACGCCAGTTCCGAGCCCCGCCAGGGCCCCACAGATTTCCTTTGCCGCCCCCAAGGGCCGGGCGCAGAATGCGGGTTCCTAGCCGGAGCCCCTTCCATGGATCTACCGCCCTATGCCTTCGCGTTGATCGCGGCATTCCTATTCGCCCTGGGCGATCAGTTCCAGGCCCTCGGCCTCGCCCACATGGGGTCGCGGGCCGGCGCGGCGGTCTCGATCACGGCTTCGGCGGCGGCGTTCTGGCTGGTCGCGCCGTGGTTTCTTGAGATTTCCCATTTCGGCCACCCCGCGGTCTTGCTGTTCATCTTCATCGGCCTGATCCGGCCGGCCCTGTCGGCCAACCTGGCGATCGCCGCCATCCGCCACCTGGGCCCGACGCTCGCCGGGACCCTGAGCTCCATTTCACCGCTGTTCGGCGTCCTGTTCGGCGTGTTCTGGCTGGGCGAGATCTTGACCTGGCCGATCGCGCTCGGGACCGGTGGGATCATCCTCGCCGTCATCTCGCAGGCACGGCCCGGCGGCACCTCTGTCACCGGCTGGCCCTTGTGGGCGCTGTTGCTGCCCATGGGCGCCGCGGCGATCCGTTCCCTGAGCCACGCGGTCACCAAGGTCGGCATGATCGAGATCCCGGATCCCTATTTCGCGGCGCTCGTCGGGTTCACGGTCTCGGCCCTGCTGACCACGGGGCTCCACCAGTTTCAACCGTCCGCCGGCGCGGGCGGCCTGAAATGGCGCGGGGCCGGCGCCACCTGGTTCCTGATCAGCGGGTTCACCTTCGCCGCGGCGGTCCTGAGCCTCAATCACGGCCTGATGACCGGCGAGATCATCACCGTGGTGCCGATCATCGCGGCGGCGCCGGTGTTCACCATGTTGCTCAGCATCGTCGTGTTCCGGCGCGAGCGGATCACCCAGCGAACCGTCATCGCCCTCGCGCTGGTGGTGCCGTCGGTGGTGACGATCGTGTTGAACCGGTGATGTTTTGGAAACCTGGGCGCCTTCCGGAATTTGAGCAGGTCCGCCGGGGAACTTCGCCGGTACGTCTTCCGGTTCGCCCTGCGATTGGGCACGCCTCACCGAGACGCTCAGTTTTCCCTCCGGGGGACCTCGCCAAGACGATCCAACAATTCGAGACGCCGTTGGGCGCCTCTCTTTGAGATCGTCTAGGCTTGACGGTGGTACGGGTGGTCGGACTCGAACCGACACTCTGTCGCCAGAACGGGATTTTGAATCCCGCGCGTCTACCAATTCCGCCACACCCGCGACGCCAAGACGGCGGCATCATAGCGCGCGGTCTGGCCGGGTCAATACGGGCGTGATTGCCCCACCCGGCGGGGCCTGCTAAAAGCCGCCATCCCTTCCCTCACACCATCGAAAGACCTCGAAGTGCTCCGACGGCTCTACGACTGGACCCTCGAACTGGCCGGCCACAAGCACGCCATGTGGGCGCTGTTCTTCGTCGCCTTCATCGAGAGCTCGGTGTTCCTGGTGCCGCCGGACGTGCTGATCATCCCGATGGTCCTGGCGGCGCGCGAGAAGGCCTGGCGGATCGCGTTCGTCTGCACCGTGGGGTCGGTTCTGGGCGGGATCGCCGGTTACGGTATCGGCTTTTTCGTTTTCGAGGAAGTCGGCCGGCCGATCCTCGAGATCTATCACGCGGTGGAGAAGTTCGAGGCGGCGCGCGACCTCTACAACGAACACGGCGCCTTGATCGTGTTTTCCGCCGGTTTCAGCCCGATCCCCTACAAGGTGTTCACCATCGCGTCGGGCGTCGCAGACATGAATCTCGTGACCTTCACCCTGGCCTCCCTCGTCGGCCGCGGCGCCAGGTTCTTCCTGGTCGCGGCGCTGCTCTGGAAGTTCGGCGCGCCGATCAAGGAATTCATCGAACGCTACCTGGCGCAGTTGACCTTGGCCTTTGTGGTGCTGTTGGCGGGCGGCTTCGTCTTGATCAAATATCTGTGGTGACTTGATCCAAGCCCTGGAGATATGACGCCGGCTGGCGTATATCGAGGACATGTCCGAAGTGACGCAAACCAGTCTCGCGCGGGCCCAGCCCCTGGTCCTCCTGGCGATCGCCATCGGCGCGCTGGGAAGCGCCTACACGGCCCAGTACGCCTACGGATTGGAACCGTGCGTGCTCTGCCTCTACCAACGGATCCCCTACGCGGTCGTCGGCGTTCTGGGCGTCTTCGCCTATTTGATGCCGGCCGGCCGTTACGCGCGGGAAATCGCGGCGTTGGCCGGATTGGCCTTCGTCATCGGCGCCGCGACGGCGTTCTACCACGTCGGCGTCGAGCAGCATTGGTGGGCCTCCGCGGCGGCGTGCGGCGGCGGCGATCCCGCCACCGCCGTCACCATGGACCAGTTCCAGGCCCTGTTGCAGCAGAAACCCGAGAAGGCATGCGACGAGGTCGATTGGACCCTGTTCGGGATTTCCATGGCCACCTATAATGCCGTTGCCTCGTCGCTCATGGCCGCCGGTGCCTTCGCGGCGTGGCGACGCCTTGGGAGCCCGTCATGAGCGCGAGAAAGAAGCCTGGTCCACGCAATCGCGCCGCTTCGGCGGCGCCGCGGTCGCCAGACCGCCTTCCCGGTGACCCGAACCGGGACCAGCTGGTCGACCGGGTGATTCGGGTCGATCACGCCGGCGAATACGGCGCCGTGCGAATCTACCAGGGCCAGTTGGCGGTGCTCGGAAAACGCGGCGACCAGCCGGTCATCGAGCACATGCTCGACCAGGAGAAAGAGCATCTCGCGACTTTCGACGGATTGATCGCGGACCGCCGGGTGCGGCCGACCGCGCTGATGCCGGTTTGGCACGTCGCCGGGTTCGCGCTCGGCGCGGCGACGGCGATGATGGGCGAAAAGGCGGCGATGGCCTGCACGGTGGCGGTCGAGGAAGCCATCGACGAGCATTATCAAGACCAGATCGAGGCGCTGGAACCGTATGCCGAGGAATCCGAGCTCCGCGAGACCTGCGTGAAGTTCCGCGAGGACGAACTGGAACACCGCGACACCGGTCTGGAGCACGGCGCCGAGCAGACGCCCGGTTACGAGGTCCTGAAGGGGGCCATCAAGACCGGTTCGAAACTCGCGATCTGGTTGTCGACCCGGATCTAGCCGGACTCGCCATCCTTGCGCCGGGCCCGGCTCAAGGCGGTCACGATACCCCGAAACGTCCGGATTTCCTGCTCCGTGAACCGGGCCCGCTGAAGCACGTTCCGGATGTTGCGGACCATGATCGGTTTTTTCTCCCGGACGTGGAAGAACCCGGCCGCCTCGAGTTCGTCTTCCAGGTGTTCGAACAATCCGCCGAGCTCGGCCTTGTTGGCGGGCCGCGTCTCCTTCGGCACCGCCAACTCGGCGTCAACGGCGCCGGCTTCCGCGATGAACCATTCGTAGCCGAGGGTAAGCACCGCCTGGGCCAAGTTGAGCGAGGTGAACGCCGGGTTCAGCGGCACCATCAGAACGGCGTCGGCCAGTGACACGTCGTCGTTCGTCAGGCCCTTGGATTCCTTTCCGAACAGAACGCCGGCGCGCAGGCCCGAACGCGCGCCGCCGCGAAGCCGCGCCGCTGCCTCGCGCGGGGTCAGGACATCCGTCGTCATGTCCCGGGGCCGGGCCGTCGCCGCGTAGACGGTTTGCAGGTCGGCGACCGCATCCGCGGTGCTCTCGAACACCCGCGCCCGCTCGATGACGATATCGGCGCCCGACGCGGCGGCCACGGCTTGCGTGTTGGGCCAGCCGTCGCGGGGACGCACCAAACGCAGGTCCGAGAGCGCGCAGTTCAACATGGCGCGGGCGACCATGCCGATATTCTGCCCGAGCTGCGGCTCCACTAGGATGATCGCCGGGCCGTCGATTTCCGCCTGCTCACGGGTATGGTCGGTGCCGGCCACGGCGCGACGTCCGGCGCGTCAGCCGTGATGGGGCTCGGCGCCGTCCCGGTACAGTTTGTAGACGAGACTATCGCGGAGCGCGTTGTAGGACGCATCGATGATGTTGGTGGAAACGCCCACCGTCGACCAGTGATCGCCATTGCCGTCGGCGGACTCGATCATCACCCGAGTGACCGCGCGGGTGCCGTCGCCGGGGGTCAGGATCCTGACCTTGTAGTCGATCAGCCTGAGGTCCTCGAGGGCGGGATATCGCGCCACCAGCACTTTCCGCATCGCCGCGTCCAAGGCGTTCACCGGCCCGTTGCCTTCCGCCACGGTCATAAAGGGCTCATTGCCGACGTCGAGCTTCACGGTGGCCTCGGAGAGCGTGATCAGCTCTCCCTGGGCGTTCCACCGCCGTTCGTCGATGACCCGGAAATGCGTGCAATGGAAATAGTCGGGCACGGAGCCGAGAATGCGCCGGGCCAGCAGCTCGAAACTCGCTTCGGCGCCATCGTAGGCGTAACCGTTGAATTCCTGTTCCTTGACCAGCTCGACCAACCGCCCGACCTTCGGGTTCTTGGGATCGATGTCGACGCCGATATCGCGGAAGCGGGCGAGGATATTGGACCGCCCGGATTGATCGGAAACGACGATGTGGCGCTGGTTTCCGATGACCCCCGGTTCCACGTGTTCGTAGGTTCTCGGATCCTTCTCGACGGCCGAGGCATGCAGGCCGCCCTTGTGGGCGAAGGCCGACTCGCCGACGTAGGGCGCGCCGCGATTGGGCTGCCGGTTGAGGCGCTCATCCAACATGCGCGACAGGTGGGTGAGCTTGTGGAGGTCGGCCTCGCCGACATTGGTTTCATACCCCATCTTCAGCGCCAGGGTCGGGATCAGCGAGATCAGATTGGCGTTGCCGCAGCGCTCGCCGAGCCCGTTGATGGTGCCCTGCACCTGGCGCGCGCCGGCGCGCACGCCGGCCAACGAGTTGGCCACGGCGTTGCCCGTATCGTCGTGGAAATGGACCCCGACCTTCTCGCCGGGAATCTCCTCGCACACGGCGGCGACGATCGCCTCGACCTCGTGCGGCAGGGTGCCGCCGTTGGTGTCGCACAGCACGACCCAGCGCGCGCCGTTGTCGATGGCCGCCTTCAGGCAGGCCATCGCGAATGCCGGGTTGGCCTTGTAACCATCGAAGAAGTGCTCGGCGTCGAACATCACCTCGCCGACCTTGTTGCAGGCATGCTCGACGCTGTCGGCGATCATCCGGATGTTCTCGTCGTGCTCGATCTCGAGGGCGACGTCGACATGGAAATCCCAGGTCTTGCCGACCATCACGACACAATCCGCCTTGGTGCCGAGGATGGCGGTCAGGCCGGGGTCATTGTCGGCGCTGCGGCCGGGCCGGCGGGTCATGCCGAAGGCCGCCAGCTTGGCGCGGTTCATCTTCGGCGGATCGGCGAAGAAACTGTCGTCGGTGGGATTGGCGCCCGGCCAGCCGCCCTCGATGTAATCGACGCCGATGTCGTTCAGTTCCCGGGCGATCAGGGCCTTGTCGGCCGGGTTAAAATCGACGCCTTGCGTTTGTGCGCCGTCGCGCAGCGTGGTGTCGAACAGATAAATGCGATTGTCGCTCATGGCTCTGGAATTCTCTCATTTGATGTGACGGAAAGACGGCGAACGGGCCCGGACCCCTCAAGCGGAGGCCGGGTCGGTAATTCGCCGATCAATCGACGTCAATGAGAATTCAGCGATGTGCATGACCGCGCATGATAGTCCTCAAGTCTGCATCGTCAAGCGCGCGACCGCCGGCGCCGCTATCTCGACAGTGCGATGGGGTCCGCCGAGCTGTCCATGAAGGCGTCGAAGGCGTCGGGCGTCAGTGGTTTGGAAAACAAGTAACCCTGGCCCGTGTGGCAGCCCATGGCGTGCAGGAAGCCCTCCTGGTTGCGGGTTTCGATGCCCTCGGCGACGATATGCAGGTCCAGGCCCTTGGCCATGCCGATGATCGCGCTGGCGATGGTCACCGCGTCCCGGTCGTCGGGCAGATTGAGGACGAACGCCCGGTCGACCTTCAGGGTATCGAGCGGAAAGTTCGTCAGATAGCTGAGCGACGAATACCCGGTGCCGAAATCGTCGATGGCGACGGAGACGCCCAGCTCGCGGAGTTCCTGCAGATCGCTCACGGCACTCCCCGTGTCATCCATCAAGATGCTCTCCGTCAGTTCAAGCTCGAGCAGCGCCGGGTCGAGCCGGCTTTCGTCGAGCGCCGCCTTGACGTGCGCGCATATGGATTGGCGGCTCATTTGATAGGCGGAGACGTTGACGCCGACGTGGATTGGCGTCGCCGAGGCGCGGTTCCATCTCGCCGCCTCGCGTCAGGCCTCGCGCAGCACCCAATCGCCGATGGGCAGGATCAAGCCCGTTTCCTCGGCCACCGAAACGAACTCGTCGGGCGAGACCGGCCCGAGTTCCGGGCGCTGCACACGGCCCCGCGCGTCCGCGCCGCAGCCCCGGCCTGCCGCGAGGTCGCATTTAGG
>JAPPPF010000284.1:1008-2452 GCA_028817665.1 Magnetovibrio sp. | reverse complement strand
GACCTGGGTGAAGACCGAATTGGACATCTGCCGCAACTGGCATCACTTGTTCACCGAAATGGTCGGCGGCGATCCGAAATTCTGCAACGACGAAGGCGGCTTCTGGACCGGCGGTTGCGTCGGCCATCCAAACCTGCACACGGACACGTGCTGCTCTTGATCCGGCCGGGCCATGTTCGGCTATAGCCTGGAGCTGATCGCCATCATCAGCCTCGCCGTTTGTCTCGGCGGGGTCGTCAAGGGCGTCACCGGCATCGGCCTGCCGATCGTCGCCATCGCCGTCTTGGTCAACTTCCTGGATCCGCTGACCACCTTCGCCACCCTGATCATCCCGATCCTGGTGACCAACCTCTGGCAGGCGGTGACGGCGCGCGACTGGAAGGTGCCGTTCAAGCGCTTCCGCTGGATGATCGTCTGCTTTGTCGCCTGTCTGTTCGTCGGCGCCGAACTGGCGGTGACGGTGGACACGGGCGTTTTGCTCATCGTCCTGGGCGTCAGCGTCGCCGTGTTCGCGGCCTCAAACCTGGTGAAGCCGCGGGCCCAGCCCCTGTCGCCGGCGGTCGAACGGGTCGCCGGACCTTTCGCCGGCGCCTTGGGCGGCGTGCTCGGCGGCATGACGGCGATCTGGGGCCCGCCGATGATGATGCTGTTCGTGATGCTCAAGCTGGACAAGGACGATTGGGTCCAGACCGTCGGCCTGGTCTGGTTCATCGGTTCCGTGCCGCTGACCTACGCCTATTGGCGGAACGGCATGCTGAACGCCGAGACCGCGCCCCTGTCGGCCTACGCCTGCGTGCCCGGGATGCTGGGCATCTGGCTGGGCGAGGTGGTGCGCCGGCGCATCAACCAGGAAACCTTCCGCAAGGTCATGCTGACGGCGCTCTTGATCATCGGCCTCAATCTGATCCGCCGGGCCCTGTTCTGAGCGCCGCCAACGGTCCGGTCATTCGCCGGCTGCCGCCTGCGCCAGCGATGGCCGCAACACCAGGCAGAGCGGCAGGATCACCAACACCATGGCAGCGATGCCCGTGACCGCCGCCGCCAATCCCCAGATGTCGCTGATGAGGCCGAACAGATAGGGCGACACCACACCCGCACCCGTGCCGAAGGTGTAGAACAGCCCGAAGGCGCGGGCCTGGCGGTCCGTCGTGACAAAATCGCCGACCGTGCCGTACAGCACCGACGAGGTGCCGTTGAGGGCCACACCGACGGCCGGCAGCAGGATCATGGCCCCGCTGAGCGGTGACGCCAGGACGCCGAGGATCAGCCCCGTGGTCGCCAGTTCGGTCAGCACGACGGTCCTGAGAATGCCCAGCCGTTCCGCCACCAATCCGCAGATCAGCTTGCCCGCGGCGCCGCCGCCGAACACCAGGGCCAGGGCGAAACCCACCGCTTCCGTGGCCGCGCCTTTCTCGATCAGCACGAACGGCACGAAGGTCAGGAA
>JAPPPF010000284.1:0-998 GCA_028817665.1 Magnetovibrio sp. | reverse complement strand
GCGCTGTCGATCATCGAGATGGCCGCCAGGGCCGAGAAACCCCGGCGGTCATGGATTCCCCAGCCGGCCTGACGCGGGCCTTCTGCCGCCGCGGACGCCGGCCGGCGATCCGGGCGGCCGCCGCCGCCCAACCGCCTCAGCACCACATAGAGGCCGCCCGCCGCGACGATGCCCAGCACACCCAAGGCCGCCGATCCCTCCTGCCAACCATAGAGCGCGGCAATGCCGGCCACCCCGGCGGGCATCGCGATCTTGCCCAGATCGCCGCAGAAATTGTAGGTCCCGAGCGCCGCGCGCCGCCGCCCATCTTCGAAGGCCTTGGACACCAGGGCCGAGGCCAGCGGGTGCTGGGTGCTGGCGCCGACACCGGCAATGAACAACAGGACCGCGAGGCCGAGAACACCGTTCGCGAAAGCCATGCCGACGAAGGCCGCGCCGGTCAGGACCGTCCCAGCGATCAAAACGGTCCGTTCGCCCAGGCGCTCGGCCAGATACCCGGCCTGCACCTGCAGGGCGGCCAGGCCGACGGACATGCAGGCTTTCAGCAAGCCGACCTGGGCATGCGACAGGCCGAACACGGACGCCCAGAGCGGCAAAAGCACATAAACCGTGTCGGTGAAGCCGTCGTGGATAAAGTGCGCGAAGCCGCCGGCGGTGAGGATGCCGCGGCGCCGGGCGCGCTCGGTCGGGGGCGGTTCGGCATTCATGATTGGCGGAGTTTAAGGTTTATGGCAGTATCGTTCTAATCGATTATTTTAATTTTACATTGGTTTAACCTATGTATGAAACATGGCTGCGATCGTTCCATGCGGTGGCCCGCCACCGGGGCTTCACGGCGGCCGCCAAGGCCCTCAACCTGAGCCAGCCGACGATTACCGAACAGGTCAGGGCCCTGGAGGGAAAGTTCGGCGTCGAGCTGTTCCACCGGCGCGGCCGCACAATCCGCCTGACCGCCGACGGCCAGTCGCTCTATGAGATTACCCAAGGCATGGCCGGGC
>JAPPPF010000214.1:10787-12372 GCA_028817665.1 Magnetovibrio sp. | reverse complement strand
CTTCATCACCCTGCACGTGCTGCTGACGCCCGACACCAAGGGCATGTTGAGCACCGCCCAGTTCGAGATGATGAAGGACACCGCCATCATCGCCAACGCGTGCCGCGGCCCGGTCGTCGATGAGGCGGCGATCACCGAGGCGCTGAAGTCGCGGAAGATCGGCGGCGCCTGCCTCGACGTGTTCGAGAAGGAGCCGTTGGTCGCCAACAGCGAGCTCCGGGAATTGGACAACGTCATCCTGACGCCGCACATCGCGTACTGCGCCGACGAGGCGCTGGCCGGGCGGTTCCAGTTCTTCGCCGACAACTGCCAGAAGATTATCGACGGCGAGGTGCCGAACATGGCGGTGAACGGCGATTCTGTAAACAACGGCTGATCGGCCGACCGAATTCGGAAGGATTGAGAAATGAACGACGCAAGCGATGCGAAACTGAAGCTGGAACGCAACCTGAAGAATTTCATCGCCGGGGAGTGGGTCGATTCGGATGACAAGATCGAGGTCACCAACCCCTACACCAACGAGGTTGTCGGCACGGTGCCGCGCATGGGTCTCGACCAGGTCAAGGCCGCCATCGACTCGCTCTATGAGTACGAGCCGACCCTGACCGCCCATGAACGCTCGGAGATCCTCAAGGGCACGGCGGCGGAGATCAAATCCCGCACCGACGAGCTGGCCTACGGGATCTCCCTCGAATCGGGCATGTCCATCAAGGACAGCACCAAGGAAGTCGGGCGGGGCGTCGGCCTGCTCAACGTCGCCGCCGAGGAGGCGAAGCGGATCATGGGCGAGCAACTGCCCAGCGACGTCGATTCGTCGGGCGCCGACAAGATCATCATGGCGATGCGCTTCCCGGTCGGCGTGGTCAGCGCCATCGTGCCGTTCAACCGGCCCATGAACCAGGTGGTCGTCAAGGTGGCGCCGGGCTTCGCCGCGGGCAACAAGATGATCATCAAACCGACCGAGCGCACGCCCATGTCGGCGATCCGGTTCGTCGAGATCATGCTCAACAACGGCATGCCGCCGGAAATGATCTCCATCGTCACCGGCAAGTCGAGCGAGATCGGCAACGAGTTGGTGTCGAGCCAGAAGATCGACATGGTCACCTTCACCGGGTCCACGGAAGTCGGCCGCAAGCTGACCAACATGGCCGGCATCAAGAAGCTGACCATGGAACTGGGCGGCAACGACCCCTTGATCGTCCTCGAGGACGCCGATCTCGACAAGGCGGCCAGCCTGGCCACCGCCGGCGCCTATTCGAACGCCGGACAGGCGTGCCGCGGCGTCAAGCGGATCATCGTCCTCGACAGCGTCGCCGACGCCTTCGCCGAGAAACTCAAGACGGCGACCGAGAAGATCAAATGCGGCGATCCCTTCGACCCCGACACGGCCATCGGCACGGTGATCGACGAGAACGCGGCCATCGAGATCGAGGAGAAGCTGAAGGGCGCGATCGCCGATGGCGCGAAGGTGCTCTGCGGCAACAAGCGCGAAGGCGCCCTGTTCACGCCGACGGTGGTCGATCACTGCAAGCCGGACTCCAACATGGTGCTCGACGAGACCTTCGGTCCGGTGGCGCCGCTCAGC
>JAPPPF010000214.1:0-10777 GCA_028817665.1 Magnetovibrio sp. | reverse complement strand
GCGCCGATCATCCGCGTCAAGGATGTTGAAGAGGCCTGCCGGGTCGCCAACTCGACGGACTTCGGCCTGCAGTCCGGCGTGGTCACCAACAACCTCGAGAACATCCGCTACTGCATCAAGCACCTGAAGGTCGGCGCCGTGAACATCAACGAGGGGCCGCACCACGACATGCCGAACATTCCGTTCGGCGGGGTCAAGCAGAGTGGCGTCGGCCGCGAGGGCATCCGTTACGCCATGCAGGAGATGACCTACATCAAATGCGTGGTTATGTAGGCGCGGGGCCACGGCCCTTGCGTAATCGTGAATCTTCCCTGATATGGCCTGGCTTGGCTTCGGATAAGGGCCTAACGAATCCGGAGTCGCGCCAGGCCCAAGGGTGTGGTCGGCAATCGAAACTTTGAAAAGACGATAGGGAAAACCAAAATGGCGGACAAACGCAGAATTCTGATCATCATGATGGACGGCTTCGATCCGGCCTACCTGCAGGCCAGCGACATGCCGAACACCAAGCAGATGGTGGCGAACGGTTTCCACAAGACCGTCAAGGGCATCATGCCGACGGTGACCAACGTCAACAACACCGGCATCTGCTGCGGCTGCGCGCCGAAGGATCACGGCATCACCGCCAATTCCTACTTCGACCTGCAGACCCACAAGGAAGAGTACATGGACCAGGCCGACATGGTCCTGGCGCCGACGATCTTCGAGCGCGCCCAGAAAGTTGGGATCAAGCAATCCGCGCTGTTGACCGCGAAGCGCAAGACGCAGTCGCTGCTGCGCACCGGCTCGACGATCCGCCTCGCCGCCGAGCGCCCCGACGAGGCCGAGGGCGGCGACGTCGACTGGGTCTCGCGGCTCGGCCCGGCCCCCGACATCTATTCGCCGGAGATCAACCACTGGCTCTTCAAGGCGGCGCAGATCGTCTTGAACGAGACCGATTGCGACATCACCTATTTCCACACCACCGATTTCCCCATGCACATGGAGCCGCCGTCCGGCGACATGTCGCAGTTCCATCTGCACGAATGTGACAACCTGTTGGGCGAGACCCTCAACGAGCACCCGGACCTGGAGGTCTTCATGTCGGCCGACCACGGCATGAACTTCAAGAGCCGCTGCTACGACCTCAACACGTTGCTGCCCCAAAAGGGTTGCGAGATCTTCTTCGCCATGTCGGCGGAACGCGACCCCTACGTGAAGCACCACCGGACCTTCGGCGGCACGGCCTTCGTGTTCCTCAACCACCCGAGCGATTTCGAGCGCGTGGCCGATGTCTGCCGCCGCCTGGATGGCGTCGAGGCGGTCTACGACCGCTACACGGCGGCGTCGAAGTTCCTGCTGCACCCGGACCGCATCGGCGACATGCTGGTGACCGGCGATATCGACACCGTGTTCGGCCCGAATGACTCGGATACCGGCATCGAGGAAATGCCGGAGGGCTTCCGCACCCACGGCGGGTCCGACGAGGGCAACGTGCCGCTGATCATCTACAACCACGAGGTCAACTTCGACCAGTGGCACGATTATCAGTATAACTTCGACCTGACGCGCGAAATCGGCTTCTGACTGGCCGAAGGTTCCGATCGGGGATATAACGCAACCGGCGGTCCCGCGGACCGGGCCGTCGCGAGGCGCCATGCACGATGACAATCTCGATACCGACCCCGCCATCGCCATATCGGTGATCACCGGGTTCCTGGGCAGCGGCAAGACGACGTTGCTGAACTACCTGCTGCAGCATCCCGATATCGAGGAAACGGCGGTCCTGGTCAACGAGTTCGGCGAGATCGGCCTCGACCACCTCCTGGTCGCCGAACTCGACGACGAGGTCCTGCTGTTGTCGTCGGGGTGCATCTGCTGCACCGTCCAGGGCGAGCTCGTCGACAGCCTCAAGGGCCTCTACATGAAGCGCCTGGCCGGGCAGCTGCCGCCCTTCAAGCGGGTGATCATCGAGACCACCGGCCTCGCCGATCCGATTCCGATCATCACGTGCCTGATGAAGGACCCCCTGTTCAAGCACGCCTACCGCCTGGAAAGCCTGGTGACGACGGTCGACGCCGTCTACGGCGACGGCCAGCTCGACCAGCACCCGGAGGCGGTGCGCCAGGCCGCGGTGTCCGACCGGATGGTGATCACCAAGACCGACCTGGCGGACGGCGAAGGGATCGCCGCCCTGGAGCGCCGCCTCGCCGAGCTCAACCCGGGCGCGCGGATCACCGCCGCGGTCAACGGCGAGGTGCCGCCGAACGCCCTGTTCGACGTCGCCCTCTACGACCCGAAGACCAAGACCCTGGACGTGCAGCGCTGGCTCAACGAGGAGGCCTACGTGCCGGCGGGAAGCCACGGGCACGGCCATGATCACGGGCACGATCATGGGCATGGACACGACCATGATCACGGTCACGACCACGACCATCCCGTCGACCTCAACCGCCACGACGATCACATCGTCTCGTTCTGCCTCTACATCGACCGGCCGCTGCCATGGTACGCCTTCCTCGATTGGTTCGAGGACCTGGCCAACGAGAAGGGCGAACGGCTTCTCAGGATCAAGGGGTTGGTCAACATCATCGGCGAGGACCAGCCGTTCGCCGTGCATTGCGTCCAGGCGACCCGCCACACGCCGGTAAAGCTGCCGGCCTGGCCGGACGACGACCGGCGCTCGCGCATCGTCTTCATCACCCAGGACCTCGGCGAGGCCGAGGTTCAGGTCAGTCTCGACGCCATGCTCGCCAATCTCGGTCCGGCGGACGCCGCGCCGGCCCAGGCCGCCGCCGGCCGGCCCGATCCGGCGGCCGCGCCGGAGCGCTGGCTCAACGAGGGCGAGGTGACGCGCATCTTCGGCGCCCTCGCCGACCACGGAGACCGGCCGGCGGCCAACGCGATCCGCTTGATGCTGCTCACCGGCACCCGCTGGGACGACGTCCGCGACGCGCGATGGGAGCAGGTCGATCTCGATCGCGGGATCTGGCTGAAGCCGAACCCGGGGTCCTTCCACAAGCAGCCGCGCCGCATCCGGTTGTCGGAGCCGGCCGCCGTCATGCTCCGCGAACTGGCCGGCGGCGGCGAGACCGGCGAGTGGGTGTTTCCGGCCACGGCCGGTGACGGCCCGGCCGGCGACATCGAGGATCTCTGGAACGGCGTCACCGCGGCGGCCGGCGTCGGCAACGCCGATTTGGCCCGGCTTCGGCCGACCCTGGCGAGCCATCTGCTCGCCGACCAGGACCCGACCATCGTGCGCCGGTTGCTCGGCCTCGAGCCCGCGGAATCTCCAGCCTAGCCATGGGGACATCTGAATTCGGCGGTTTGCGATTGTTCGCCGACCGAGGCTCTGCGTAGAATAGAAATCCTGGGAAATTAGAAGACGTGCACTGATGCCTTTCCACAACCCACCCTTTGCCGCCCTGCGCGCGCTTGAGTCGGCCGCCCGCCATCTCAACTTCACCCGGGCCGCGGAGGAGAACAACGTCACCCAGAGCGCCGTCAGCCACCAGATCCGGCATTTGGAGGAGCTTTGGGGGTTGAAGCTGTTCGACCGGCCGTCGCGCGGATTGGCGCTGACCCGCAACGGCCAGATGCTGGCGCCGCTGGTCCGCCAGTTCATCGACGATCTGGAGGCCACGCTGGAGACCCTGCACGCCGACGTCGGCCGGGCGCCGCTCCGGGTCGACATGCTGCAATCGTTCTCGGTGAAGTGGCTGGTGCCGCGCCTCGGGCGGTTCCACGACCAGCATCCGGAGGTCGATGTCTGGATCTCCACCCATGACGAACTGGTCGATTTCTCCAGCCAGAACATCGACGTGGCGATCCGCCTCGGGCACGGCGACTATCCCGGGCTGACCTCGACGCTTTTGCTCCGCGAGCACGTCTACCCCGTCTGCTCGCCGGAGTTCGCGGACCGGCACGCGCCCCTGGAGACGCCGGCTGATCTCCTCGACGTGCCGCTTTTGCTGCGTCTCGGCGATCCCGCTCATCCGAACTGGGAGGACTGGTTCAAGGAAGCCGGGGTCGGCGACGCGGTGCTGACCGAGGGGACCCGATTCCCCGACACCAACATGGCGCTGCAGGCGGCCATGGACGGCCAGGGCGTGGCGCTCGCGCGCAGCGCCCACGTCGGCGACGACCTCAAGGCCGGCCGCCTGGTCCGGCTGTTCGACGTCGATTGTCCGTCCAGCGTCTCCTATTACCTGGTCTGCCCCGAGGCGGCCGCCGACAAGCCGAAGGTCGCGGCGTTCCGGGATTGGCTGCTGGCCGAGGCGGAAGCCGCCCAGCAGGAGTACGACAAGACCGCCGGCGCCAACGTCAAGCGGGCCCAGGCCAGCTAGTTGCCGGCGCCCCGGACAATCCGATCCACGCCGCGGGCCGGCGCCTGATGGAGCCGCTGGCCATCGCCCTGGTGCTGACGGCCGCGGTCATGCACGCGACATGGAACGCGGTCGTGAAGGTCGAGGGCGACCGCTTGATCACCATGGCCGTGGTCATCTCGACGACCGGGCTGCTGGCGCCGGTCCTGCTGCTCCTCGGGCCGCCGCCGGCGCCGGCGAGCTGGCCCTACATCGCCATGTCGGCGGTCCTCAACAACGCCTACTTCCTGTTCCTGATCGAGGCCTACCGGTCCGGCGATCTGTCCCACGTCTATCCCATCGCGCGCGGCTCGGCGCCGCTCCTCGTCGCGGCGGGCGCAGCCTGGGTGGCCGGCGAGCACCTGAGCCCGCTCGAGCTGGCCGGCGTCATCATCATCTCCATCGGAATCATTTCGTTGGTCTGGCGGCAGGGTTTCCGGCTGGGAGACGAGAAGCGCGCCGTCCTTTTCGCGCTGCTGACCGGGTTGATGATCGCCGCCTATACGGTGGTGGACGGCATCGGCGTCAGGCTGTCGGGCAATCCGGCCGCCTTCATCGGCTGGCTGTTCATCCTAAGCCCGATGCCCATCGTCGCCATCGCGCTGGCGCGCCGCCGCGGCCGTTTCGTCAGTCATCTCCGCGAGAACTGGCGCCCCGCGGTGCTTGGCGGGTGTCTCAACCTGGGGTCCTACGGCCTCTCCATCTGGGCCCTCAGTCTCGGCGCCATGGCCCATGTCTCGGCGCTCCGCGAGACCAGCGTGATCATCGCCGCGGTCATCGGCACGCGATTGCTCGGCGAGGCGTTCGGGCCGCGCCGGATCATCGCGGCGGCCATGGTCGCGGCCGGCGTCGTCGTGATCGCGACGCAGGCCTGAGGGCCGGCGCTCAGGCCATGTGCCGCGCCAGGAAGGCGCGGAGATCGGGTCCCCAGACGGCGGCGCCGGTGACCTCGAAGAGATGGCCTTCCGCCGGGCTCGCGCCCCACGGCGGATAGACGCGGCACTCGTGCGGCTTGCCGAGGCGTTCGAGCTCGCCGGCCAACTCGAGGGTCGCCGCCGAGTTGAAGTCGTTCTCCGCCTGGGCCAGGAAAATCGGGCATTCCAGCCGCGCCGCGGCGTCCAGCATCATCGCGCGGAGTTTCGGATGATCGGCCCATTGCCGGGCGCCGCCACAGAAATTCGCGGCGCCGCGCAGCCCACCGTCGGCGGCCGCCACGAGCAGGCTGACGATGCCGCCGCGCGAACTGCCGCTGACGGCGACGCGCCGGGCGTCGATCTCGGGCCGGCCGCGGACCGCCGCGACCGCCGCGAGGACGTCGTCGCGCTCGTCATCGAGGCGCCGGCAGATCTGCGCGTCGTAATCCGCGCTGCCGAGCGGCGCCGGGATGGCGTCGCGGACGGGAATTCCGGGGGAATTGCCGTAGCCGCGGCGGTGCGGAAAGAAGAAGGCGTAGCCCCATCCCGTCAGCGTCGCCGCCAATCCGGGCCGCGAAACCTCGCCGCCGCCGGGCCGCAAGTGACTGGAATGATTGTTGATCACGCAGGGATGCGGTCCCGGTCCCGGCGGCGTGAACAGATACCCCTTGAGCGTCAGCTCGCCGCTGGCGAAGCCGATTTCCAGGGGCGCGTTGGGACCCTCCGTCATCCGTCAGCGCCAGCGTTCGCGCAGCGTGTCGCGGTTCGACGCCAGCCACATCAGGGGGATGGCGCCGTAGGCGCTCGGGACCTCGCCGGCCAGCGCCCGGGCGATGGCGTCGCCGGCCGGCACGACGTGGACCAGGATGTCCTCGTCCTCCTCTGCGAGGCCGTGGACGCCGCCCTTGCCGCGGCTGTCGACGCGGCCGCAGAACATGGTGCAGGCCTCCGAGCAGACCCCCGGGGTGAGCATGAAGGTGCCGATGCCGATGAGCTCGCCGAGCTCGCAGCCAGCCTCCTCGACGGCTTCCCGGCGGGCCACGTCGTCGGCGGTCTCGCCGTCCTCGATGACCCCGGCGACGGCTTCGACGAGCCACGGGTCCATGCCGGCGCCGTGGGCGCCGATGCGGAACTGCTCGACCAGCACCACGGCGTCGCGGTCCGGGTCGTAGGGCAGGACGGCGGCGGTACGGCCGCGTTCGATCAGCTCGCGCTTCAGGACCGGGGTCCAGCCGCCGTCGTGGGTCTGGTGCCGGAGCGCCAGGGTCTCGAGCCGGGAGAAGCCGTCGTAGGCGGTTTCGCGGGCCTCGATCTTGACGCGGGGGTCGTCGCCCGGCCCGCTCATGCGCCGGGTCGTGTGATCAGTCCGGCCAGCAGTTCGGCGTAATGGACGAACCCGGGAACGGGCCGGTCCGCGACCATCGCTTCATCGTCCCAGCGGCGCAGTTGCGCCGCTGCCTCGGCGTGCGGCAGCCGGGCGAAGGCGTCGGCCTCGGCCGCCGTCATCGGGCCGCCCTGCAGGCCGAGGGTATGGCGGGTCGTCGCCGAGAGGTGATCGTAGTAGGCGTCGTCGATGGCGCAGAGGTAGCGTTTCGCCGGTACGTGCAGGCGCACCGGCTCGGCGACGTCGGGGCCGAAGAACGGCAACAGCATGGCCGCGCCGGCATCCTCGTGGCGTCGGTCCTCCGACGCGGTTTGCATCGTCGCGTGGGATTCGTCTTCGAAGTCAAAGGGGTAATCGGTGCCGAAATGCCCGACATCGTGCAGGAGCGAGGCCGCCACGAGCGCCGGCGGCGCCCCCGCCTCGGCGGCGAGATCGGCGGTCTGCAGCATGTGCGCGCACATGCTGACCTTGCCGGGTCCGTAGGCCATGGCCTGGCCGCGCCGGAACAGATCGGTGAGAAACTCGAGGAACGCGGCCGGCGTCGCCGGCACGCCCGCGCCACCGGCGTTGTCGTTGGAGGGTGTCGGATGAATACCTTCGATCATGGCCGTATCATAATGCCAAGGGTTCCAATGGCCAATTCCGGATGCGCCTCAGAGATCGAGAACCAGGAGTTCACTTTTCGAGCGCGAGCAGCAGAGGGTCAGGTACTCGCCCTGTTCGGCGGGGCTCATGATCAGGTCCTGATGGTCGACGTCGCCCGTCAGGTAGCGCGTCTTGCAGGTGCCGCAGAGCCCCGAATTGCAGGACGTTTCCACCTCGATCCCGTTTTCCGTCAGGACCTCGGCGATGGATTTGTGGTTGGCGACGAAGTAGATGGCGCCGGTGCTGGCGATCTGCACCTGGAACCCGATGCCGACGGAACCTTCGCCGGCGGCCGCCATCTCCTCGGCGGTGAGCGTCGATTTCGGCGACGCGGCGGCGCTGAAGAACTCGAAGTGCACGGTGCCCTCGGGCCAATCCTTCGCGGCGTTCTGAATGGCGCGCATGAAGCCGGGCGGGCCGCAGAAGTAGAGATGCGTGCCCGGTTCGTGCTCGGCCAGCAGGCCCGCGATGTCCAGGCCCTGGCGCGGATCGCCGCCGTCGTGGTGGAGGACCACCCGGCCCTCCTCGACCAGATCCGCCAGTTCATGGCGGAAGGCCGTGTGCCGCGGCGACTTGGTGCAGTAGTGCATGGTGTAATCGCCGCCGTTGGCCCGCAACTCGGCCATCATCGCCATCATCGGCGTCACCCCGATGCCGCCGGCGAGAAGCAGGTGGCGCTCGGCGTCGGGGTTGAGGGGGAAGTTGTTGCGGACCTCGCCGACGTTGACGGTGCGCTGCACGTGGACCCGGTCGTGCAACCCCTCGGAGCCGCCGCGGCTGTTCGGCTCGCGCAGCACGGCGATCAGGTAGCGGTGGCGCTCGGCCGGGTCGTTGCAGAGCGAATACTGCCGGACGCTGCCGTCGCGGAAGTAGAAGTCGATGTGGGCGCCGGCGGTGAACGGCGGCAATTCGTTGCCGTCGGGGTCCACGAGTTCGTACGAATTGATGCCTTCGGCCTGGAAGGTGACCTGTCGCACCTGAAGGCGCCGGGCGTGGGCCGGGTAGTTCTCTGGGGCGGCGGCGTCGTCGGTCATGGGCGTATCCGATCATGGCCGCGCCGCGGAGGACGCGGGGCAATCTCCGTTCTCAACAAAAGGTCCGCCGATAGCCGGCGGTGTGCGGGCGGCCTCAGTCCGCGTAGTCGCGCTCGATCTCGGCCATCTTGTCCTTGATGAAGGCCGCGCGCTCTTCCTTCGGCATCGCGTCGGCGTCGGTGATCGCCTGGATGCAGCGTTGCGCGACGATCCGCCGGCGCTCCACTTCCTCCTCCGGCGTCGGACCGACGGGCACCTTGAGCACGTTGCCCGAACAGTATGTGTTGGGCTTGCCCTCGACCTGTTCCAGCCATTCCTTCCAGCCGGCGCCGGTGGCCGCCTCGTTGGTGCCGGTGACGGCCTCGCGCAACTGCTTGCGCGACAGGTAGACACCGCCGTCGAACTTCATCGGGTTCTCGAGGGCGTGCACGGCGATGGGCCGTTGCGAGGCGGTCGCCTCGTAGTCGCCCGGCGCGCGCTGGGCGTCGCGGTAGCAGTCGCGTTCACGGTGATGCTTCGGCGGCACCGGCAGGTCGTCCGGGTCGTAGGAATTGCGCTCCGGCCGGCGGATGCCGCACTGACCTTCCAGGAAGTCGATCTTTTCGAAGCCGACGAGATCCTCGTTGCCGACGTCGCGCGGATCGATGTGCGGGCCGATGCCGCGCCAGCCGATCATCTTGCAGTTGGTGTCGTCCACCGGGACGGTCCAGCGGTACATGTGGATGCGGCTGAAGTGCTTCGACGCCTTGCCGTCCTCGAACAGATAGGAATGGAAGCTGACGTTCGGCAGGATCTGGTGATTGATCCGGACGAACAGATATTCGTCGTCGACCCGCCGGGACGATGTCCAGGCCATGGAACGTCCCTCGTGGACCGGGAAGAACTGCAGGTCCGGACGGATCACGTAGGCCGCCGCGCCGGCCTCGCCGAAGGTCGTGCCTTGTTCGTACCCCTTGATCACGGCCGTCGTGTGAAGCGGCGTGTGGTGGTACTGGTCGGCGGCGTTGTCCTGGACCTGCAGCCAGTTGCAGGTCTGATGGTTGGAGAACGGCACCAGCTTGTCGTCGGGATGGCAGGTGAAGTCGCCCTCCCAGTCCGGGAACGGCGGCTCTTCCTCCGGCGGGCCCATGTAGGCGAAGACGAGGCCGTGCTTCTCGACCGCCTTGTAGGCGCCCTGGCAGATGGTCTTGGCGAGACGCTGGCCTTCCTCCTCCTCGCCGGTCGGCATCGGCACTTCGATGCAGGTGCCGTCGACGTCGAAAGTGAAGCCGTGATAGGAGCACATGATGCCCTTATCCTTGATCATCCCGTATTCCAGCGAGGCGCCGCGGTGGCAGCAGTGCGCGTGCAGGACGCCGACCTCGCCGGCGCCGTCGCGGAAGGCGACCAGTTCCTCGCCCAGGATCATCAGGAAACGCGGCACCTCCTTCAGCTCCTCGGACATGCAGACCGGGTGCCAGAAGCGGCGCATGAAATCGCCGGTCGGCGTGCCCGGGCCGGTCTCCGTCAGGAACGGATCGTGGGCGGGAATCTGGTTCTTGTAGTATCCACTGTAGGGCATGACCTTCTTGCTCAGGTCGGTGCCGGTTTTCAGCTCATTCATGGCGTTCTCCCCGAAGAATCGCGTGATGCCGCAGCATCGTTGTGAACATCGCTTCCGCGCCACGCCGAACCGTTGGCGGGCCGCGTCGAGCTTCCCCAATCAAGGAATTGCATAAAGTGTTCCACAGCCGTTGAATCCGGTCCAATTCAATATATCGATGAAGTTTATCTGTTTTTCGAATATTGAAGGTATGGCGCCCTCCGCGGCGACAACGCCGCGCCGGCCGCTTCAGTTGACCTTTACCTGATCGCCGGCGGTGCCTTCCGCCAGTTCGCCGAGCGCCGCGTTGGCTTCCATGACGCCGACACCAGCATCGACACAGTAGGCGTTGGCGCCGACGAACTCGCCAAAGGTCTCGTTCAAGGGGGCGCCGCCGACGAGAATGGTGTAATCACCGCGGATGCCGCGCCGGTTCATCTCGTCGACGACGACCTTCATGTAGGGCATGGTCGTCGTCAGCATCGCCGACATGCCGAGGATCTCGGCGCCGTGTTCCTCGAGGGCGTCGATGAATTCGTCCGCCGTCTGCCGCACGCCGATATCGACGACCCGGTAGCCGGCGCCCTCCATCATCATCCCGTAGAGGTTCTTGCCGATATCATGGACGTCGCCGCGCACCGTGCCGATGACCACCGTGCCGCGGGGCGGCACGCCGGACGCGGTCAGGATCGGGCGGATGACTTCCAGGCCGGATTTCATTTCCATCGCCGCCATCAGCATCTCGGGGACGAAATAGGTGCCGTCGGCGAACAGGTTGCCGACCTCTTCCATGGCCGCGATCAGCGCGTCGTCGAGGATCACCTGGACATCGGTGCCGCGCTCGACCTCGGCCGCGACCAATGGCGCCGTCTCGC
>JAPPPF010000007.1 GCA_028817665.1 Magnetovibrio sp. | reverse complement strand
TTCTTGTCAGAGTAAGTTTTAGCCAGAAAACTTGAAAGCCAAAAGGAAGCTGTAGATAAGATCGAAACTATAATCGTGTGGACCGACGGAGGTTCAGGACTCAATGCCCTAAGTAGATATCAACAGAACCAAGAAACAAAGAGTGCCTTTGCAAACACATCAATAATCTTACTAACTGAAGACTTCTCAAATTCGCGAAGAGTTAAAAGGCAGTTTGCCCAGCTTCAACCCAAAGAAATTTTAATGATTCAAGAAAGTGGGATTTTCCAGTACTTCGAGGATCCAAGCATTCAGACATTTAAAGAGCGGCTAGATAAATCAGGATTCGACTATCAAATCATTAATAAACAAAAGAATAGGCTAACACCATTCAATATATTATCATTCTTTTTAGATTTCTTAACAGAACAGGGGATACCAGACAACGCAATCATACTAGTATTACTTCTGCCACTTATCGCAACAACAATTGCCTTCATGAAACAAGTGATCGGTATCACAACCCTCGGAATCTATACCCCTACAATCATAACTTTAACATTCCTAATTCTAGGTCTTAAGATTGGTATCGTAGTGTTATTTTTCGTGGTTGCCATGGGAGCAATAGCTCATAAGCTAGTTAAACCTCTAAGGCTTCTGTATATACCTAAAATGGCACTTATTATAACATCAGTAGCTATAATAATATTCCTACTGCTTACGGTTACAGTTTACTTAAACCTTTTCGACATTGAGTTTATATCACTAGCCATATTCCCAGTTTTAATTATGGGGACTATGACAGAAAAATTCGTTTCTATCCGTTCATAAAAAGGATTATCACTATCAGTAATCATGATGATAGAGACATTCTTTGTATCGCTTGTCGCATATTTCTTAGCCGGAGGAGCAATCGATTTATACTTCTTTGAAATACAATGGACCTACCTTCAAGATTTAGTGCTTAACACTCCAGAAATAGTTGTCTTATTCATCTTAGTAAATATATATCTTGGAAGATGGACAGGATTAAGACTTACTGAGTACTTACAATTTAGAGATGTAATTAAAGATATCGCAGAATAATATGTTTCAATTCAACAAAGGTTTACTAGGAATTAATGCTAGAAACCTTATATACATACAGAAACTAAACAAAAGAGAAGCGATCAGGTTCGCTGACAGCAAGCTAAAGACTAAACATTACTTAGCTGCAAGAGGCATACCTGTACCAAAACTTTACGGTGTAATCAGAAATCACGAAGAGCTAAACAATTTTGATTTCGGGAGCTTACCTGGCAACTTAGTATTAAAGCCAAATAGAGGCGCAGGAGGCGAAGGAATCTTAGTATTTAAAGACAGAAAAGGTTCAGACTTCATTACAGCCGGAGGCAAAGTTATACCCTTAGACGAGATCAAAAACCATATCAACGATACATTAGACGGTAGATTTTCTATTAATGGGATTCAAGATACTGCCTTCTTCGAGCAACGTATTGAAACGGATTCAACTATCACACCGTACACATACAAGGGCCTACCTGACATAAGAATCATTGTTTACAACCTTATACCTGTCATGGCTATGCTTAGACTTCCGACAAGAGAATCAGAAGGAAGAGCAAACATGGCTCAAGGAGCATTAGGGATAGGAATTGACCTTGCTACAGGTAAACCAACTTACATAGCTAAGAAAAACAAAATAATTAAAGAAATACCTGGGGTTGGTAAATTCGGACCAGATTTCAAAATACCACATTGGGACGAAATCCTTCTTATAGCATCTAAATGTCAGATGATCACAAACCTTGGATACCTTGCCTGCGACATCGCTATTGATGAAAATTCAGGACCTATCCTTTTAGAAATAAACGCTAGAGCAGGGCTTAAAGTTCAAGTTGCAAATAAAGCTCCACTAAGAAAGAGGCTTGAGCAAGCAAGCGAGATAAAGGTATCAAGCCCAGAAAAAGGTGTAAGCGTAGCAAAAGATGTATTTGGTAACAAAGGTACAACTTCATCTCAACCAAAAGAAACAAAACCGAAAATTGGATTAAACGAAGTTGTTGAATTAATCCTTGAAGGGAAAAAGCTAGTTCTTAAAGCGAAAGTAGACCCAAACAGAAAACAAACAGTAATAAATAAAGAGCTAAAAGAACTTTTCAAAGATGCAAAATCTGAAGTTAAGATCAAATTCGATATGGGAGGCAAAAGAGTCCAAACCGTGGCAAGATTTGGTAGAACCCCTGAAAACTCGGGCCTAATAGTAGGACAAAGAGACATCACAGATTTTCTTATTGATGTTAATAAGAAAAATATTAATGATGCAGAATCAAAGCTACCAAAATCAAAAGAGAAGACAGAGAAGTTCAATTTTTATTATGTTCCTCAAATCGATTTTGGGCAGGTCGACTTTCAGATTCATGAGGTAGCTAGCAACCTGAAATTGCTTCACAGATTAACGCCGATCAACCTTAAAGAAGAAATGACTAAGTT
>JAPPPF010000237.1 GCA_028817665.1 Magnetovibrio sp. | reverse complement strand
CGACCGGCGCCGCCGTATAGGCGCGCACAGCCCAGACCAGGGTCACCAAAGCGAAGACAGAGAACAGCAACCGGAATCCGTTGGTCCCGATCGCCCCGATCAGGACCTGGCGCACGGGCAGGCTGGCCAGGACGAAATGGCCGATCACGAAGGTTGACATCGCCAGCAGCAGCGGTTGGAACGATTCACTCATGATGACCGATTATTTTCAGGATTGGGCGCGGCGTCCAGTTTCATGCTAAGGAGCATACATGAACGAAACAGAAATGTCCGACGCGACACCGCCCGCAAATTCGAATGACGACCCCGTGGCGACCGCCATCCTCGCGGTGCTGAGTGATGCGGGCGACGGCAAGGCGGTCTCGCCGGAAACGGCGGCCCGCGCCTACGCGGAGACCCGGCGGCGCAAGAACGATCCGCCGGATCTGTGGCGGCGCTACCTGAACGCGGTGCGCCAGCAGGCCATTCACCTGGCACGCGCCGGACGGATCGAGATCCTGCGCAAGGGAAAACCGGTAGACCCGAACGACTTCAAGGGTGTCTACCGGTTGCGCCTGAAAGCCGACGGGTGAGCCCGGCCGCCGCATCGGAGGAAGGGGTCCCGAACTGGCGGCGGATCGCGATCGGCGGCGGGGCGGCCATGTTCGTCGGCATCGCCCTCGGCCGGTTCTCCTACACCACCATGCTGCCCGCCCTGATCCAGTCGGGCCAGCTGACGGAGCTCGAAGCGGGGTATGTGGGCGGCGGCAATCTCGTCGCCTTCTTCGCCGGGGCCTTCTTCGCGGAGCATCTGCGCCGCCGCGTCTCCGTCCGCCTTCTGCTGCCGGGGGTCGTGTGGCTGGGCGTCCTGGCCCTGGTCGCCTCGGCCCTGCCCTGGGGTTTCCTCTGGCTGCTGCTCTGGCGCGGCCTGCTCGGTGCGATCGCCGGCCTGATCATGGTGCAGAGCATCGCCTTCGCCACCGCGGCGGCTCCACCCGACAAGCGCCCCGTTGCCGCCGGCTATGTCTATGCGGGGGTCGGGCTCGGGATCTTCCTTTCCGGCAGTTTCTCGCCCTGGCTGCTCGATCAGGGCATCGCCTGGGCCTGGAGCGGCTTCGCACTCGCCGGACTTCTGGTCGCCGGGATCGCGCAATGGGGCTGGTCCGCCGCCGATATCCTGCCAACCGCGGACCCGGACGCTCCCCCCGCACGCCTGCCCCGGCACATCGTCTGGCGCGGCCTGGTCGCGGCGAATTTCCTGTTCTCCTTCGGGATCGTGCCGCACACGATCTACTGGGTCGATTTTCTCGTCCGCGACGTCGGCTATTCCATGGAACTCGCCGGGCTGCATTGGAGCACGGTCGGGATTTCCGCCTTCCTCGGCCCGGTGCTCTGCGCGGCGATGGCCGCCCGGATCGGGATCTCGCCGACCCTGCTGATCGTCTTCGTTCTGCTGGGGATCGGCGTCGGCGGACCGGCCTTCCTCGCCGCCGCGCCGATGCTTTGGTACTCCTCGATCTTCTACGGCGGCCAGCCCGGATTGGCGGCGGTTATGGCGGCCCGGGCACGGGATATGGGGTCGGCGGCGGACATGCCGCGGATGATGCGGGTGACGATCCTCTCGAACGCCTGCGGGGCCGCCGCGGGCGGGCTCGCGCTGCCGTTGCTGTTCGAACTATCGGGCGGTTACGAGATTCTCTTCGTGCTCGGCGGCGGCGCCATGCTGCTCGGCGCGCTCTGCACCTTGCCGCGCCGCATTCCGACTTAGAGCGCGGGCGGTGCAATCCCCTTGCGGCGGCAGGCGGCCGTCAGCGTATTGGCAAGCAGGCAAGCGATGGTCATCGGCCCGACGCCGCCCGGAACCGGGGTGATCGCGCCCGCCACCGATTTCGCCTCGTCGAACGCGACATCGCCGACCAGACGGAATTTGCCCTCCTCGCCCGGCTTCGGCACGCGGTTGATACCGACATCGATCACCGTCGCCCCCGGCTTGATCCAGTCGCCGCGCACCATCTCCGGTCGCCCCACGGCGGCCACCAGGATGTCGCCCCGCCGGCACACTTCGGCAAGATCGGCGGTGCGCGAGTGACAGACGGTCACGGTACAGTTTTCGTCGAGCAGCAGCTGCGCCATCGGCTTGCCGACGATGTTGGAACGGCCGACGATGACCGCCTCCTTGCCGGACAGATCGCCGAGCCGGTCACGCAGCATCATGACGCAGCCAAGCGGCGTGCAGGGCACCAGGGCGTCGCCGCCGGTCGCAAGACGCCCGGCGTTGACGACGTGAAACCCGTCCGCGTCCTTCTCGGGCGCGATCGCGTCGAGCACCGCCTGGCCGGCGATCTGATCCGGCAGCGGCAATTGGACAAGGATACCGTCAACGGCGTCATCCGCGTTCAGCTGCGCGATCAGATCGAGGAGTTCCGCCTCCCCGGTATCTTCGGACAGGACGTGCTCAAAGCTCTGCATCCCCGCTTCGATGGTCGCCTTGTTC
>JAPPPF010000127.1 GCA_028817665.1 Magnetovibrio sp. | reverse complement strand
GTCTGGGCCGGCACGGACGGCGGCGACACCCTCGATCTCTCCACCGCGACCCTGACGTTCACCGACCACCGCGCCAAGAATTTCGGCGTCGCGGTGAATTCCGCCAACCTGTTGGGCTCCATCGTCTTCGGCGGCGTCGGCAACGACACGCTCAACGGCGGCGACGGCAACGATACGTTGGACGGCGGCGCCGACGACGACCAGTTGAACGGCGGCAACGGCCGCGACGAACTGATCGGCGGCGCCGGCGCGGACGTCTTGACCGGCAGCGCCGGCAACGATTCGCTCGCTGGCGGCGCTGGCGGCGACGAACTCAGCGGCGGCACCGGCAACGACACGCTGTTCGGCAACGGCGGCGCCGACCGGTGCGTGTTCTCCGGCACCGGCGCGGCGGGGCTCGGCGCCGACGCGCTTCTCGACTTCTCCGGCGCCACGGCCTTCGGCGGCGGCAGCGGCGACTCCGACCAGATCGTCCTCGACACCAGTGATCTGTTTATCAACACCCTGGCCTACGAGGAAATCAGTTGGGACGGCAGCAGCAATTCCATCAGCCTGACCAACGCCAACGCCAACGTCATCGTGTTGACCGGCACCGCCGGCAGCCAGGCGGACGCCCTGGCGGCCCTCGTCGCCGGCAACGCGGCCGGCGACGGAACCTCGGGCAAGGCAGTCATCCTGTTCCACGATTCGAATGCCAACGATCAGCTAACCATGGTGCACTCGTGGCCTGGGTTCCAGAAAGTGGTCCACGCTTTGAGTGATGATCTGGCTTAAATTGATCTTCAAAGGAGGACGATATGAGCCGGAAGATTTACAAACCCGAACAGATTATCGGCATGCTGCGCGAAGCGGAGGTCCGCCTGAGCCAGGGCGCGACGGTCGGCGAAGTTTGCCGTGGCTTTGGCGTGTCAGAGCAGAGTTACTATCGCTGGCGCCGTGAGTACGGCGGCATGGAGGTCAGCCAGGCCCACAGGCTGAAGGAATTGGAGCGCGAGAATGGCCGTCTGCGACGGGCCGTGTCGGACCTGACGCTCGACAAGATGATTCTAAATGAGGCGCTGACGGGAAAGTACTAAGCCCTTCGCGCCGCCGCCGCTGTATTGATTATGTCATCCGAACCCTGGCCGTTTCTGAGCGGCGAGCCTGTCGAACACTCGGTCAGCATCGGTCCACGCAACGGAAGAAGCCAACAGGCCGTGCCGATGAAGATATGTTGACCAGGGCGATCATCGACCTGGCTTCACAGTATGGCCGGTACGGCTATCGGCGTATCCACTGGCTGCTCGAACAGGACGGCTGGCATGTCAGCCTGAAGCGGGTGAAGCGCATCTGGCGGCGCGAAGGGCTGAAGGTTCCACGCAAGCAACCAGAGCGCCGCCGGCTGTGGTTGAACGATGGGTCGTGCATCAGGCTCCGTCCAACGCACCGGAACCACGTCTGGTCCTATGACTTCGCCCAGGACCGCACCCATGACGGCAAGGCATTCCGCATGCTGACCGTCATCGATGAGTTCTCCCGCGAATGCCTAGCGATCCACGTCAGGCGCAAGCTCAATAGCCAGGACGTGCTGTATGTTCTCGCCAAGCTGTTCCTGCGTCACGGCCCGCCTCAGCATATCCGTTCCGACAACGGCCCGGAGTTCGTCGCCAAGGCGGTCCGTCAGTGGCTCACCAGACTGCGGGTCAAAACCCTGTTTATCACGCCAGGCTCGCCCTGGGAGAACGGCTACAATGAAAGCTTCAACGGCAAGCTCCGCGACGAATGCTTAAACATGGAAATCTTCAGCACTTTGAAGGAGGCGCAGATACTGATCGAACAATGGAGAACCTTCTACAATACAGAGAGGCCACACAGTGCGCTGGGCTATCGACCGCCAACGCCACAGGCAATATTGCCATCAACGAATACAACCGCGTACCCTATGGAAATGAAAACACAAATGGTGAAACCCGAACCGGCCAGATCCTAACTCTCAGACTGGACCACCAAAGGGACCCCAGCCAAGTTTCCAACCTTCCGCGACCGACGAACCCCCTTACCGAGAGAGCCCAGCCGATGACCGAACCCTTGAGCCTGATCATGTCCGGACGGATGTCCGCCGAATGGGCCGATTGGATGCAGGGCGAACTGACCACGGATTGGCGGGTCTCCGCGTGGATGGAGGACGACGACCCGGCCCGCCTCGTCGAACTGATGGCCGACGCCGACGTCGTCGTCTCCGGGCGAATGCCGCCCGGCGGCATGCCGCCCGCGCCCAACCTGAAGCTCTACCACATCCCCTTCACCGGATTCGATTGGCTCGACCGGCGCCAATTGCCCGCTGGCTGCCGTGTCTGCAACACCTTCGAGCACGAGACCGCCATCGCCGAATACGTGCTCGCCGGGATGCTCGAATGGGAGGTCGGCATCGCCGCCACGGACGCGCGCTTCCGCAGCCACGGCTGGGAAGGCCGGGCGCCCGGCGTCGGGCCGGGCCGCGGCGAGCTGTTCG
>JAPPPF010000161.1 GCA_028817665.1 Magnetovibrio sp. | reverse complement strand
AGCCGTTCAGCACCATGCCGACCGGAACTTTCGAAGGCGTCGTCACCACCGACGTGCTGGAACATTGCCCCAAGGAGGACATTCCCTGGCTGGTCGACGAGATATTCGGATTCGCCGAGGAGTTCGTCTATGTGAACGTCGCCTGTTATCCGGCCAGTAAAACCCTGCCGAACGGTGAGAACGCGCATTGCACGCTGGAATCCCCCGAGTGGTGGACCCAAACGTTTGACCGGGCAATCAAGGCTTCGCCTGGACTGCGGTATTACGCCGCTTTCGACGTCCCGCGGACCAACAATATGGGACAGAATGAGATCGTCACCGTCATGCACAGAGGCAAGTGGAACCAAGTCTGAGCGGACGCCGCGGCGGCGGTTGCCGATTTACGCCCTGTTAACTGGCCTCACGATATCTTCACCGCTACCAACCGCCGCCATTCAACCGCGCTAACGGAAAGTTTCATACCATGATCCGTGTCTTCATCGGTTTCGACCCCCGCGAAACGGCCGCCTTCCACGTCCTCTCGCAGAGCATTCACGCGCGCGCCTCGGAACCGGTGGCGGTGACGCCGGTGATGCTGTCGCAATTGGGCGGGCTGATGACCCGCGAGCGCAATCCGCTGCAATCGACGGACTTCTCCTTCTCGCGCTTCCTCACGCCCTATCTCTGCGATTTCGAGGGCTGGGCGCTGTTCATGGACTGCGACATGCTGATGCTCGACGACATCGCCAATCTGTGGAAGCTCCGCGACGACGACTACGCGGTGATGTGCGTCAAGCACGACCACGTCCCCGAGGAGGACACCAAGTTCCTGGGCGCCAAGCAGACCAAGTACGAGAAGAAGAACTGGTCGAGCGTGATGCTGTTCAACTGCGCCAAATGCACGGCGCTGACGCCGGATTACGTGAACACCGCGTCCGGCCTCGAGCTGCACCGCTTCCAGTGGCTCGACGGCGATCACCTGATCGGCGAGATCCCCCACCGCTGGAATCATCTGGTGGCCTACGACGAAACGGTGCCCGTGAGCGAGGTCTCGAACCTCCACTACACCATCGGCGGCCCCTACTTCGACGACTACAAGGACACCGACTACGCCGACGAGTGGTTCGACGAGAAGGACGCCATGCTGCGTTGCGATCAGCTCTCCAAGTCGGGCTGATCCCCTAGGCCGTCGCGCCTTCAACCCGTTTCGCCAGGGCACCGGCCGCCGCCTCCACGGGCGGCCGCCAATTCATCGGCTCCGATTGCCGGAACAGCCGCACGGAGCCGTAGAAGGGCGAGTCTTCCCGATCCAACAACCAGCACCGATTGGGAATCATCTTCAACAGGCACCAGGTCGGCATGCCCAAGGCGCCGGCCATGTGCACCGTCGTGTTGGAGATCGAGATGACGAGGTCCATCGCCGCGATCTGCGCAGCGTGGCCGTCGATGTCCGTCATCGGATCGATGGCGTCGTCGTGGTGGATGCGAATTCCGGTGCGCTGGGCGAAGGCGGCGAGCTCGTCGGCCGTGTCGCCGTACTGCAGGTCGAGGAACCGGACGCCCGGCACCCGGAGCACCGGTTCCAGATCGTCGAGGGCCATGGATTTCATGTCGCCGATATCGGGGTTCAGGCTGCGCCAGGTGACACCGACCAGCAACTCGCCCTGGTCACCGCCGTAGGCCTGGCGGAGCGCTCGGGCGCGTTCGGCGTCGGCCTTCAGGTACGGCGCGCCGCCGCGAAACTGATCCTCGCGCTGGCGGTACCAGATGCCGAGATTGCCGCTCGGCGTCTGGAAATCGATGCCGGCGGCGACGGCCTCGGCGACCGGCGGGACGCGCTGCGGCAGACATTCGATTTCGGGAAAGGAACGCTGGAGCAGCGCCACCAGACGCGCGTCGCATTCGCAGACGACGTGGGCGCCGGCGTCCAACAGGTCCGGGATCATGCCGGCGAACATGACCTCATCGCCGAGCCCCTGCTCGCCCCAGACCAGGATTTTCCGGCCGGCGAGGTCCTCGCCGTTCCACCACGGCGGCGCGAACGGACGCGCCTCGTCGGGCTGCCATTGCCAGCGCTTGGCGTAGGATTCCCACGCCGCGGGCCAGCGTTCGCGGAGGAAATGCAGGACGGAAACGTTGACCAGGATCTTCGGGTCGTCGCCGGCGAGCGCGAGCAGGTCCTGCAACGCGGCCTCGGCGGCGTCGATGCGGCCGAGCGCGACCAGGACGTTGTAGAGGTTGTTGTGAACCTCCTTGGTGTTGACGCCCTGGGCGACCAGCTGCTCGAAGGCCTCGAGCGCGTCGGCGTAGCGCCTGAGCCCGATCAGCGCGCCGCCGAGGTTCAGCCAGGCGCCATGCTCGTCGGGCTTGGCCTCGACGACCGCGCGGAACTCGGTTTCCGCCTCGGCGAACCGCCGCGCCTCGGTCAGCGCATTGCCGAGGTTCATGCGGGTGTCCGTGCTGTCGGGCCGCGCGTCCAGGCTTTGGCGGTAGGCGTCGATGGCGGCGTCCGGATCGCCGGTCTCCAGGAGCGCGCCGCCGAGGTTGTTGAGAACGCCCGGATCGCCGGGCCGAATCTGCAGGGCGCGGCGGAAGAACTTCGCGGCGTCGGCGGACGCCCGGGCCTGCTGGGCGACGGTGCCGCGCAGGTTCCAGGCATCGGCGGCGTCGGGCGCCTGTTTCGAAAGCTTGCGCGCCTCGCGGGCGGCCTTCGCGAGATCGCCCGATTGCAGGGCGGCGACGGCGCGTTTGAATGTCTCGTTCGGGTTCCGGCTGCTCTTCGCCATGGTCAGGCGGCGTCCCCTTCCTGGGCGTAAGGCCCGAGCGCGTCGATCAATGGGCCAAGATGCTTCTCGAAGCGCCGCCAGCGCGCCACCGAGCGGGCGTGCACCGGCTCGCGCACCTGGGCCGCGCTGGCCGTCGCCACCTGGCGCTTGCTCTTGTGGAAGTCCAGGCACTTCGGGTCCCAGGGCAAGCCGCAGAACTCGATCAACCGCCGGGCCGTCGGTTCCTGATCTGCGACCAGGACCTCGTAGTCGACGTCGAGGACGCGCCCGGGCAGCACCCGGTGCCAATGATCCATGAGCTGACGGTAGACGCCGTAATGGCCGCCGAGGGCGCCGAGATCGTAGGTGAATTCCTGGCCGTAGGGGAAATGCAGGCTGTAGCACGACAGGCAGGTATCGAGGGCGGAGCGGCGGCAGTGAATGATCCGCGCGTTCGGCAGGGCGACGCCGAGAAGCCCGGCGAAGTAGAAGTTGCGGGGCATCTTGTCGGTGACCCGCTCGGCGCCGGACGCCCGTTGCGCCAAGCGTCCCGCGTAGGTTTCACCGAGGGCCCGCCAATCGGCGGCGCCGAGACCGTCGAGGCCGTCGGGAAACCGGGGCGCGGCCGCGGCCGCGCAGGCCTGCAGGTCGTCCAGCTCGCCGCCGCCATGAACCATGGGATGCGCCGCGACGATCTGCTCGACCAGCGTGGTGCCCGAACGCGGCATGCCGAGCACCAGCACCGGCAGCTCGCCGGGCGCGCCGGCGCCCATGCGCTCGGCGAAGAACCGCGCGTCAAAGACCTCGGCGATGCGCCGCGCGGCCTGGCGTTCGGCGCCGAGGTCGTAGGCCGCGCGGCGCCACTTGAATTCGTTCGCGGCGCGCATGTGCTGGAAGGCGAGATCGTACTCGCCGACGTCCTCGTAGGCCTTGGCCAGGGCGAAGTCGGCGTACATGGCCTGGGCCGCGTCGAGGCCGTCCCGCGCCCGGAGCTCGGCGATCGCGCCGAGGTCCGGGTCGCCCGGCTCGAACCGCTTGATCCGGGCCAGGTCGTGCCAGATCTCGGCGTCGTCGGGGGATTGGGCCAGGGCATCGCGGTAGAGGGCGACGGCCCGCGCCCCATCGCCGGTCTGATTGGCCAGGGTCGCCAGGTTGCTGAGCACGGTGCCCGAGTCCGGATGGAGCTTCAGCGCCTTGGTGAAGGCGCGCTCGGCGTCGCGGACGTTGCCCTGGTCCATGTGCAGGGCGCCCAGGTTGCCCAGGGCTTCGAAACTGTTCGGGTGCGCCTTGACGACGCGGGTCAGGATCTTGACGGCGGCGTCCCGGTCGCCGGCCAACATGGCGGCCTCGGCGCGGGCCAGTTCCGGGGCCGGCCCGGGCCCGCCTTGGTTCTTCCGTTGCCGGCGCGTTCGTCGGTTCATCGGGTCTTCATAAAGGAAAACCGGGGCTCTTGCGAGCCCCGGTTGACCTTGTCATCCGCCTTGTTCAGGCGAATGGATCGAACGACTTCCTTAGAAGTTGAGCTTCGTCTGGAAGTAAACCGTATCGATGTCGTTGTAGTCCGAGTTGGCCGTGTCATCCAAGGTGTGCTTGGAGTACATGAGGCTCATCTCGGAACCGATGCTGTCCAGCTTCTGGACGACGCCGACGGAGTAGGTGTCCATCTCGTTGCCAGCCACCGCAACGTCTTCCGCGCCATACCAGTCGAAGAAGATGTTGGTGCTGCCAAGGCTCGAGAACTTGCCCTGGTAACCGACGGAAGCCAAGGTCACGGACGGCGAACGGCCAGTGCCTTCGGCCGTCGAACCGGCATAACCGACACGCGCGTGCAGGCCGCTCGAGTGCATGAACGCAACCGAGCCACCGCCCTGCTGTCCGCCGCCACCGGCTTCAACGTTGGCGTAGTAGGCACCGCCCTTGATCTTGATGCCGGCGAAGGAGCCGGAGTAGCGGAGCGCCACGTCGAAGGTGCCTTCGTCCTGCATGGACGTCGCCAGGCCGAAGCCAGCGAATTTCGGCGTGTCGTAGCGGATCACGTCGTCACGGCTCAGGCCGTCGAAGGTGCTGGTTTCGCCAGCAGCCGTCAGGCCGGTGAAGGCGCCGTTGGCGCCCGTCGTGAACTGGATGTTGCTCAGCGTCGTGGCGCCACCGAGGACGGTGGAACCGGACGTGTCGAGCTTGTGCTCCATGATGCCGTTCGAGGCCGTGTTGGTCTGACCAAGGCTCAGCTTACCCATGGACTTGTGGGTGAACGACACGAAGTGATGACGAATGCCGAAGGCCGTCGAGTCGGCGGAGGAATCGTTACCGGTCGTGGTGGCGAAGCTGAAGCTGTCGTTGGACTGCCCGACGTCGTGCTCGATCAAGCCACCGACCTTGACGGACTCGGTGAGCTGACCGGAAACGATGTAACGGACGCGGGTGCCGGTCGTACGACCGTCAACGTTGAACAGCTGGCTGTTGTCGCCGTCATCGGCGTAGAGCAGGCCGCGGACGATCTGACCGCTAACGGTCAGGTCGATCTTGCTGTTCTTCTGCTTGATGCCGCCGGCTTCGGCGACACCGGCCACGGGGGCAGCCAGGGCGAACAACGCACCAGCGGCAACCGAGGTCTTGAGAACGGTTTTGATATCCACTTTGGTCTCTCCTTACACTTTTAATGTATGGGTTGGGTTAACCCGTTTTTTTATATCGGAAGGTTCAGCCCTTGGTACCAAACCATTCGAATGACGGGCATTCGCTTCCGACCCGCCGAATATGCGGGATCGATGGGTCGGAAAGAAGCAAAATGCGCACCCGGGTGAGATTTTTTTGAAACAGTGTGTTTTTTCTGCAACAGATTCGGGTGAATCCGTTGCGATCCCTGGGTTTCAGCGCGAAATCCCGGGGCGCCCCGAGACCTTTCGCGGCCCGTCCGACGGTCATTCCGGGCCATTTTTCGCCGAATCGGCGGACCCCGATCAGGCCAATATCCCGTCGAGCCAAGCGGCCGCTTCGCCGACCGGCGCCGCCCACGCGCCGAGGCGCGCCTGGCGGAACAACCGGACGCTCGGATACCAGACCGTGTCCGCGCCGGCCAGGCCCCAGCGCCACATGGGCACCGGCGGCAACAGCACCGCCGTCGGCACGCCGAGCCCGCCGGCCATGTGGACCGCCGTGTTGGAGATCGAGACCACGGCGTCGAGCGCCGCGATCTGCGCCGCGAACCCGTCGAGATCGTCCATCTGATCGAAACTGTCGTCGTGGAGGATCTTCACCCCGAGTTGGGCCTCGGCCTCGGCCCGCGCCGCCTCGGTGTCGCCGTACTGGAGATCGACGAAGACCGTGTCGGGCCGCGCCAGGACCGGCGCTAGGCCGGTGACGGGCATGGATTTGTCGGGCCCGCCGGCGGCGTTGGCGCTGTGCCAGGAGACGCCGACGACCTTGGCGGCGGCGCCCCGGGTGTAGGCGGCGCGGCGCGCCCGGGCGCGCTCGGGATCGGCGCGCAGCGGGGCGCCCACATTGGCGGCGCCGGCGTCGCGGAAGGTCGGCCACAGGCGCCGCCCGAGACCGCCGATGGCGACCTGCAGGTCGACCCCGTCGGCGGCGCCGGGATCGTCGAGGGCGACGACCTCGATGTCGGGGAACGAGCGGGCGAACAGCGGCACCAAGCGCGCATCCGTTTCCAGCCGCACCCGGGCGCCGGTGTCGACCAGCAGCGGCAGGAAGCGAGAGAACATGATCTCATCGCCGACGCCCTGCTCCTTCCAGACCAGCAGCCGCATGCCGTCGAGCGGCCCGCCCTGCCACTCGGGCAGGTCCTGGTAACGGTCCTGGTGCTGGGTTTTCCCACGCCGCGCCGCGTATTCCGACCAGCCGCGCTCCCAGTCGCCTTCCAGGAAATCGAGCTCGGCGCCGAGCAGCCGGGCATGGGCGGCCTCGGAAGTGTTGAGATCGAGGGCCTGCATGCGGGCGATCGTCTTCCTGGCCTCGGCGAACTTGCCGAGGCTGGTCAGCACGTTGGTCAGGTAGTTCAGCGATTCGACGTCGCCGGGGTGGTTGGCCAACCGCGCCCGGAGCAGGCGCTCGCGCTCCTCGAAGCCGGTCCCGGCCTGGCGCAGCGCCAGGATCAGGTTGTGGCGGAAGATGTCCGATTGCGGTTCCCGCTCGACGGCCCGGCGGTAGGCGTCGGCGGCTTCCGCCGGGCGCTCCAGCTTCTCGAGCGCGCCGCCGAGGCCGTTCAGGGCGGCGGCGTGGCCGGGGTCGGCGGCGAGCGCGGCGCGGAAGGCGGCCTCGGCGTCTTCCGGACGCTCCAGGCTGAGCAGCGCCTGGCCCAGGTTGGCGAGCGTCGCCGGCGCGTCCGGGTCGGCCTCCAGGGCCCGGCGGTACACCGCCTCGGCTTCGTCGAAGCGGCCCAGGTGGCAGAGCATCCCGGCCTGGTCGTTGAGCAATCCGGGCGAATCGGGCCGCAGATCGACGAGCGCCTGGAGGGCCTGGACGGCGGCCTCGGGCGCGAGGCGCAGCGCCGCGTGGCCGGCGACCTCGGCGGCGTCGTCGCGGCCGGTCCTCGCCAACACGCCGCGCGCCAGCTCGAAACCCCGCTCGGCGTCGCCGGCGTTGACCGCCTCGACGGCGCGCTCGAGCGCCGCGTCGGCGTTCCCGGCCCGGCCCCGCCGGCGCGCCCGCCGGCTCATCGGCGCCGGCCGCGCCCGGGGGGCGAAAGGAGGATGCGTGGGACCATCTGGTCGATCTCTCAATACCTCGGTTGGCGTGCCCGGCGCGGGCCTTGGGGAGCCCGTGTTGACAGGCCATATATAACCCGCCATTAACTCCCGGCACTCATCAATTGGCGCGGCCCGCGGCGATCCGTTCGGGCGCCGCCGCCGCCCTAGGTTCTACGAGGATTCCATGCAAATCAACGATCAAAGCCTCTTCCGTCAACAGGGCTACGTCGGCGGCGAATGGGCCGACGCCGACAGCGGCGAAACCCTGGACGTGACCAACCCGGCGACCGGCGCCGTCATCGGCACGGTGCCGAAGATGGGCGCCCAAGAGACCCGGCGCGCCATCGAGGCGGCCGACGCCGCCTGGCCCGACTGGCGGGCCCGCACCTCGAAGGAGCGCGCCCAGGTGCTGCGCCGCTGGTTCGAGCTGATGATGGAGAATCAGGCCGACCTGGCCGCCATCCTGACCGCCGAGCAGGGCAAGCCGATGGCCGAGGCCATGGGCGAGATCGCCTACGGGGCGTCGTTCATCGAGTGGTTCGCCGAGGAAGGCCGGCGCATCTACGGCGACACCATCCCGCAGCACGGCGCCGACAAGCGGATCGTCGTGGTCAAGGAGCCGATCGGCGTCACCGCGGCGATCACGCCGTGGAACTTCCCGACCGCGATGATCACCCGCAAGTGCGGCCCGGCGCTCGCCGCCGGCTGCCCGATGGTCATCAAGCCGGCCTCCGAGACCCCCTATTCGGCGCTGGCCTTGGCCGAGCTCGGCGAACGCGCCGGCCTGCCGAAGGGCGTGCTCAGCGTCGTCACCGGCGCGGCCCGCGAGATCGGCGGCGAGCTGACCGGCAACCCCACCGTGCGCAAGCTGTCGTTCACCGGCTCGACGGAGATCGGCAAGGTCCTGATGGAGCAATGCGCGCGGACGGTGAAGAAGACCTCCATGGAACTCGGCGGCAACGCGCCGTTCATCGTCTTCGACGACGCCGACATCGACGCCGCCGTCGCGGGCGCGATGATGTCGAAGTACCGCAACACCGGCCAGACCTGCGTCTGCGCCAACCGGCTCTACGTCCAGGACGGCGTCTACGACGAGTTCTCGGCGAAGCTGGCGCAGGCGGCGTCGGGCATGGTCGTCGGCGACGGCGGCAAGGGCGAGACCCAGCAGGGGCCGCTGATCAACATGGCCGCCGTCGAGAAGGTCGAGGAGCACATCGAGGACGCGCTGGAGAAGGGCGCGCGCGTGGTCACCGGCGGCAAGCGCCACCAGCTCGGCGGCAGTTTCTTCGAACCCACCGTGCTCGCCGACGTCACCCAGGAGATGAAGGTCGCCCGCGAGGAAACCTTCGGTCCGGTGGCGCCGCTGTTCCGGTTCTCGTCCGACGACGAGGTCATCGCCATGGCCAACGACACCGAGTTCGGCTTGGCCGCCTACTTCTATTCGCGCGACATCGGCCGGGTGTGGAAGACGGCGGAGGCGCTCGAGTACGGCATCGTCGGCATCAACGAGGGCATCATCTCGACCGAGGTGGCGCCGTTCGGCGGCGTCAAGGAATCGGGCGTCGGCCGCGAGGGCTCGAAGTACGGCATCGAGGAATACGTGGAGATGAAGTACCTCTGCATGGGCGGCATCGCCTGAGCGGCGGCCCGGCCGGCCGCGTCCTCACGAACTGTTTAAGGCGAAAAGGGTAGCGTTCCCGGGACCGCACCCTTATTTACGGTGCCTGCGCGCCCGAAACGGGCGCATGTGAGGACACTTCGATGGCCCAATACGACTACGACCTGATCACCATCGGCGCGGGCTCGGGCGGGGTCCGCGCCTCGCGCTTCGCCGCCAGCCGCTACGGCAAGCGGACCGCGGTGATCGAGAACCGGCGCGTCGGCGGCACCTGCGTGATGCGCGGCTGCGTGCCGAAGAAGCTCCTGGTCTACGGCGCGCATTTCGCCGACGAGTTCGCCGACGCCGCCGGCTACGGCTGGCAGGCCCGCGCCGAGGGCTTCGACTGGGGCGCCCTGGTCGGTGCCAAGAACGCCGAGCTCGACCGCTTGGAGGGCGTCTACCACCGGATCCTCCGGGAGGCCAACGTCGCCGAGATCAACGGCACCGGCATCGTCACCGATGCGCACACGGTCGAGGTCGACGGCAAGGCCTACACGGCCGAGCACATCCTGGTGGCCACCGGCGGCCACCCAGTAATGCCGAAGATCCCCGGCATCGAGCACGTGATCACGTCCGACGAGGCCCTCGACCTGGCGGCCCTGCCCGAACGCATCGTCATCGTCGGCGGCGGCTACATCGCCGTCGAGTTCGCCGGCATCTTCAACGCGCTCGGCGTCGAGACCCACCTGATCGTCCGCGCCGACAACATCCTGCGGGGCTTCGACGACGCGGTCCGCAACACGCTGCGCGACGAGATGGCCCGCAAGGGCGTGCAACTGCACTGCGAGACCAAGGTGAACTCCATCGAGCGCGAGAACGGCAACTACTCCCTGCACCTCGACATGGCCGAGATGATGGACACCGACCTGGTCATGTACGCCACCGGCCGGCGCCCCAACACCCGGGGCCTCGGCCTCGAGGAGGCCGGCGTCGAACTGAACGGGCGCGGCGCCGTCGTCGTCGACGCCACCTCGAAGACCGCCGTCGACAGCATCTACGCCATCGGCGACGTCACCGACCGGGTCAACCTGACCCCGGTGGCCCTGGCCGAGGGCATGGCCGTCGCCGAGACCCTGTTCGGCGGCAAGCCGACGACCGTCGACTACGCCAACATCGCGTCCGCCGTGTTCAGCCAGCCGCCGGTCGGCACCGTCGGCCTGAGCGAGGCCGAGGCGCGCGAGAACCATGACATCGACATCTACGTGTCGCGCTTCAAGCCGATGAAATTCACGCTTTCCGGGCGCGACGAGAACGCCATGATGAAGCTTATCGTCGACCGCGACACGGACCGCGTGCTCGGCTGCCACATGGTCGGCCAGGACGCGCCGGAGATCATCCAGGGCTTCGCCGTCGCCCTGAAGTGCGGCGCCACCAAGGCGCAGTTCGATGCGACCGTCGGCATCCACCCGACGGCCGCCGAGGAGTTCGTGACCATGCGCCAGAAGCTGCCCGAGCACGACGCCTGAGCGGCACCCGCTTTGGCGGACGCGCCGCCGTTCGCGCGCGCCTTGTGATCGGCGGGCGCCAGACCATCGACGCGCGAAAAACCGCGGGACTCACGATTTATATCCATGAATATATGCGTGAATCCATTGACTTCGCCATAAGGACTTGACCATAGTTATGATGTCGGCGGGAGAACTCCGTACGATGGGGGGAAGCTCATTCATTTTGTTCCGTTAACGTTCTAAGTCGTGTTTCGTATGACGCGTGCAAGCCTCTTCTCTAAGCTCGATGGCGGTGGAAAAAACCACCGCATCGCGCAACGCGAGAAAGGGAAGGGCAGCACGAATTTCGACACCAACGCGTTCCAAGGTGGAGAGGCGGCCGCATCGCCGCTTGATTGGGGACAGACATGAACGCGGAGCAAGCTGTCGTGGTTGAACAACCGCAGCAAGTATCGAAGAAGAAGGACTCGGCCGGGCTGACCCAGCGCTTCGTCGCGCTGGCGTTCTGCCGCGCCGATCTGCTGTTCGAACTGGACAGCAGCCAGCACATCGTTTTCTCGGCCGGCACCACCGCCGAACTGTTCGGCAAGACCGCGGGAGACCTGTTCGGCAAGCCGTTCACGACCCTGCTCGGCGAGGCCGACCACGAGCTGGTCACCGATCTGTTGATGACGTCGGACAAGGACGGCCGCATCGACGACATCAGCGTGCAGTTGCCGCTGAAGAGCGGCGCGCTTTGCGACGCCGTGATCTCCGGCTACCGGGTGCCCGACTTCAACCACAACTTCTTCCTCGCCGTGAAGGTGACGCCGAAGCGGGCCCAGGCGGCGAAGCCCGCCGCCGCCGACCGCGATCCGGAATCGGGCGCGCTCAACCAGAAGGCCTTCCAGGCGGTCGCCGCCGACCGGGTCCGGGCGCTGAACGAGGCCGGCGCCGACGCCAAGATGACGCTCGTCAAGGTCAACAACCTGGGCCAGGCGCGCATGGGCATGAGCGAGGAGGCCCACAGCCGCATGGTCGGCGCCATCGGCGCGATCATGAATTCCCAGTCGGCCGGCGGCAACACGGCCGGGCGCATCGGCGACGAGCATTTCGGCATCGTCCAATCCGGCGACATCGACGCCGCCGCCAGGAACCAGAAGATCGAGAACGCGGCCCGGGAGATGGCGCCGGAGGGCGTCGAGATCACCGCCGAGAGCCAGTCCGTCGACGCCGACGTCGAAGGCCTGACCGAGGAACAGATCGCCAAGGCCATCGGCTACACCATCAAGGCCTACACGGACAACAAGGAGCTCCAGGACCCGACCCAGCTCCAGGACATGTTCGAGACGATGATGGAAGAGACCATGAAGCAGGTCGACGCCTTCAAGCGGATCTGCATGACCCGCGACTTCGACCTCGCCTTCATGCCGATCTGCGACCTGAAGACCGGCGAGGTCCATCACCTGGAGGCGCTGACGCGGTTCCGCGGCTCCGCCGGCGCTTCGGGCTCGCCCTACCAGATGATCACCCTGGCCGAGGAGATCGGCATCATCCCCGACTTCGACCTGGCCGTCGCGCGCAAGGCCGTCGACCTGGTCAAGAAGGAGAGCATCGGCGGCATGCCGCCCCTGGCCGTCAACGTCTCGGGCCACTCGATCTCGGACGCCAACTTCGTCAAGGACCTGCGCGAGCTGCTGCGCCAGGCGACCAATCTCTCGCAGATGATCTCGCTGGAGATCACCGAATCGGCCGAAATCACCGACTTCGACCGGGTCAACGCGCACATCCAGGAGTTCCGGGAGCGGAACTTCCACGTGGCGCTCGACGACTTCGGCGCCGGCGCGGCCAGCTTCGACTACCTCAACTCCTTCGACATCGACATCGTCAAGTTCGACGGCCCCGTCGTCACCCGCGCCTACCAGACGGCCAAGGGCAAGGCGTTCCTGGCCTCCATGGCGACGCTCTGCAAGGAGACCGGGATCGAGACCATCGCCGAGATGGTCGAGGACCAGGAGCTGGCCAAGTTCCTGCGGGAATGCGGCGTCGACAACGGCCAGGGCTACTTCTTCGGCAAGCCGGGCCCCGACCCCAAGGCCTACAAGCGGAAATCCATCTGAGTATCAAGCGCCTGCATGCTTCGACAAGCTC
>JAPPPF010000008.1:1268-2509 GCA_028817665.1 Magnetovibrio sp. | reverse complement strand
TAGGTGCCGGGGGCGTCGGCCAGGACCTTGAGCTGGCCGGCACCGGGAACGCGGGCCGGCACCTTGGTCTTGCCCGACAGCTTCTTCGTCCACTTGTCCCAGTCGGGCCACCACGAGCCGTCGTGCGCCTCGGCGCCGCCGAGCCAGGAGTCGGCGGTCTCCGGCAGCTTGTCGTTGGTCCAGTAGCCGTACTTCGGCTTCGACGGCGGGTTGACGATGCCGGCGATATGCCCGGAACCGGCCAGCACGAAGCGGGTCTTCCCGCTATAGAGCTGGGTCGCGCGGTAGGTCGACTTCCACGGCGCGATGTGGTCCTCGCGGGTCGAGACGATGTAGCTCGGTACCTTGATGTCGCGGAGGTCGAGCTTCACGCCGTCGAGCTCGATGCCGCCGGGCTCGACCAGCTTGTTCTCCAGATACATCTTGCGGAGATAGAAGCTGTGCATGGCGGCCGGCATGCGGGTCGAGTCGGAATTCCAGTACAGCAGGTCGAAGGGGAAGGGGTCCTTGCCCAAGAGGTAATTGTTGATGACGAACGACCAGATCAGGTCGTTCGAGCGCAGCATGTTGAAGGTGGTGGCCATTTCGCCGCCTTCCAGGTAGCCGCGCTCGTTCATCTTCTTCTCGAGGCTGGTCAACTGCTCCTCGTCGATGAACACGCCCAGTTCGCCGGCGTCCTCGAAGTCCACCATGGTGGTGAAGAATGTCGCCGAATTGACCTTCTTGTCGGTGCCCTTGGCGGTCATGTAGGCGAGGGCCGAGGCCAGCAGGGTGCCGCCGATGCAGTACCCGATGCAGTTGACCTTCTTCTCGCCGGTCGCCTTCTCGACGGCGTCGATGGCGGCGACCGGGCCCTCGAGCATGTAGTCGGCGAAGGATTTCGCGGCCAGCTCGGCGTCCGGGTTGACCCAGGAAATGACGAACACCGTGTGGCCCTGGTCGACCGCCCAGCGGATGAAGGAGTTCTTCTCGCGGAGATCGAGGATGTAGTACTTGTTGATCCAGGGCGGCACGATCAAGAGCGGCGTCTTGGCCACCTCGTCGGTGCTCGGGTCGAACTGCAGCAGTTCCATCAGGTCGTTGCGGAAGACCACCTTGCCCGGCGCCGTGGCGATGTTCTCGCCGACGGTGAAGGCCTCGGCGTCGGTCATCTTGATCTTGATGTTGCCGCCGCCTTCCTCGAGATCCTCGAGCAGGTTCTCGAGCCCCTTGAGCAGGTTCTCGCCGCCCGATTCGATGGT
>JAPPPF010000008.1:0-1258 GCA_028817665.1 Magnetovibrio sp. | reverse complement strand
CTTCCGGGTTGGTCATAACGAAGTTCGTCGGCGACATGGCGTCGACGAACTGGCGCGTGTAGAAGTCGACCTTGTCGGCGGTCTTCTTGTCGAGACCCTCGACGCCGTCGACGGCGCTCTGCAGCCAGCGCGCCGACAGCAGGTAGGACTGCTTGAAGAAGTCGAAAACCTGGTTGTCCTCCCAGGCCTCGTCCTTGAACCGGCGGTCGCCCTTTTCCGGCTCGATCACCGGCGCCGTCTCCTGGCCCATCATCCGCTGCGCCGTCGACTGCCAGAGATTCAGGTAGTCCTGCCAAAGGCCTAGGCTGGTTTCCATGACGTGGGCCGGGTTCGCCATCATCCGCGCCGTCATCGTCATGAACGCGCTGCCGACGATCAGGGGGTCGGTCTCGGGCAACGATCCGTCGGCCATCTGCCGGGAGACGAAATCGGTCACCAGGCGTTGCGAGCGCTCGGCGATGCCGGCGATCGAGCGGGACAGTTCGGTGGGATCGGGAAGCGGCGTCGTTGTGCGCGGTTGATCGTTCATCGGTCAATCCTTTAAGATCATCGAAACACGGCTTTCCGAGCATCCCGTGCTGAGATGCGGAAGGCGGGGAATTTTCATTCGGTTAACTATTTGAAAGCATCCTGAAAAACAAGGTATTTTGCTGCGGGTGCGAAGAGCGCGCCAAAGAAGACCGATAAACGGTATCAACGAAAGAAGCGGCGAGGAGGGATCAAGACCCCATGTCTGAGAAAACTGACGGAATTCGTGGTTTGAACATCGGTGGCCGGGCGTTCCGCGCCGTCGCGCCGGTGGCGGCGTTCGCGTTGCTCACCGGCTGTTCGCAGATACCCGACGCGGTCAATCCGGTGGAATGGTACAACAACACCGTCGAGTTCTTCTCCGGCGAGGACGAAGAGAAGAAGCCGGCCGGTCAAAAGCAGGAAGCCGCCAAGCCCAGCGGCGTCGGCAAGGCGCCGTCGGCGGCCGACAAGCCGTTCCCGAAACTGTCTTCCGTCGACCAGCAGGCGGATTACTACGCGGCCCGCAAGCAGGGACTGGTCGCCGACACGGAAGGCCGCAAGTACGCGCCGGCGATCGCCCGCCAGGGCGAGCCCACGAGCCGCCTGGCCGCGACGCCGCCGCCCGAGCCGTCCGCCGTGGCGTCCGCCGCGCCGGCCCAGCCCGCGCCGCCGGCCCAGCCGGCGCAGCCGGTGCCCCGCGCCCCGGCCGGGCCGCCGCCGCAGGTCGCGTCCCTGCCGACGACGGCCG
>JAPPPF010000220.1 GCA_028817665.1 Magnetovibrio sp. | reverse complement strand
TCCCCCACAAGGGGGGAGGGAGATTCAGCGCTCCGTCGCTCGCCCATGCTTCGACAGGCTCAGCATGAGGAAGAGGTTGGCTGCGCCGTTGCTAGCGTCGGGGTTTCTCGAGAAACCCTCATGCTGAGCCTGTCGAAGCATGCGGTCGCAAGCCGCCGGCTTGAAATCGCGAGCGCCGCCTAAATCCCGTGCGCCGCCGCCAGGTCCTGGTGGCCGAGCAGGAAATGCATCAGGTGGTCGCCCTGGATCTTCATCAGGTCGGGCCGCGCGAAGATCTTGAATTCGCCGGAGACCTCGACGCCGCCGATGGGCACGCTGAACCGGCTCATGGTGTGGTGCGCGCCCTTCGACGTGGTGTGCAGGATCCGCGCCGCGCCCGCCACGTCGACGTCGGCGAGGAGATCGCCGTGCACGTTCCAAATCCCCGGGTCGAGGATCCGGACCCCGGCGCCGGGCGCGCCGGCCAGCGCGTTGAAGGTGTTCTGTTCGAACAACAGGAACGGCGGTTGGCGCATGACCTCGTCGCGCCAGCGTTCGGCGAACGGGCCCGGAAAAAGGATGAAGAACCCGGTGTTCAGGTAGGGCGCCCCGGGGTCGGTGCCGTGCGCGTCGATGAGCGCACGGAACGGGTCGAGGCCGGTCTCCGGCGTTTCGTTGGCGGCGATGAAGCCGGCGATGTCGCCGCCGTTGCTGTCGGTGCAGGCGGCGACGGCCTCGCCGGCCGCGCGCATGGCGTCGGCCAGGGCGCGGATGTCCTCGGCCACCGGCGCCAACACCGCCATGTCGGCGTCGAACCAGACGACCGCGTCGGGCGGCGGCCGGTCTGAGGCGAAGAAGTCGGGGAGCGTGGCCTTGCGTTTCCAGGTGTGGGGCTCGTCGGCGAGATGCGGCGGCGCCGGCGTCAGGTGGCCGGTGGCAGCGAGGAAGTCGCGGTGCCGGTCCTCGAAGCCGAAATCACAGACCCGCAGGGTCTCGCCGGGCATGTGGTGGGCGAACGAATCGAGCAGGATGCAGAGATTGAGGAACAGCTTGCTGTCGGAACCGGTGGCGAAGACGAGGTTCAAGGGTTCGCGTCCTCGCGCATCATCTCGGCGGTCTTCTCCGCCATCATGATGATCGGCGCGTTGGTGTTGCCCGATATCAGCCTGGGCATCGCCGATCCGTCGACGACGCGGAGCCCCTCGAGACCGTGCACCCGCATCCGCTCGTCTATGACGGCGTCGCGGTCGTTGCCCATCTTGCAGGTGCCCACCGGGTGATAGAGCGTGGCGCCGGTCTGGGCCGCGTAATCGATCAGCTCGTCGTCGGACTGACAATCGGCGCCGGGCAGCAGCTCGGTCTCCGTGTGCGCCGCCAGCGCCGCCTGGGCGGCGATGTCACGGGCGATCCGCATGCCGGCGACGTGGACCCGGCGGTCCTCGGCCTCGGCCAGGAAATTCTGGACGATGGCCGGCGCCGCGAAGGGATCGGCGGAGCGGAGATGGACCGAGCCCCGGCTTTCCGGCCGAAGCTGGCAGGGGCCCATGGTCAGGCCCGGGAAGCGGTCGAGGACGCGTTTCTTCGGATCCTTAAAGCTGGCGTGGGCGATGTGGTACTGGATGTCCGGCACTTCCAGCTCCGGGCGGCTGCGGACGAAGCCGCCGATGATCCCCGCCGACAGCGTCAGCGCGCCGCGCCCGGCCAGCAGATAGCGCAGGAACTCGCGGACGAGGCTCAGACCGCGGGTCTCCTGGTTCAGGCTGACCACGCCCTTGAGCCGCCAGACCAGCCGGCTGACGTAGTGGTCCTGCAGGTTCTCGCCGACGCCGGGGAGATCATGGCGGACCTCGATGCCGAGGCCCTTGAGGCGTTCCGCCTGACCGACGCCGGAAAGCTCGAGCAGTTGCGGCGACTGGATGGAACCGGCGCAGAGCACCACCTCGCGGCCGGCGCGGGCGATGCGTTCGCCGCCCCGCGCCCTGTAGCGGACGCCGGCGCAACGGCTGCCTTCGAACACCAGGCCGGTGGCCATGGCGTTCTTCTCGACGGTCAGGTTCGGGCGGTGACGGACCGGATCGAGAAACGCCATCTTGGCGCTCCAGCGCCGGCCGTTCTTCTGGGTCAGTTGGAAGTAGTTGAACCCTTCCTGGCTGGCCGCGTTGTAGTCGGGGTTGCGCGGGTAGCCCGCTTCCTCGGCGGCGTCGATGACGCTATCGAGGATCGGGTAGGTGGTGCGCACCTCGGCGACGTTCAACGGCCCGCCGGTGCCGCGCCACTCATTGCCGCCCGATTCCCGGTGCTCGGATTTCTTGAAGTAGGGGAGGACGTCGTCGAAGGCCCAGCCGCGGTTGCCCAGCTGCGCCCAGCCGTCGTAGTCGCGGGCGTTGCCGCGCACGTAGACCATGCCGTTGATGGAACTCGATCCGCCCAGCACCTTGCCCCGGGGGATCGGTATTTGACGGCCGTGCAGGTGCGGCTCCGGCTCCGTGTCGAACAGCCAGTTCACGCCCGGATCGGACATGGTCTTGATGTAGCCAACCGGCATTTTAATCCACGGGCTGGTATCCTCGCCGCCGGCCTCCAACAGGAGGACCGACGCCTTGCCGTCCTCGCTCAGGCGGTTGGCCATGACGCAGCCGGCCGAGCCGGCGCCGACGACGACGTAGTCGAATGTGTGCTCGGCGCTGTCGTCGGTCACGGCGGGGTCCACCCGGCAGTTGCGGCTCAGGCCACCCTACCCAAATCGCCCAAGCGCGCAAGATTGGCGATGGTCTGGTGGCAGGCCTCCGCCGCCTCGGCGCCCTTGACGACGAAGTGGTCGAAGAAGAAATCCCGGTGCTCGGCGCCGTCGTGGAAGTGGTGCGGGGTCAGCACCGCGGAGATCACCGGGACCTCCGTCTCCAACTGGATTTGCATAGTCCCGCTGATCACCGCGTCGGAGACGAACTCGTGACTGTAGATGCCGCCGTCGACGACCAAGACGGCGGCGACGATGGAGGCGTAGCGGCGGAGCTTCGCCAAGAGCTTCGCCTGCAGGGGGATTTCCAGCGCGCCGGGCACCTCGAACAGCTCGATGGCGTCGGCGGCATGGCCTTTCTCCGCCATCTCGGCGAGGAAGGAATCGCGGCAGCGGTCGACGATGTCGCGGTGCCAGCACGACTGGACGAAGGCGATCTTCGGACTTGGGTTGTGTTCGTGAACACTCTGATTCATGGCTGTCTCCTTTCGACTCAACACCAGAATCAGGGCGGCGGAACCCCACGGAACCGAACCGCTGGGCGCGGCCGGCCATGGAATCCCGTTCTCTCTCATCCGGACTGTCACCGTCGGCTTCGGAGTTTCACCGAATCTGCTGACCCCGCCACCTGGCGGGCGCTCGCGGGCTGAGGCGCTTGGCGCCATCACCGCCGGTGGGGACTTTCACCCCGCCCCGAGAACGTCACCGCCCGGCCGGGGCCGAGCGGCGGAAAAATCTTATCGGCGGCGCGGGGCGCGCGCAAGCCACCCGGGCGCGGTCCCCGCATGCGCCGGACGCACGGCGCGGTCGCGGCTCAACGCCGTTGCCGGACGGCCCGTTCGAGTCCCTGGCGCAGCACCTCGGGCCCGGCGTCCTTGTGCAGGTAGTCCTTGGCGCCGGCGCTGATGCAGCTCTCCGCGACGGCGGTATCGGCGTTGCCGGTGAGCATCACGACATGGGCGTCCGGGTCGAACTTGAAGATCCGCCTGAGCGCGACCAGTCCGTCGACGTCGGGCATGTTGATGTCCAGGAACACCAGGTCCGGCTTGTTCTCCCGGTAGAGCTCGACGGCGGCGGCGCCGTCCTTGTCGATCCCGACGACGCCGCAATCGAGCTCGGTCAGGATGCTGGCGACGAGCCGGCGCATGAGGCCGTCGTCGTCGATCACGATCGCCTGGATCTTCCTCGCCACGCCGTCACCCGGCCGGTTTCGCCCGGCTGACGCCGATCATGGAATCGCGGGTCACCAGGGCGGCGAGGTCTGCCTCGCCCATGCCGTCCGTGCCGGCGGGCCGCAGGGGCAGCACCATGTAGCGGAGGTCGGCGGTGGAATCGTGAACCCGGACCTCGACGTCGTCGGCGATCTCGGTGCCGAACTCGGCCAGCACGGCGCGCGGTTCCTTGACCGTCCGGGCCCGGTAGGCGCGCGACTTGTACCAGTCCGGCGGCAGCCCGATGAGCAGGCGCGGGTAGCACGAACAGAGCGTGCAGACGATGACGTTGTGGACATCGGCGGTGTTCTCGACGCAGCGGATCGGGATGTGCCCGGCGTCGAGGCCGAGCTCCTCGGCGGCCGCGTTGACGTCGGCCAACATGCGTTCCTTGAAGGCCGGGTCGACCCAGGCGCGGGCCACCATCCGCGCGCCGTCGGCCGGCGATTTGGCGTCCATGCGCTCCAACTGGGCGCGGAACTCGTCGGCGCTGACCACGTCCTTCTCGATCAGCAGCTCGGCCAGCGCCTCGGTCATCACCTGGAAGCGGGTGAAGGGCGCGTCCTCGATGTCGGGCTGCTTCGGGTGGGGGTGGTCGTGGGTATGGTCGCTCATGACGCCTCTCCGGCCGGGTCCAGCCAATGCTCGTAGATGTCGACGACGATGCTGTCGGCGGCCGGGCCGGCGTAGTCGGCCCAGACCTCGCCCTGCTCGAAGCGGACCCGGTAGAGCGGCTGCGCCGGCGTGCCCGGGCGGCCGTAGGCCAGCTCCTCAGGGTTGGGGTAGGCGCCGGGGATGGCGTCGACGACGCCCTGCTTGCCGCGGATGAAGCTCGGCGTGCGGACGTGGCCGGGCGGGTAGGCGCGGCGCACCCGGACCTTGTCGCCGATGGCGTAGCGGCTCACGGCCCGGCCTCCCGGTCGGCGGTCCAGCGGGCCTCGACCTCGCTCATCTTGCGGCCCAGCTCGTCGATGCTGACCACGCCTTTCTCGATCAACACGTTGGTCAGCGACGAGATCCAGCGCTCGTAGTAGCTAAGCTCGTCGTAGATGCCGGGGCCGAGGTCCTCGATGCCGCGGCGTAGTTCGTCGACGGTCAGGATCCGGCGCTTCTTGTCGGAAACCAGGCGCATGATCGAATCGACCCGTTTCTCCCAGGGCGCGTGCGCGTGCTCGCTCGGGTCGACGGGCCCGTCGTCGAGGCCGCCCAGGTCGTGGGGCTTGCGTAGGTGATCGCTCATCGGTTCCTCCCGCCCGGAAAGCTGCCACGGATCGGTGATCCCGGCAAGGCGGCGTCAGCCGAGCAGCGCGTCGCGGATCGCTCGCTTCAGCGTCTTGCCGGCGGCGTTGCGGGGAAAGGCGTCCATGATCAGGACCCGGCTGACCCGCTGGAACTTGGCCGCCACGTTGGCGTTGATCCAATCGCGGAGCGCCTCCTCGGTGACCGCGGCGCCGGCCTTGGCGATCACCGCGCAGACCGGCGTCTCGCCCCATTTCTCGTCGGGCACGCCGAACACCGCGACCTCGGCGACGTCGGGATGGGCGACGGCGACGTCCTCGATGTCGCGCGGGTAGACGTTGACGCCGCCGGAGATGATCATCTCCTTCTTGCGGTCGACGAGATAGAGGAAGCCGTCGTCGTCGACGTAGCCGAGATCGCCGGAATGCAGCCAGCCGTCCTTGACCGCGGCCTCGGTCAGGTCCGGGCGCTTGTAGTAACCGGGCATCAGGTGCGGGCCGCGGCCGACGATCTCACCGATCTCGCCGGGCGGAAGGTCGCGGCCGTCGTCGTCGCAGATGCGCATCTCCAGGAACGGCGGCGGCACGCCGACGGACTCGGGCTTCGCCGGGAAATCGTTCTTGTCGAGGATCGTCATGAAGCCTTCGGTGAGCCCGTAGAGCTCGTGGAAGCGGCCCGGCAGCAGGGCGTCGAAGCGCTTCTTGTGTTCCAGGTGCAGCGGCGCGCCGAGGCTGAGCACGCATTCCAGGCTGGCGAGATCCGCCGGGTCGGTGCCGGGCCGGTCGATCAACTGAATGATCTGCGCCGGCACCATCATGATGTGGGTGACCTTCTCGTCGCGGACCGTCTCGACGACGCGGTCGATGTCGAAGGTCTCGTGCAGGATGTAGGTGGCGCCGTTGTAGAAGGTCGGCATCAGGGTGACGAAGGCGCCGTTGAAGATCGCGGCGCCGGTGTGCAGGGTCACGCTCTCCGGCGTGAACCGGAAGGCCTGGGAGAACATGGTGCAGTAGTTGGCCCGCACGTAGTGGGTATGGACGATGCCCTTGGGGTCGCCGGTGGTGCCGGAGGAATAGATGATGTTGTAGACGTCGCCGTCGGTGAGCGCGGCGTCGGGCGGTTCCGTCTCCGGCGCGGCGCCGACGAGGTCCTCGAAACCTCGGAACCCGTCGGCCGGTCCGCCGGCGATGACGTAGTTCTCCGCTTGAATGGCGGGCCCGTCGCGGCTGGCGTCGACGAGGCCGGCGTAGTTCGGGTGGGTGATCACCATTTCCGCGTCGGCGTCGCGGAGCAGCCCGGCGAGGCCCTTCGGCTGCAGCAGCGGGCTCATGGGCACGACCACCAGCCCGGTCTTCGCCGCCGCCCAGTAGAGGTCCAGCAGTTCCTGGCAGTTGGGCAGCACGGTCGCCACCTTGGCGCCCTTCGCGAGGCCGTTCGCGAGGAGCGCGTTGGCGAGCCGGTTGACCCGGGCGTTCAGCGCGCGGTAGGTGAGCCGCGCGCCGCCGAAGACCACCGCCGTGTGGTCGCCCCGGTAGCGCGCGTGGCGCGGGATCAGTGTGCCGATGTCCATGACGGTCTCCCCATGTGGTCCGGTTGTCCGTATGGTGTTGGGACGGCGGGGCCCTCCGAACGGCCCTCTCGGTCCCGAGGAGTAAGCATGTGACCGGCGTCAGTTCAATCAGTTTTCCGGCCCGCGCGGCGCTCTGGCTGGCGGTGCTGGCGGGGGCGCTGGCGCCGGTGTTCAGCGCGCCGGTGCCGCCGGGCGGCGACTACGCCGGGCACCTGGCGCGCGTCCACGTCATCCACCACCTGGCCGACGACCCGCACCTCGGGCGCTATTACGCCGTCGAATGGTCGGTGCTGCCGAACCTCGCCTTCGACGTCGTCACCTGGCCGTTGATGAAGGTGATGGACGCCTACGACGCGGCCCGGGTCTTCGTCTGCATGGCCATCCTGGCCTTGTTCGCCTCGGTCTCGGTGCTGCGCCGCCAGCTCCTCGGCCGGGCCGGGCTGGCGCCGCTTTGGGCGGTCCTGGTCGTCTACAGCGCGCCGGCGGCGGGCGGCCTGGCGAATTTCTACCTCGGCCAGTCGGTGCTGCTGCTGGCCCTGGCCGCCTGGCTGGCGACGGCGGGCTGGCGCTGGCCGGCGCGGCTCCTCGTCGCCGCCGGGTTCGCCGCCGCGCTGTTCTTCACCCATCTCCTGGTGACCGCCGTCTACGGCCTGGTGCTCGGCGTCATGCGCCTCGACGCGTTCCGGCGCGACCGGCGGCTCGACGCCGCGAGCGACGTGCCGCTCCTGGGCCAGCTTCTCGTGCTCGGGGCGCTCTGGGCGATGGTCGGGGCGCCGACGCACGGCACCGAGACCGTGTTCGGGCCGCCGATGGCACGGCTCCGCGCGCTGGTCAGCCCGGTGCTCTACTTCCAGGATTTCGATTTCGTCCTCGGCCTGGCGCTGCTCGCCTGGCCGCTCGCCGCCGTGGCCGCGGTCGGCCTGGTGATGCCGGAGGCGCTGCTCGGCGTCTGGCTGACCCATATCCGGGTTCCGGTGATCGCCGCGCTCATGTTGATCGCCGCCGCCGAGCCCCGGTTCCGCGACCGCCGCGAACGGGCCGCGTTGATCGCGGCGCTCGCCATCCTCGCCGCCGCGAAGCTCGCCAAGGTCGAGCAGATCACGCTCGCCTGCGGCGCCAAGCAACAGGCCTTCCTGGCCGCCCTGGCGCCGCTGGAGCGGGGCGCCAGGATCCTGCCGGTGATGGAACCGGCGGACGAGCTCGATTGCTTCTTCGCCGTCTATTGGCACATGCCGTCGCTGGCGGTGGTCGAGAAATCGGCCTTCAATCCGCTGATGAAGGTGGCCGTCTGGCCCCTGGAGATGGCGCCGGCGCTGCGGCGATTGGCGCCGGTTCAGCCGCGCCCGGCCTCGCCGCGGCTGCTCGTCGGCGACACCCGGACCTTCGCCGACGCCCGCTGGAACCGCGAAATCGCCGCCAACTGGCGGCGCGACTTCGACTATCTCGTGTGGCTCCACCCGGGCACGGACCCGAGCGTCCGGCCGGGCGGCCTGACGCCGGTGGGCGGCGGCGATTTCTTCACCCTCTACCGCATCGCCGGCCCGCCCTGAGGCGCGAGCGGGCCCGTATGGCCCGGCTCCCCGGATCGTGCTAAGAGGGCGGGGACGAAGCCCGCCAGGAGGACCGCGTGACCGACAACGGATCCAACGACAAGCCGACCCCCACAGCCGCCCGCGACGCGCTGGCCAAGGTCAAGCTGCTGTCCGTCGACGTCGACGGCGTGCTCACCGACGGCGGCATCTACTACGCCGACGACGGCAACACCTTCCGCCGGTTCAACGCCAAGGACGGCATGGGGCTGGTGCTGCTGCGCCGCGCCGGGGTCGAGGTGACGATCATTTCTGCCGGCGCGCCCGGCGCCATCGAGGCCCGGGCCCGTCGCCTCGGCATTCCGCACGTCTTCACCGAGGCCCATGACAAGCTCGCCATCCTTCGTGACCTGTGCGCCGAGCTCGGCATCGACATGGCCGACGCGGCCCACATGGGCGACGACGTCAACGACATCAAGCTGATGGCCGCGACCGGCCTCGGAATCGCGCCGTCGGACGCGCTGGATACGGTGCTCGCGTGCGCCGACGTGGTGGCCCGGCGGCCGGGCGGCCATGGCGCCGTCCGCGAGGTCTGCGACGCGATCCTCGCGGCGCGGGGCGAGGTGTAGGGCCGATGGCGGCGCCAGGACGGGCCACCGAGGAGGGCACCGCGCGCTACGCGGCGCGCCACGCCGAGACCGCGGGTGCCGGCCACTTCCGCCGCGCCAAGCGCCTGAGCTGGTCGTCGATCGGCATCGGCACCTATCTGGGCGCCGGCGACGACGCCACCGACGCCGACGTCACCGCCGCCGTCGAGGCGGTCCTGGCCGGCGGCGTGAACGTCATCGACACGGCCGCCAACTACCGCCGCGAACGCGGCGAGAAGAGCGTCGGCGCGGCCCTGGAAAAGGCCTTCGCCGCCGGTACCGTGGCCCGCGACGAGGTGATCGTCTGCACCAAGGGCGGCTACCTGCCGCACGGCGCGCAATGGTTCAGCTCCGAGTTCGTCGGCCAGGGCGCCATCACCGCCGACGACCTGGTCGGCGGATCGCACTGCATGCACCCGGACTACTTGAGCCAGCAGTTGGACCGAAGCCTCGAAAACCTCGGCCTCGAGACCATCGACGTCTACTACCTGCACAATCCTGAATCGCAGGTCGGCAAGGTCGGCCCGGAGATCTTCGAGGCCCGTCTCGAGGCGGCCTTCCGGATGCTCGAGGGCGCCGTCGCGGCGGGCAGCCGTTCGGCGGACAGGGGCTTTCGGGCACAGGTCCGAAGGCCGGCGGGCCCCGGTATCTGCACCGTTTCGCCCACGAACGCTGCCTCAGCGTCAACACCACGGCGGCCGGCGGCAACGCGGCGCTGATGTCGCTGGACGCATAAGGTGTTGCGCTTGATTCGGGGATTCTTTAAATAAAACAACATGATAAATGGAACCGGCCCGAGGATCGCCCTGATCGCCGCGCTGCTTGGCGGGCTGGCCGCCTGCGGCGGCAAGCCCTACGTCTACAACGGCCAGGAATTCGACCGCTCATCGAAGGTTTTCCGCGAGGGCGTGACCGACCGCAACGAGGTGACCATCTGTTACGCCAAGGGCGAGACGACGCCGGCGGAAATCCTCGCCCTGGCGAGGGCCGAGTGCCGGCGGTTCGGCAAGACCGCGGTCTTCAACGACCAGAGCCTGCAGATTTGCCCGCTGACCACGCCGATGGCGGCCATTTACGACTGCTTAGGAACCTCGGGTAATACTTCGTATCGACAAACTCGGACTCCAGAAGGAGGAAGATCATGAGGATGATGAAGATTTTCGGCGCTGCGGCAGTGGCGATCTCGGTTTCGGGTTGCGCCGAATCGGTGCAACAGGTCAAGTCCATGAACTGGGCGGAACTCGGCGGAACCCTGGGTGGCGCCGCGCTGGGCGGTTATACCGGCGCCCAATTCGGCGGCGGCCTGGCGAATACCATCTTCATCGCGTCGGGCGTGTTCGTTGGCGGCGCCGCCGGGTACATCGGCGCGCGCATGCTCGACCCCTCCGATCAGGCCGCCTACGACCGCACCGTCCGTCAAGCCCTCAACGAGGCACCGGACGGCCGCGTCGTCCGGTGGCAGAACCCGCAAACCGGCCGGTCCGGAATTTTCCGCTCGGTGGCGTCGTACACCCGTTCGGGCGGCCAGGTCTGCCGCCAGTACCGCTCCTCGGTGGTCTTCGATGACGGCGTCTTCAACGGCGGCGGCACCGCCTGCCAGCAGGCCGATGGCCGCTGGATGAAGCTGCACGACGAGTTCAGTTGACGCCGGCGCCCTGGGACCGGTCCGGGCGCCGTCGGGTGATCAGTCTTTTCGCGACGATCGTGGCCGTCTACGCCGGCCTCGTCGGCGTGCTCTACGTCTCCCAGCGCAACCTCATGTATCACCCGAGCGACTACGCCGCGGCGCCGGCCGCGAGCGGCGCGCCGGAGATGCGGCTGGCCCACCATGAAACCGCGGACGGGCTCCGGCTGACGTCTTGGTACGCACCGGCCCGGGCCGGCATGGCGACGCTGCTCTACGTCCACGGCAACGCCGGCACCGTCGCCGACCGGGTGTTCAAGGTGCGGCCCTATCTGGACAGGGGTTACGGCGTCATGCTGGTCGGCTACCGGGGCTACGGCGGCAACCCCGGCGCGCCGAGCGAGCAGGGGCTCTACCGCGACGGCGCATCGGCCATGGCGTTCCTGGCGGCGCAGGGCGTCGCGGCCGGACGGGTCGTGCTCTACGGGGAATCTCTCGGCACCGGCGTCGCCGTCGAATTGGCGCATCGCGCCGCCACGCAGTCGCCGGTCGCCGCGCTGGTCCTGGAGGCGCCGTTCACCACCATGGGCGACGCCGCGCAGTCGCATTATCCGTTCGTGCCGGCGAAATGGCTGGTGAAGGACAAATTCGACTCGGCCTCGAAAATCGCCGCGGTCCGCGCGCCGCTCTACGTGTTCCACGGCGACCGCGACCGGGTGGTGCCGCAGAAGCTCGGAAAAACGCTGTTTGCGGCGGCTTCCGAGCCGAAAACTGGGGCCTGGATCGCCGGCGCGGGGCACAACGATCTCTACGATTACGGCGCGGCGGCGGGGATCTTGCGGTTTCTGGCCGAGCGGGTGCCGCCGGAAGCCCCTTGAGCGGACTTCGGTAACGCCGATTTTATCCACGAAATCATTGACTTCTGCGGCATTCGGCGTATCTTGGATGATGTAATGGTGTAATTGTACCCGGACTGCGCGCGCCTCGAATGGGTCGAGGGCACGTTTCCGGGCCGAACAGGTAACGCGATCGATGGCGCTGATTCCGAAGGTATACGCCCCGACGCCGGCGCAAACCGCCGCCGCGACGCGTGCCTTGCCGACGGCGCGCGTCGCCTCCACCAACGGCGCCATCGAGGAATCGAGTTCCAGCCTGCCGGCGACATTCGACGCCGCGCCGTTCACCCTGCAGGAAGACCAGCAGCGCCGCGCCGGGCTCGACCAGAACCCCAGCCGCGACCAGGGCCTGCCGCGCCAGACCGGGCGCCTCGTGGTGCCGAGCCGCGAGTTCAGTTCGCTGGTCGAGTATTCCTCAACGACGAGCGCCGGCAACGACGACCCGGACGTCCGGGCCCGCAACATCGGCGGCATCATCAGCCGCGCGATCAGCACCTACGAGACCAACGCCAAGATCATCCACGGCGAGCCCGAAGTCACCGGCACCGAGGTCAGCCTGCGGCTCTGAGGCCGCCCTGCCGAACCTGCGTCCGGGGGCTACGGCCCTTTTTTTTATGCCCGGATATCCTGTGACGGCCGTCACCGACGGCGGCCGGCCGATGGGGCAGGATAGGCGCATCGAGGAGGACCGATGGCGATCAATTCAATCCTGCAGACAGCGCTTTCCGGGCTCAATGCCAACGCGGCCAAGGCCTCGGCCGCGGCCCACAACGTGGTCAACCAGGGCAGCGACGACGCCAGGCGGGTCGAGGCCCGGCCCGTGTCCGTGGTCACCGGCGGCCGCGCCGACCAAGGTGCCGGCGTCGCCGTGCAGGTCCGCGAAAGCGACGCCAACATCGACTTGGGGCGCGAATTCGCCACCCTGATCGCCGCCGACGCGGCCTACCGGGCCAACGCCGAGGTGCTCCGCCGCGCCGACGAACAGGCGCGCGAACTGCTCGACGTCATCGGCTGACGCGTTAACCGCATCTTTCATTTTTTCAGCCATTCATTATCCTATCGAGATGGGTAGACCGCCGCCGCGCCTTCGCGGCCGGGGCGGATGATGAAACGGGCGACGATGCCGCACGATGTGAACAACGCCTTCGATGTCGCGTTCTTCTTCGCCGATACGGCGCTGGCGGAGAACGAATACCTGCAGCCGCAGAAGCTGCAGGGGTTGCTGTTCCTGGCCCAAGCCTATTACGCGGTCGCCTTCAAGGGCCGCAAGCTGATGCCCGCCGTGTTCGTCGCCGACGAGCGCGGGCCGCTGGAACCCAACGTCTACATCTGTGTCGTAGACACCTCTGACGCTGGCGAGGAATAGAGAGGTGTT
>JAPPPF010000282.1:8354-12874 GCA_028817665.1 Magnetovibrio sp. | reverse complement strand
GGCCCAGGTGGATGTAGTCGAGGCCGACCTGTTGCAGCAGCCGTAGTTTGTCGCGGATGGCCGGCACCGCCTTGAAGAACTCCACGCCTTCTTCCACCGTCATGTCGAGCACGTCGGCGATGGACTTGGTCTTGAACTTAATGTCCAGGGTCTCGCGATTGTAGCGCCGCCCGTTGCACACATCGCAGGTGACGTAGACGTCGGGCAGGAAGTGCATCTCGATCTTGATGACGCCGTCGCCCTGGCAGGTCTCGCAGCGCCCGCCCTTGACGTTGAAGGAGAAGCGCCCCGGCTTGTAGCCGCGCGCCTTGGCCTCCGGCAGCCCGGCGAACCAGTCGCGGATCGGCGTGAAGGCGCCGGTGTAGGTGGCCGGGTTGGAACGCGGCGTGCGGCCGATCGGGGACTGGTCGATGTCGACCACCTTGTCGATGCGCTCGATGCCCTCCAGGCCGTCGCTGTCGCCGGGGTGCAGCCGCGCTCCGTGCAGCCGCCGCGCCAGGGTCTTGTAGAGCGTCTCGACGATCAGGCTCGACTTGCCGCCGCCGGAAACCCCAGTGACGCAGATCAGGTTGGCCAGCGGGAAGCCGACGTCGACGTTCGCCAGGTTGTGGGTGCGCGCGCCCTTCAGCTTGATGGCGTGGCCCGGCTTCTGCGGCCGGCGCGCCGCCGGCACGTCGATCATGCGGCTGCCCTTCAGGTACTGGCCGGTCAGGCTCTCGGACGCGTTCATGACGTCCTTCGGCGTCCCAGACGCGACCAGGTGGCCGCCGTGGATGCCGGCGCCGGGTCCGATGTCGACCACGTGGTCGGCGCTGCGGATGGCGTCCTCGTCGTGCTCGACGACGATCACCGTGTTGCCCAGGTCGCGGAGCCGCTCCAGGGTCTCCAGGAGCCGCGCGTTGTCGCGCTGGTGCAGTCCGATGGACGGCTCGTCGAGGACGTAGAGCACGCCCGTCAGCCCCGAGCCGATCTGCGAGGCCAGCCGGATGCGCTGGCTCTCGCCGCCCGACAGCGTCCCCGAGGAGCGGCTCAGCGTCAGGTAGTCGAGGCCGACGTTCTTCAGGAAGCCGAGCCGTTCGTTGATCTCGCGGAGGATGCGCCGGGCGATCTCGCTTTGCTGATCGGTCAGTTCGGCGTCGAGGTTGGCGAACCAGGCGTGGGCGTGGTCGATGGACATCTCGGCGACCTCCGAGATATGCAGCCCGGCGAGGCGCACGGCCCGGGCCTCGGGCTTCAGGCGCGCGCCGTTGCAGACCGAGCAGGTGGTCACCGTCTGGTATCGTGAAAGCTCGTCGCGGACCCAGCTCGAATCGGTCTCGCGCCAGCGCCGTTCCATGTTCGGGATCACGCCCTCGAAGGGCTTGGTGATGTCGTAGCTGCGGTTGCCGTCGTGGTAGGACATGGTCACCGCCTCGCGGCCCGAGCCGAACAGCACGATCTCGCGGATCTTCTTCGTCAGCTTGTGCCAGGGCGTCGTCAGGGCGAAATCGAAGTGGTTGGCGAGGCCCTCCAGGGTCTGGCCGTAGTATTTCGATGACGAGTTGGCCCACGGCGAAAGCGCGCCTTGGTTCAGCGACTGGCTGTCGTCGGGGACGACCAGGTCGGGGTCGAAGTACATCTCCGTGCCGAGCCCGTCGCAGGCGGGGCAGGCGCCGAAGGGGTTGTTGAAGGAGAACAGCCGGGGCTCGATATCGTCGATGGTGAAGCCCGACACGGGGCAGGCGAAGCGCGCCGAGAATACGGTGCGGCCCTCCGGCACGTGGTCCTTGATGCCGCCCTTCTTGGCCGATTTCGCCGGCGCCGGGGGCGGCGCGTCGGCGTCGTCCACGTAGGCCAGCCCGTCGGCCAGGCCGAGCGCCGTCTCGAAGCTGTCGGCGAGGCGCGTCTCGATGCCGTCGCGCACCACGATCCGGTCGACCACGACCTCGATGTCGTGCTTGAACTTCTTGTCGAGCCCGGGCGCGTCGTCGATGTCGCACATGACGCCGTCGATGCGGAGCCGCTGGAACCCGCGTTTCGCCAGGTCCTGGATTTCCTTCTTGAACTCGCCCTTCTTGCCGCGCGCCACCGGCGCCAGCAGATAGAGCCGCGTGCCCTCGGCCATCTCCATAACCCTGTCGACCATCTGGCTCACCGACTGGGCCTCGATGGGCAGGCCCGTGGTCGGCGAGTAGGGGATCCCGACCCGGGCGAACAGGAGCCGCATGTAGTCGTAGATCTCGGTCACCGTGCCGACGGTCGAGCGCGGGTTCCGGGACGTCGTCTTCTGCTCGATGGAGATCGCCGGGCTCAGGCCCTCGATGGAATCGACGTCCGGTTTCTGCATCAACTCGAGGAATTGCCGGGCGTAGGCGCTGAGGCTTTCGACGTAGCGGCGCTGGCCCTCGGCGTAGATGGTGTCGAAGGCGAGCGACGACTTGCCCGAGCCCGAAAGGCCGGTGATCACCGTCAGGCTGTCGCGGGGAATCTCGACGTCGATGTTCTTCAGGTTGTGTTCGCGCGCGCCGCGAACCTGGATGTTCTGCATGGCATTCCCGGCCGGAATTCGTGGGTCATTCGAAACACCCAGGAATAAAGGGCTTGGCTGGCCGCGTAAAGGGGGAGCGCGAAAGTTTCCGATTTCCGCGGGTTCCACACCAGAATTTGGTGATATCTCGCAATTTTTCGCGAATTTTGATATACTGGCCGCTGGTCCAGAGGTGCCTCTGAAGTTTGTTCGCCGCGCGGCAATCTTTTATGGAGGCGAACATGACCCAGGACGAAAAGAAGACCTACCTGTGGACGGCCGGAGTATTCGGGGTTTTGGTGCTCCTTTGCGTGGCGGCTTTCGCCACCGGCATCATCGACCTCGCACCACCGGCTTCATAACGTACCCCTAGTTCCCACGGGAGGATTTGGCGCCGCCGCCGAACATCGGGCGGCGCCTTTTTTGTCCCGGTGGCGGGGTCTCATCGCACGATCAGGCAGGCCGACCCGGCGATCTGCGAGACCTTGTGCGACACACTGCCCATCAACAGGCGCTGGAACGGCCCGAGGCCGCGCGAACCGATGACGATCAAATCGGCGCCCCGGCGATCGGCCGCGGTGACGATCTGTTCGGCAGTATCGCCCACCAGGGTCTCGTGATCGACCGTGCCGACGCCGGCCTGACGGGCCCGCTGTTGGGCCCGCTGGGCGACGGCCTCGCCCATGCTGGCGATGACATCGTGATCGAAGCGATGCTTCTCGATGTCGGCCTGCGCCGTCACCATCTGCCCCGGCATGTTGTCGAAAGCCTCGCGGATTTCCGGCTTGTGCTCGGCCAGGTGCTCGACCTCGGCCATGCGCCTGAGCGATTGCGGCGGCTCGCCGTGCATCAGAACGTGGAGGATGGTGAGCTCGGCGCCGTATTTGACGGCGAGATCCGCGGCGGCGTCGACCGCCTTGTTAGCGACGGTCGAACCGTCGGTGGCGACTGCGATTTTTTCGAACATGGCGCGTCCTCCCTCCTGTGGTTCAAGGTACGGTCATTGTCCGACGTTTGCCGGGCGTCGTCCTTGATGGCGGTCAAGAAAGCCGCGCTTTGACAGCGGGCCCGGGATATGGGAAGACCCCGGCCCATCCGTGAGACAGATCCACGCCCAGGAGGCCGCCATGTCAGATGAAGAGTTTGCCGCTGATTTCGACCGCGCCGACGCGATCCTCGCCGGCGCCCTGCAGCAGTTCCAGGCCGAGAACGTGAACCCCTACGTCTACGGCATGGCGCTCCTCGAGATTGGCGTCGCGGCGATGATCAAGGTCGGCGAGGACGAGGCCGCGATCGTCGACACGGTCCGCCAACTGGACGCCAAGATCCGTCCCGGCATGCAGGAGTCCGGCCGCGCCTGAGGGGTCGGGATATCCACAGGATTCGGCCGCAACCGGTCTGGCACCCAAGGCCCTGAGGTTGTAGAGTCCCGGCCGGAATTTCAGCAGGGGGTCCCCATGGCAGGCTCAGTCAACAAAGTCATTCTCGTCGGCAACCTGGGACGCGATCCCGAGGTCCGCTATTCGCAGGCCGGACAGAAGATCGTCAACATGTCCGTCGCCACGTCCGAATCCTGGAAGGACCGCGAGACCGGCGAGCGCCGCGAGAAGACCGAGTGGCACCGTGTGGTGATCTTCAACGACCACCTGGCCGGAATCGCCGAGCAATACCTGCGCAAGGGCTCAAAGGTCTATCTCGAGGGCTCTCTGCAGACCCGGAAATGGACCGGTAACGACGGCATCGAGAAGTACACCACCGAGGTGGTGCTGCAACGCTACCGCGGCGAGTTGACGATGCTCGATACCCGCGGCGGCGGCGGCGATTTCGGCGGAGGCGGCGGTGACTTCGGCGGCGGACCCGGCCCCGATTCGGGCGGCCCGTCCGGCGGCGGCCCGTCGGGCGGCGGTGCCCCGGGTGGGGGCGACCTTGACGACGAGATCCCGTTCTAGCCGCCGTTATTCGGAGATCATTTCGCGGCCGATGAACCGGCGCCCCGCGCCGGGGTGGAAAAAGC
>JAPPPF010000282.1:0-8344 GCA_028817665.1 Magnetovibrio sp. | reverse complement strand
GCCGTTGGAAAACGACACGTCCGGGCACAGATCGCCGAGCCGCGCGTCGCCCTCGTCGGCGCCGATTTGGCCGCCGAGGATCTCGGCGAAAATCGCCGCGACGCCGATCATGTCGACATTCTGTGGCGACAGGCGGAAGCGGCGGATCCCCATGGATTTCAACGTGTCCAGATCCGCCGAAAGGTTGAGATAGCTGAGTGACAGCGTCTGGGTACCGTTGACCGCGAGGAACGGCTCTCCTTCCAGGGTTTCGATGACCATGCCGTCCGGATCGTCCGCGCAAACGAACTGGCAGCCGTCCTTGCTCAGACCCCGGGAACGGGCGTGATAGCAGCGTGACGAGATCGCCAGGGGCTGGCGGCCGAAGACCTGGACTTCCAAGTCAACGTCGGTCGCGGCGGCGAGCGCGGCGATGGATCCCGCCGGTAGTTCCGGAGGCAGGCAAACCCGCACGGCACCGCGATCGACGAAGTATTTCAGCGTGCCCTCGTTGTAGGTGTTGATCATCGCGCCGATTGCGTGCGGCCGGCCGGCGAGGGCGGCGACGGTGGAAACGTCATTGGCCTCGACGAGAACGTCAACCATGTCCAACGGCGCCTCGGCGGCATCGCGTTCGCGGTCGCTGGAAATCAGTCCGAGCGTCGCCACCGAGACGTCCTTGCCGGCGCGCCGCAGGCGTTCGACGGCGTCTTCGAGGTGGGGAGGAAGGAAGGGCAGGCGTTTCTCGCAAACCGTCTCGCCGATGACGACGCTTTCGAACGGCGATTCATCTGCGATCCGGAAATAGAAGTCCCGCCATCGCGCCGCCGGCCAGTTGAACAGCACGGGACCGAGCGTCAGGCTGCAGGGCTTGATTTCGACCGGGCCCATGACGCGCCGTCTATTTCCAACCGCGCTGATAGGCGCCGGTGGTGTCGCGTTGTCCCTCGGAAATGCCGACCAGTTCGTCGACCTGTACGGCGCGCCCCTCGGCGGCGGCGTCGACGGCACGGCGGAACGCGGCGACGGCTTGTGATACATAGGCGCGGCCGCGCTGCCGGCCTTCTATCTTGAGGGCGGTGACACCGGCCGCCTGCAGTTCCGGTATCAGGTGGACGAGGCTCAGGGACGACGGTTCCTCGAACAGGTAGGATGCGATCCCGCGGTGCCGAAAACGGCCCTTGCAGAGGGTCGGATAGGCGGCCGGTTCGCCGGGCTCGAAGGCATTGATCATGCTGCCGGCGAGCCGCGACGCGAGCCGGCCGCCGGCGTCCTCGTAGCGGACATGGCTGGCCGGCGAACAGGCGCCGTCCTTGTTGGGCGAGACGCCGGTGACATAGGACGACAGCGAACACCGGCCCTCGGCCATGACGCAGAGCCCGCCGAAGACGAAGACTTCCGTTTCAACGGAAATCCGCGCATTCAGCGCGGCGATCTCCGCGATTGTCAGGACGCGCGGCAGAACCACCCGTTTGACCCCCAGCTCCTCGGCGTAGAACCGAATGGCTTGGGGATTCGACGCCGCCGCCTGCACGGAAAGGTGTCGGCGCGTCTCGGGGTGGTTCCGCGCCGCGTAGGCGGCGAGACCGATGTCCGCGACAATGAGCGCGTCGGCGCCCATGCCGGCGGCATCATCGACGGCGCGGTGCCAGGGGTCCGGATTGCCGGCTTCCGGGAAGGTGTTGACGGCGACCAGAACCTTGACGCCCTCGCCGTGGGCGACGCGCAGGCTCTCAGCCAATTCGTCGCGGCTGAAGTTCAAGCCGGGGAAGTTGCGGGCATTGGTTTCGTCGCGAAAACCGAGGTAGACCGAATCGGCCCCGGCCGCGACCGCCGCCTTGAGCGCCGCCGGCGTACCGGCGGGACAGACCAGTTCAAGGGGTTTCCCCGCAGCCGATGCGGGCGGCGCGCTCACGGCGCCTCCCTCCGTCTCCGGCGCCCGCCATGCTGCAGTTCGGTGATCCGCGCTTCCAATTCCCGGGCGGCGGTTTCGTGGCCGTCAAGGCGGGCCGTGACCGGTTCCAGAATGGCGCCTCGGACGGTTTCCAGATCAAGCGCGGCGCGTTTGAAGATGTGGCCGGCGACGCCGAGGGCACGGCTCAGCGGTGAGGCCAGCGGCCCGGCGCTTGCCAAAATGTCGCCGAGCAGATCGACTTCGGCATCATCGAGCGCGTTGCGGAGCGCGACCACGGCTTCGGTATCGCCCGAGATGGTCAATCGGCGCGAAAAGAACAAGGCGTCGCCATCGGTGCGCCCTTCCAGGAGTTCGATCAGCGTCAGCAAGGGCCCGCGTATGGTCGCGCCCGCCTGGTCCAGGCCGGCGTCCGTATCGCGGGCCGCCCGCAACCGCGGCGCCGTCGCCGTCATCCGAAGGAGAAAACGGAAGGGCAGGTCTATGGGGTCGATTTCGTATACCGGGTTGTCGATGCATCCGAGACGGGTGAACACCTCCGGGTGCCGTCGCCGCAGGGTTCCCATCAGCGTGTCGAGGAGCGGCTGCAGGGCGATCGGCGGCAGCAGCCGGAGAGGAAGCCCAGCGATGAGTACCGGCGACAGCGTCGGCGTTGTGGTGATCAAGATGTCGTTCCGCCTACCTCTTCGCGGCCAAGCGAACGGGCGCGCCGGCCGGAACGTCGATTTCTAGATGGATGACCGGGTTCGGCCATGATGCATGTCAATAGCTCCACCCGATCCGGCGGACTTGCGCTCGGTGATTTACGGAGTACGCTGCGGTCCTCGACTTTCGATCTTTGAGTTTCTACAGCATACAAGGTCAGCCATGACGGGGCCGGATACGGCAGCATCGCTTCAGCGGGGCGACAACGCGCGCCGCAACGTCATCATCCTGGCCGTCTGCCAGGCTCTGGCGATGAGCGGCTCGTCATTGGTGATGACCATATCGGCGCTGGCCGGCAAGATGCTGGCGGCCGACCCGGCGCTGGCGACCCTGCCGATGGCGCTGCAATTCACGACGACCATGCTGACGACCATTCCGGCGTCGCTGCTGATGGGCCGAATCGGGCGGCGCGCCGGGTTCACACTCGGCCAGGCCTTCGGCGCGCTCGGCGCCGGCGTCGCCTGCTGGGCCCTGTTCGAGGGCAGATTCCTCTGGTTTGCCGTCGGTTCGGCGCTGCTCGGCGTGCACAACGCGTTTTGGCAGTACTATCGGTTCGCCGCCGCCGACACCGCCAGCGAGGAATTCCGGGCCAAGGCGATCTCCTACGTGCTCACCGGCGGCGTCCTCGCGGCCTTCCTCGGCCCGCAGTTGTCGAAGGCGACCTTCGATCTGTTCGAACCGGTCCATTTCGCCGGCGGCTACGTCGGCGTGATCGGACTCAGCATGCTGACCATCGTGCTCTTGCAGTTCATCCGCATTCCGAAACCGCCGCGGGCCCGGCCCGGCGCGCCGGCCGGCCGGCCGCTGCTGGAGATCATCCGCCAACCGACCTTCCTGGTCGCGGTGTTCGCGGCGATGGTCGGCTACTCGGTGATGACCCTGGTCATGCAGGCGACTCCGCTGGCCATGGAATTCTGCGGGTTCGGATTCATAGACACGGCGACCGTCATTCAGTGGCACGTGCTCGGCATGTTCGCGCCGAGCTTCATCACCGGGCACCTGATCAAGCGCATCGGGGTGATCAACGTGATCCTGATCGGCACGCTCTGCAATTTCGCCGCCATGGCGATCAATCTCAGCGGCATCGAGTTCTACAATTTCTGGACCAGCCTGGTGCTGCTCGGCGTCGGCTGGAACTTCATGTTCATCGGCGGCACCACGCTCGTCACCGAGGCCTACCGGCCCGAGGAGCAGTCGCGGGTCCAGGCCTTCAACGATTTCCTGGTCTTCGGATGCGTCTCCATCGCCGCCTTCGGTTCCGGCGTCCTGCAGGCCGAATTCGGTTGGGCCGCGGTCAACATGACGCTGGCCGTGCCGGTCTTCGCGGTGTTCCTGGCGTCGGTCTGGTACCGGACCCGTCAGGCGGCCGCGCCCGCCGCCTAACACCCTTGAAATTGCTGACGAAAACCCCTTTGCGTTGCTTGTTTGCGGGGGCCGGAAATGGTAAATTCAGGGGGTTCGGAAGGGTTTGAATCAAATCTTGAAGCCCTTCCGCTAAGTCATTGAAATAATTCGGTAAAATCCTTTGGCCAACCCTCCAGAAACGCCTCCTCCCGGCGCCCCTGATTCGGACATAACACCGGTCGCCATCGAAGAGGAGATGCGCTCGTCGTATCTCGATTACGCGATGAGCGTGATCGTCAGCCGGGCGCTGCCGGACGTGCGCGACGGGCTCAAGCCCGTGCACCGCCGGATCCTCTATTCGATGAAGGAAAACGGCTACGAATACAACCGGCCGTACCGGAAATCGGCGCGCATCGTCGGTGACGTCATGGGTAAGTATCACCCGCATGGCGACCAAGCGATTTACGACGCCATGGTCCGGATGGCGCAGGATTTCTCCATGCGCCTGCCGCTCATCGACGGGCAGGGCAACTTCGGCTCCATGGACGGCGACAAGGCCGCCGCCATGCGTTACACGGAGGCCCGGCTGGCCCGTTCGGCGCATTCCCTGCTCGAGGACATCGACAAGGACACCGTCGATTTTCAGGCGAACTACGACGAATCGACGAGCGAGCCGCAGGTTCTTCCGGCCGGTTACCCCAATCTCCTGGTCAACGGCGCCGGCGGCATCGCGGTCGGCATGGCGACGAATATCCCGCCCCATAACCTGGGCGAGGTGATCGATGCCTGCTGCGCGATCATCGACAACCCGGAGATCAGCATCGACGAGTTGATCGAGCACCACGTGCCGGGGCCCGATTTCCCCACCGGCGGCCAGATTCTCGGCCGCAATGGCATCCTTTCGGCGTTTCACACGGGCCGCGGGTCCGTGGTCATGCGCGGCAAGACGTCGATAGAGGAGATTCGCAAGGACCGTTTCGCGATCATCGTCCATGAGGTGCCCTACCAGGTGAACAAGGCGCGGATGATCGAGAACATGGCGGAAGCCGTGCGCGACAAGCGTATCGAGGGGATCAGCGACCTACGCGACGAATCGGACCGCCAGGGCGTGCGCGTGGTGGTCGAGCTGAAGCGCGATTCCGAGCCCGAGGTGGTGCTCGCCCAGTTGTACCGGTTCACGCCGCTGCAGACGTCCTTCGGCGTCAACATGCTGGCGCTCGACGGCGGCCAGCCCCGGCTCATGAACCTGAAGGAGATCCTCGAGGCGTTCGTCGTCTTCCGCGAGGAGGTCATCCGGCGGCGCACCATCTTCGAGCTGGGCAAGGCCCGCGACCGGGCCCACGTGCTCGCCGGGCTCGCCGTCGCGGTGGCCAATATCGACGACGTCATCGCCTTGATCCGCGCCGCCAAGGACCCGGGAACGGCGCGCGAGCAGTTGATGGAACGCGCCTGGCCGGCGGTTGACGTGGCGCCGATGATCGCGCTCCTCGATGAGCCCGGCCACGAAGTCGTTGACGGCAAGTACAAGCTTTCCGAGACCCAGGCGAAGGCCATCCTGGAGTTGCGCCTGCACCGCCTGACCGGACTCGAGCGCGACAAGATCGGCGACGACCTCAAGGAACTGGGCGCCCAGATCGAGGAATTCCTCGCGATCCTCGGCTCCCGGGAGAAGCTCTATGGCATCCTGCGCGCCGAACTGATCGAGATGCGCGAGCAGTTCGCCGACGAGCGCCGCACCACCATCGAGGAAGCCGAGTTCGAGCACGACATCGAGGACCTGATTCAGCGTGAGGACATGGTCGTCACGGTAACCAGCTCGGGTTACGTGAAGCGGGTGCCGCTCAGCACCTACCGGGCGCAGCGCCGCGGCGGCAAGGGCCGCGCCGGCATGGCGACCCGGGACGAGGATTTCGTCGACCAGGTGTTCGTCGTCAACACCCATACGCCGGTGTTGTTCTTCTCGTCGACGGGAATCGTCTACAAGCTCAAGGTCTACAAGCTGCCGCTGGGCACGCCGCAGGCGCGCGGCAAGGCCCTGGTCAACCTGCTGCCGCTCGACGAGGGCGAGACGGTGACGACGATGATGCCGCTGCCCGAGGACGAGGAGAGCTGGGGCGGGCTCTACGTCATGTTCGCGACCGCGTCGGGCAACGTCCGGCGCAATTCGCTCTCCGACTTCACCAACGTCATGTCGAACGGCAAGATCGCCATGAAGCTCAACGAGGGCGACAAGCTGGTCCGGGTCAGGACCTGCACGGAAGGCGACGACATCCTGCTGTCGGCGCGCGGCGGTAAGGTGATCCGTTTCCCGGTCACCGCGGTCCGGGTGTTCTCGGGGCGCACCTCGACCGGCGTGCGCGGCATGAAGCTGGCCGACGGCGACGACGTCATCGCCATGTCCGTGGTCCGCCACGTGGAGGTCGAGGTCGAGCAGCGCGACGCCTATCTGCAGGCCGTCGGCGCCTCCCGGCGCCTCGCCGGCAGCGACTACGCGGACCGCGCCGAGGACAAGGCCCGCGACCAAGAATTGGCGGCCCGCTTCGAACAGCCGGAATTCCGGAAGATGGCCGAGGAGGAGGAGTTCATCCTGACCATCACCGAGGACGGCATGGGCAAACGGTCGTCGGCATACGAGTACCGGATCGCCGGACGCGGCGGGCAAGGGATCGCCGGCATCGACGTGTCGCGCGGCAAGAAGACACCGCCGACCTCCATCGTCGCGGCCTTCACGGTCGTCGACACGGACCAGTTGGTGATCGTTTCCGACGCCGGCCAGATCATCCGCTGCCCAGTCGACCAGATCAGCGTGATCGGGCGGAGCGCGCGCGGCGTGACGGTGTTCAAGGTCGCCGAGAAGGAACGCATCGTTTCCGTCAGCCGGTTCCGCGACCTCGACGAGAACGGCCACGAAGACGACGACCACGATGGCGAGGGCGCCGATCAGCCGGCCGCCGACGAGGCCCCCGAAGCGGCCGCCGGGGAGGGCGGGGAAACTTCCGAAGATCCGGACGGAGAGGCGTCATGAGCGAGACCATCGCCGTCTACCCCGGCACCTTCGATCCCGTGACCAACGGTCACATGGACATCATCACGCGCGCCGCCAAGCTGGTCGACCGGCTGGTCGTCGCGGTCGCGGTGAACGCGGGCAAGGGGCCGCTGTTTGACCTCGACGAGCGCCTGCAGATGGTCGACGACGAGGTCGCCGCCATGGGCGACGGCCACAGCGAACGGATCACCGCGGTGCCCTTCGATAACCTGTTGATGGAATTCGTCTGCGAACAGCAGGCGACGATGATCGTGCGGGGGCTGCGCGCCGTCTCCGACTTCGAGTACGAGTTCCAGATGGCCGGCATGAACTCGCGCCTCAACCGCGACGTCGAGACCGTGTTCCTCATGGCCTCCGAGCGCCACCAGTTCATCGCGTCGCGCTTCGTCAAGGAGATCGGCCGGCTGGGCGGCGATATCGGGCATTTCGTGTCGCCCCGTGTGAAGGCGCGGATGCTCGACAAGTTCGCCGAAAACGGCGGCGCCTGACGGCCCCCGAGCTGGGATCAATCGGATCCGATGCGCGGGCTGTCGCCGGACGGCCCGAAGGCCTTGGTCAGGACCTGGGTCGAATCCTCGGCCAGGTGGATGGCCTCGGTCAGCAGGTTGAGAATCTGCATGTTGTTGGCGACGACCTGTTCGGCTTCCGGGCGGGTGTCGTCGACGATCTTTCCGCAGCGGTACAGGATGTCCTTGCGGATGGCCCGTAGGATGTCCTCGATCTTGTGGCCCTCCGGCTTGGCGTCCGAGGCCAGGAATTCGGTCATGGCGGTCCTCCTTGATCGCGCGTTCGCACGCCTTCCGGCGGTGCTCGGGGCCCAGTATATCGGTATTTTCGAGCCCTCGCTCAAGCTCATTCGCGCGGCCCGGGAATATCTTTCGCGAAGCCCGGGAAAGGGCATTGACCGTAGCGGCGGGCGTCCCTATGTTCGCGCGGTTCCGACGCCGGAAACTCAAACCGGTGCTTGGGGGCGCGTAGCTCAGTTGGTAGAGCATCTGACTTTTAATCAGACGGTCGTAGGTTCGATTCCTACCGCGCTCACCATATAACATATTGATAATAAATGCATAATTGAAGCTCCAGTTGGAAGCATCTGGAGCTAATTTCTTTATAGGGAGCACATAGGGAGCACGGAGTAGGGGCGATATACCTTATTCCGCTCGAATGGAAACTTGTTGCCTGAGCTTGAGGGACGGCTTGAACCTAACAATTCTCCGTGCCGATACGACGGCTGGATCTCCCGTCCTCGGGTTCCGCCCTATTCGTTCTCGTTTGTGTCGGATCGTGAAGCTGCCGAAACCGGTGACCAGCCTTACCTAAGTGGTCCAGTTCCTATGAGAGATCCTGGCCGCTTTGAT
>JAPPPF010000290.1 GCA_028817665.1 Magnetovibrio sp. | reverse complement strand
GTGGTGATCTCGGTGGTCCTGGCCCTGGCCGCGCTGATCGTCTCCGAGGTCCTGGCCCGGCGGCTCCGGCGGCAACGGGAGAGTTAGGTGATGACCGGGAACGCCCTTCGCGTCGACATCCGGATGGCCCTCGGCGACATCGAGATGAACGCCGACTTCCAGGCGCCGCCGGGACTGACCGCGTTCTTCGGCCGCTCCGGCGCCGGCAAGACGGCGCTGGTCGACGCCATCGCCGGCCTCCGCGAACCCAGCGATGGCAGCATTTCCGTCAATGGGCGGACCGTCTTCGACGCCGCCGCCGGCATCGACGTGCCACCCGAGCGCCGCCGCATGGGCTATGTCTTCCAGGACGCGCGCCTGTTCCCGCACCTGAGCGTCGAGGCCAATCTCGTCTACGGCCAGCGCTTCGTCGCCCCGGAGCGGCGCCGTCATCAACTCCCGGACGTCGCCGCGTTGCTGGACCTCGGCGGCCTCCTGCACCGCCGGCCGCTCAACCTCTCGGGCGGCGAGAAGCAGCGGGTCGCCATCGGCCGCGCCCTGCTGGCGTCGCCGGACCTATTGTTGATGGACGAGCCCCTGGCGTCGCTGGACGCGGCCCGCAAGAGCGAGATCCTGCCCTTCATCGAGCGCCTCCGCGACGAGGCCGGCATTCCCATCGTCTACGTCAGCCACGCCATCGACGAGGTCGTGCGGCTGGCCGACACCATGGTGATCTTCGACCGCGGCGCCACCGTCGCCGCCGGCCCGGTCGAGGAGATCATGAGCCGCCTCGACCTCAGGCCGCTGACCGGCCGCCACGAGGCCGGCGCCGTGTTCCATGTCACCGTGCGCGGCCACGACAAGACCTTCGGGCTGACCGAGCTGGCCTTCGCCGGCGGCCGGCTGCAGGTGCCGATGATCGATTTGCCACTGGGGCACGCGCTCAGGATGCGGGTGCGGGCGCGCGACGTCTCGCTCAGCCTGACCAGGCCGGCCGATTCGAGCATCTTGAACATCCTCGAAGGCACGGTGCGCGAGATCGGCGACGGCGACGGGCCGCAGATCGACATCCTGGTCGACGTCGGGGCCCCGTTGATCGCCCGGGTGACCCGGAAGTCCGCCGCGCTGCTCGACCTCAAGCCCGGGCGCCGGGTGTTCGCGCTGGTCAAGGCCGCCGCCATCGACCGCCACGCCATGGGGCTCGGCGGCACGCGTCCCCGGCAGACCGGCTGAGCCTACTCGGCGTCGAACAGCGACGAGATCTCCTTGAACGAGGCGGCGTCCGCCGCGTAGCCGAACGTCCCCTGCTCGGCGATCTCGCGGGCGCCGCGAAGCGCCGCGCCGAAGGCGGCGCGGAACAGGTTCGAGCCGAGGCTGATCCGCTTGACGCCCAGACCGGCGAGATCGCCGACGCTCAGGTCCATGCCGGGCAGCCCGGCGATGACGTTCACGGGCCGCGCCACCGCGCCGATGATGGCGGCGATATCTCCGCGGGACTTCGGGCCCGGCGCGTAGAGGACGTCGGCGCCGGCGTCCTGGAACGCCTGCAGGCGGCGGATCGTGTCGTCGAGGTCGGGCCGGCCGAACAGGTAATTCTCGGCCCGCGCCGTGAGGGTGAACGGAACCGGCAAGGCGCGCGCCGCCTCGACCGCCGCCTGGACCCGCTCAACCGCCTCGCCGAGGTCGTAGATGGGATGGTCCGGGTCGCCGCTGGCGTCCTCGATGGAGCCGCCGGCGAGCCCCGCCTCCGCGGCCCGGCGGATGGTCTCGGCGACCCCCTCCGGGGTCGCGGCGTAGCCGTTCTCGAGATCGGCGTTGACCGGCAGCGGCGTCGCCTCGACGATCATCCGGCAATGGTCGAGCACGCCGTCGAGGGTCGCCGTGCCCTCCTTGCGGCCGTCGGCGAAATCGAAACCGGCGCTGGTCGTCGCCAACGCCTTGAACCCGAGCTTCGCCAGCATCCGGGCCGAGCCGCGGTCCCAGGGGTTGGGGATGACGAAGCTCCCGGCGTCTTCGTGGAGCGCGCGGAACGCCGCGGCGGCGGTCGGTTCGGTCACTGTTCCCTCCTCCGGCGTCGGTTGCCGGTCAATCCTGCGACGGCAGGTAGTGGTCGGCCCATTTGAGCACGATGTTGAAGCTGATGGAGACCCGCGCCTCGTCGCTCAGGTTGGGGTGGACGAAATGCATCAGGCCGGCCGGCCACAGCATCAAAAGGCCCGGTTCCGGCAGGACCGTGAATTCGGGATCGATGTAGGGGTCGTTCTTGATCGACTGCATGTTGAAGCCGGCGCGCGGGTCGTAAAAGGTGATGCGGTTGGGCCGCGCGTCGGCGCGCCGCCGGCCGATGTCCGGCGCGCCCGGGATCTTCACGTAGTAGGTGCCGCTCAGATAACAGTGCGGATGATTGTGCGGATCGTGGTAGTCGCCGGACCGGTTGACATTGGCCCAGGCGTGGATCTGCCAGTCCACCGGGTAGTCGCTGCCGATGCCCTGCAGATATTGGATCACCGCGCCGTTGACGTGCTCGCGCAGCCAGTGGGCGCCGGGATGGG
>JAPPPF010000107.1 GCA_028817665.1 Magnetovibrio sp. | reverse complement strand
GATCTCGCCGATCAACGTCGCCTCGGCCTCGTGCAGGTAGCCGTCGGCGTAGGTGATGGTCAGCAGTTCCATCAGCACGATGGCCTGGTCACGGGGTGATTCGAACGGCGCCAGGGGCAGGTCGCCGAGAACCTCGCTCATGTCGGGACTTTTGTCGTAGTGCATCTGCGCCTTGATGTCGTCGAGGGCGCTGATCTCATCCATGTCGTCTTCTCCGTCGGCCAGACTGACCCGGTGGGCCAGGGTCAGAAAAGCGACCTTCTGGTCATCGTTCAGCAAATGCAGATACACGTCGCCCCCGCAACTTGGATCATTCCGGCAAAGCGCAGTTTGGCATGAATTTTCCTGTGTTTGTGGCATAATTTGCCGGCTTGTCCTGCGCGCCCGCGGCCTTCGATCCGCCGGGTGTTCTATGACGGGAGCTCAATGGGCGGGATTGGGCTTCCGCGCCGGATGACAGGCAGGGACGACGGAAGCGAAATTGTGAACCTCGAAAGCCGCATCGCCGAACTGGAAGACGAACTTCGCGAGACGCAGGCCCGCCTCAGGGACCGCGAAGGCATGCTGCACGCACTGAGCGAGCACGCCAACGACCTGACCTATATCCTCGACCGCGACACCCGGTTCACCTATGTCAGCCCCTCGATCTGCAACCTCACGGAATACGAGGCCGAGGAGATCATGGCCGCCGATCCGGGCGGCATCTTCCACGTCGACGACCTGCCGATCATCCTGACGGCCATCGAGGAGGCCTTGAAATCGCCGGGCGAGGCCGTGGCCATTCCCGATCACCGGATACGCCACCGCGACCTGCGCTGGCTCTACTTCGAGGGGTCGGCGGTGAGCATGCCGGATGTGCCGGGGGTCAACGGCGTGGTCTTCAATTGCCATAACATCACCGAGCGCAAGCATCAGGAAGAGACCATCTACCGCCAGGCCAACTACGATCCGCTGACCAAACTGCCGAACCGGCTGATGTTCGCCGACCGGCTGACCACGGCGCTGATGCGCGGCGCGCGCGAGAAGAACTGCGTCGGCCTCCTGTTCATCGATCTCGACGGTTTCAAGAAGGTCAATGACACCCTCGGGCACGGTGCCGGCGACGAGTTGCTGAAGGTCGTGGCGCAACGGTTGTCCGACTGCGTCCGGCAGGACGACACCATCTCGCGGCTCGGCGGCGACGAGTTCACCGTGATCTTGCCGAACATTCACGGCCCCGGCGCCGCCGAGATCGTCGCCAAGAAGATCCTCGAGCGGGTCAGCGAGGTGATCACGCTCGGCGAGAACGAGGTCTACATTTCGGGCAGCATCGGCATCACCATCTTCCCCGACGACGCCGAGGACGAGGAGACCCTGATCCAGCACGCCGACACCGCCATGTACGAAGCCAAGAGCGCCGGCCGCCGGACCTACAAGTTCTTCACCTCGCAGATGAACCGCGCCGCGATTGAGAAGCTGGAGTTGGAAACGGAATTGCGCACCGCCATTGAGCGCGAGGAGTTCGATATTCGCTTCCAGCCGATCATCGACCTGGCGAGCGGCGCCATCACCGGCGCCGAGGCCCTGGTCCGCTGGAACCATCCGAAGCGCGGCTTGACGTCGCCGGACGTGTTCATTTCGCTGGCCGAGGAACAGGGCCTGATCGTCGCCATCGGCGAGTGGGTGATCCGCGCCGCCTGCGCCGAGGTTGGGCGCTGGCGGGAGGCCGGTTTCGGCCAATTGAGGATGGCCATCAACGTCTCGCCCCGCCAATGCCAGGAACCGAGTTTCGACACCCGGGTCGCCGAGATCCTGGACGAAATGGACATCCCGGCCGGCAGCATCACCCTGGAGATCACGGAAAGCCTGTTCATCGAAGGGGCGCACGAGGACGCTGTCGCGGCGCTGCACAACTGCCGCAACAAGGGCTCGCACCTGTCGCTCGACGATTTCGGCACCGGTTACTCGTCGCTCAGCTACCTGAAACGCTTCCCCGTCGACGTGCTCAAGATCGACCGCGCCTTCGTCAACGACATCGTCACCTCGGCCGAGGACCGCGCGCTCTGTCAGGGTATCGTCGCCATGGCGCATGCCTTCAATGTCAAGGTCGTCGGCGAAGGCGTGGAGACGGAGGATCACGCGGCGGTCCTGCGTGAGCTCGCCTGCGACCGCGCCCAGGGTTATCTGATCGCCAAGCCCCTGAGTTCCGATGAATTCTCCGCTTTCCTCTCCTCGTGGGACGGCGTACCTGCTTAATTGGGGTCTGTTGCTTGCTCGATTGGGGGTTTTTCGCTAGGTAACGGGGGTCGACCGAACCGGGGACATCGCGAAACGGCGCGCCGGCCCCAACTACCGTAATCAGCACGCCCAGCAAGACATGGAGTGATGGTGACCGACTCCGATCAGAGAGCGCTTTTGCCTGCGGGAATTACCGACGTCCTGCCGCCCGACGCGGGGCACGAAGCGGCGTTGCTGCGCCGGGTCATGGAGGTCGTCGGCGCCTATGGTTACGAGGCCATCAAGCCGCCGCTGCTGGAGTTCGAGGAAACCCTGACCGAGGGCCTCGGCCTGGCGGTGACGGACCAGACCTTCCGTCTCATGGACCCGGTTTCGCAACGCATGATGGGGGTCCGCGCCGACATGACGCCGCAGATCGCGCGGATCGCGCGCAGCCGCCTCGCCGGCGCGCCGAGACCATTGCGGCTGAGCTACGCCGGTCAGGTGGTCAGGGTCCGGGGCTCGCAACTGCGCTCGGAACGCCAGTTCACCCAGGTCGGCGCCGAGTTGATCGGCGCGCCGGCGCCGGCGGGCGACGCCGAGGTCATCTGCATGGCGGCCGAGGCGTTGAGCGCGCTGGGCGTCCGGCGGCTTTCGGTCGATCTCGGCATGCCGCCGCTGGTCGCCGCCGTCTGCCGCGACCATGGGCTGGAGGACGGCCTGCCGGCTCCCCTGAAGCACGCCCTCGACAGCAAGGATACCGCGTCGATCCGCGGCTTGGCCGGCGATATTGGCGACGACTTGGCGGGGTTGCTGGCCACCATGGTCACCGCCGCCGGCCCGGTGGAGGAAACCCTGGCAGTTTTGAAGAGCCTGGACCTGGGCGACGAAGCCGAGGCCAAGCGCGCGGCGCTGGCCGCCGTCGCCGGATCGGTGGCGGCCCGGATGCCGGACCTGAGCCTGACCCTGGATCCGGTGGAAAACCGCGGCTTCGAATACCATACGGGCGCGACCTTCACCTTTTTCGCCCGCGGCGTGCGCGGCGACCTCGGCTGCGGCGGACGCTACGCCGCGGCGCGCGGCGACGGCGCCGACGAGCCGGCGACGGGGTTCTCGTTCTTCATGGACTCGGTGGTCCGCGCGATCCCCGAGCGGGTGGCGCCGGACCGGGTATTCGTGCCGGCCGGCGGCAGCGCCGAGGCGGCGCGCCTGCGCGGCGAAGGCTGGACCGTGATCGAAGGCCTCGCCACCGTCGACGACGACGCGGCCGAGGCGCGCCGCATGCAATGCAGCCATCTGGCCGGTGCCGATGGCATTCTCGAATTGACGCAACGGAACGGAGATTGACGCTATGGCCAATGTCGTGGTGGTCGGCGCCCAGTGGGGCGATGAGGGCAAGGGCAAGATCGTCGACTGGCTGTCGGAACGCGCCGACGCCGTGGTCCGCTTTCAGGGCGGCCATAACGCCGGGCACACGCTGGTCATCGACGGCGTCACCTACAAGCTCAGCCTGCTGCCGTCGGGCATCGTCCGCCCGGGCAAGGCGTCGTTCATCGGCAACGGCGTGGTTCTCGACCCCTGGGCGCTGATCCAGGAAATCGACGCGATCCGCGAGCAGGGCGTCGCGGTGACCCCGGAGAACCTGCACATCTCGGAAAGCGCGGCGCTGATCCTGCCGCTGCACCGGAACCTCGACCTGGCCCGCGAGAAGGCCGCCGGCAAGGGCAAGATCGGCACCACCGGCCGCGGCATCGGCCCGGCCTACGAGGACAAGACCGGGCGGCGCGCCATCCGCGCCGGCGACCTCGCCGATATGGACGTGCTCGGCGACAAGATCGACCGGCTTCTGTTCCACCACAACGCCTTGCTCCGCGGCATGGAAATGGAAACCATCGACCGCGACGAGTTGCTCGACGCGCTTCGCGAGATCGCGCCGAAGATCCTGCCCTACGTCGGCGCCATCTGGCAGGACCTGGACGGCCTCCGGCGGCGCGGCCGGCGAATCCTCTTCGAGGGCGCCCAGGGCACCATGCTCGACATCGATCACGGCACCTACCCCTTCGTCACCTCGTCGAACGTCGTCGCCGGTCAGGCGGCGGTCGGCTCGGGACAGGGGCCTGGCGCCATCGACTACGTGCTCGGCATCACCAAGGCCTACACCACCCGCGTCGGCGGCGGCCCGTTCCCGACCGAGCAAGAGAACGACATCGGGCAGCTCCTGGGCGAGCGCGGCCACGAGTTCGGCACGGTCACCGGCCGGCCCCGCCGTTGCGGCTGGTTCGACGCGGTGATGGTCCGCCAGGCCGTGAAGGTCAACGGCATCAACGGCATCGCCCTGACCAAGATCGACGTGCTCGACGGGATCAAGGAACTGAAGATCTGCGTCGGCTACCGGATCGACGGCAAGGAGGTCGATCACCTGCCGGCCTCCACCGTGCGCCAGGCCCGGGTCGAGCCCATCTACGAAACCATGGAGGGCTGGACTGAGAGCACCCAGGGCGCGCGGCGCTGGTCGGATTTGCCGGCGACGGCGGTCAAGTACGTCCGCCATATCGAGGAACTGATCGAGGCGCCGGTGGCGCTCCTGTCGACCAGCCCGGAACGCGACGACACGATCTTGGTCAACGACCCGTTCCAGGACTGACGCGGTCCCCGGCGCTCGTGGCGGCCCCACGAAATAGTTAATTGTTTCGAAATCTATAAAGTACTAGAATCTATCGTACATATCGTGCGGGCGTAGAACCTGTCCGCGCGATCTTACGTGCCCCTCGGGATCGAAACCATGGCAGAACAGCCTTTGGAAGCCGAAGAAATGGGCGCGGACTTGCCGGGTGGCCTGGTGCCCCCTGAGATGGAATCCTCAGAGGGTGTCGAGGCGGAAACCGATGCCGGCACCGCCCCCCCTGATACCGAAGAGCGCTCGACGCCCATCTTGGGCGGTGGCGGGCCCGTTTTGCTGCGCGACCGCTTCCTGGTCGATACGGGGAAACCCCTGCCCGAATTGGACTGCCCGTCGGCCAAGGCCTACGCGGTCGAGGACCGGCGCGATTTGAGCCGCCATCTCTACGGACTGGTGTGCACGCCGGGCCTGCCGATCCGCATCGACGCGATCCGCGCCATCAAGGACCTCGATATTCGCGGCATCCTGCCGCTGGTCGACTGGGACGCCGTGACGTGGCCGCCGCTCGGCCAGAAGGCCATGGTCGTCATCTTCCAGCGCCCCATGGGCGGGCGGGTCGCCGACCGCATGGCGCGCAAGGAAGTCAAGATCACCGAGTACGACATGCCGCGCCGCGTCATCGAGCCGATCACCGAGGGATTGCAGGCGATCAACAACCTCGACGCGCCGCACCGGGCGATCCGGCCGGACAACATCTATTTCCTCGACGAGGACATGACCGACGTGGTGCTCGGGCCCTTCGTCGTGGCCCCGCCGGGTTACGACCAGGCGGTGCTCATGGAGCCCATCGAACGCGCCATGGCCATGCCGGCGGGCCGCGGCAAGGGCAATTCGCGCGACGACATCTTCGCCATCGGCGTCACCATGGTACTGCTGTTGCTCGGCTACAACCCGGTCGGCAAGATCAAGGACGAGGACCTCATCCACGCGCGGATCGAACAGGGCAGCTACACCGCCATCTGCGGAACCGCGCGGATTCCCATGCAGATGATCGAGCCCCTGCGCGGCATGCTCGCCGACGACCCGACCGAACGCTGGGACTTCAACGAGATGACCAACTGGCTGAGCGGCCAGAAGATCAATCCGATCAAGAAGCGCCCCATCGACAAAGCCGAGAACCCCTTCACCTTCCGCGGCCGCAAGCACCTCACGGCGCGCAGCATCGCCCACCATTTCTGCAAGCACCCCTCCGACGCGGTGCGCGCCGCGAGCAGCGACGAGTTTCAGGATTGGGTCAAGCGCGGCCTCGACAAGGGCACCATCAGCGACGCCATCAAGGGCGCCGTGCAGGCCAGCAAGTTTCACGAGGAGGGCCATCAGGGCAGCGACGATTTCCTGGTCGCGCGGATATCGACGATCCTCGATCCGAAGGCACCGGTCCGCTACAAGGGCCTTTCCTTCGCCCCCGACGGCTACGGGCCGGTCCTCGCCGTGCAATGGGTCCGCAACGGCGACCCGCAGGCCGCCGCCGAGGTCTTGGCGCACGAGGTGAGCGCGCTCTGGTTCACCGCGCAGCCGCGGCTGCACCGCGAACTGGCCGAATTGCAGAAGAACCTGGCGCAATTGCGCGGCCTGCTGTCGATCCAGGACCCGGGTTACGGGCTGGAGCGCGTGCTCTACGAGAGCAATCCGAGCATGGCCTGTCAGAGCCCGTTCGTGATCAAGGATTGCGTCAGCACCATCGAACAGTTGCTGCCGGCCCTCGACGCGGCGTCCAATTCCGGCGACACCTCGACCCATCCCATGGACCGCCACGTCTCGGCGTTCATCGCGGCGCGCTTCGGCGAGGACATCCACCCGCACCTGCGCGCCCTGGCGTCGAGCCGCGCCGAGACTTCGATCGTCGGCATGCTGAGCCTGCTCGCCTTCCTGCAGTGGAAACTGCGGACGCCGGCCGTGCTCGGGTTGTCGAGCTGGGTCGGCGGCCTGTTGGGACCGGCCATCAACGCCTACCACAACCGGCAGACCCGCCAGGAGCTGGAGCGCGACATCCCGCGGCTGGTCCGCAAGGGCAGCCTGCCGGAACTGTTCAACCTGGTCGACGACGCCGAGAAGAGGCGCGAGGATTCCGAGGGCTTCGAGACGGCGCAGGCCGAATGGCTGTCGGCGGAAGAGGAGATCCGCGACATCGAGGGCGCCGGCGAGGAGCGGCTGACCAAGGCCGAGCGGTCCGGACAGCAGGCCGCCGCCATGATCTCCATCACCATCGCCCTGACCGTGGTCTCGGTCATCTTGCTGATCGAGACGTTGTAGGACATCGGAATGGCCATGGCACCCAACGCAACCAGCGCATCGGACGGCCTCAACTGGAACCTGGTTCTGGGGATCGGCGTGATCCTGATGCTGCTGTCGATCTTCGCGTTCCCGACGCTGATGGTCGTCGGCATCGGCTTCCTGCCGACACTGGTCGCCTACATCTGCGACCGCACGGAGCAGAAGTTCGCGACCTTCTGCGTCGGCGGCATGAACCTCTGCGGGGTCTTTCCCTACGTCGTGCACCTGTGGACCGACGACCATTCAGTCCCCGCAGCCACCGAGGTCATTTCCGACGTCTTTTCATTGTTCGTCATGTACGCGGCGGCCGGGTTCGGGTGGATGATGTTCCTGGCCATCCCGCCGGTCATCAGCTCGTTCCTGCAGGTGCTGGCGCAAAGCCGGGTCAAGACGCTGCGTACGCTGCAGCGCGACATCGTCGAGGAATGGGGACCCGAGGTTTCCGTCGCCACCGACGACGACGACGGCATCTCACCGCCGGCCTGACGCCGCGGTCAATTCATCATTTCATGAATATACGGGGCGGCGGGCCCGCTCAGTAAGATATGCGCCGGTTGATCACCGCGTTTTTCACGGATTTTCGCAGTTTCTCGAAGGCGCGCACCTCGATCTGGCGGATCCGCTCGCGCGACACGCCGTAGTGGTCGCTGAGGTTCTGCAGGGTCGCCGGCGATTCCTTCAGGCGCCGCTCGGCGATGATATGCCGTTCGCGCTCGCTCAAGCCCTTCATGGCGCGCTTCAACAGGTCGCGGCGGCCGGTCATCTCCTCGAAATCGGCGACCAGGATTTCCTGGCTCTTGCCGTCGGCGACCAGCCAATCCTGCCACTCACCCTCGCCGTCCTCGCGCAACGGCGCGTTCAGCGATTGATCAGGCGCCGTCAGGCGCCGGTTCATGTTGATCACCTCGTGTTCCGGCACGTTGAGCTGCTCGGCGATCTCGCTGACGTGCTCGGGCCTGAGATCGCCCTCCTCGAAGGCCTTCAGCCGCCCCTTCAGCTTGCGCAGGTTGAAGAACAGCTTCTTCTGCGCCGCCGTGGTGCCCATCTTCACCAAGGACCACGAATGCAGGATGTATTCCTGGATCGAGGCGCGGATCCACCACATGGCGTAGGTCGAGAAGCGGAAGCCGCGGTCCGGATCGAACCGCCGGACCGCCTGCATCATGCCGACGTTGCCCTCGGCGATCAGTTCGCCCACCGGCAGCCCGTAGCCCCGGTAACCCATGGCGATCTTGGCGACCAGGCGCAGATGGCTGGTCACCAGTTTCTCCAGCGCCGCCGGGTCCTCGGCGTCGCGCCATTGCTGGGCCAATTCGGCTTCCTCGCCGGCCTCCAGCATCGGATAGGTCCGGATGGTATGCAGATAGCGGCTGAGATTGTTCTCCGGCGACAACTGGTAGGGCACCGTCGCGTTCATATTCGTCGCCTCCCTCGTATCGTCCAACCAGGTGGCAAACGATCCATCAGCCACCGTATTCAGGCGATATAAGGGAATAATACCAGACTTGTTTAGTCAAGTATAGAAGACGTTACATTTTGTCTAAAACGTCCAATAACTTATTCATTTTATTCAAGTTCACCGATTCAAACGCATGAACTGCCCCGGTCACGGGATGAGTAAACCCCAACTTAAACGCATGTAATAACTGACCATTTACCGTTTGCAGCGAAGTCCGCGCGGCCTCCGGCACGCCGGCCGGGCAGCGCCGCGCGCCGCCACCGTAGAGCGGATCGCCGACCACCGGGTGGCCGATCGACGACAGGTGCACCCGGATCTGGTGGGTGCGCCCGGTCTCCAAGCGGCATTCGACGAGGCTGACCAGGTTGGCGAACGCTCGCAGGACCTTGTAACGGGTCAACGCCGTCTTGCCGCCGCGCCCCACCACGGCCATCTTCTTGCGGTTGCGCGGGCTGCGCCCGATGTTGCCCTCGACGGCGCCGGCCGGCGGCGTCGGGACGCCCCAGACCATGGCCTTGTAGGCGCGTTCGATGTCGTGCGCGGCGAACTGCCGGGCCAGGCCCTGGTGGGTCGCGTCGTCCTTGGCGGCGACGATGAGCCCGCTGGTGTCCTTGTCGAGGCGATGCACGATGCCGGGCCGGGTGACGCCGCCGATACCCGAGAGGCTGCCCCGGCAATGATGCAGGAGCGCGTTCACCAAGGTGCCGTCGCCGTGGCCGGCGGCCGGATGGACGACCAGCCCGGCGGGCTTGTCGACGACAATCAGGTGGGCGTCCTCGAACACCACCTCGAGGGGGATGTCCTGGGACTCGGGCCGCGCCGGCGCCGGCGCCGGCACGTGGACCTCATAGACCTCGCCGGCCCGCGCCTTGGCGGCGCCGTCCGTCGCCGGTCCGGCCTCGGTGCGGACGGCGCCCGCTTCCATCAATGCCTGGATCCGGCTCCGCGACAGCGCCGGTATGGCCGCCGCCAGGATCTTGTCGATCCGGCCTCCGGCCTTGTCTCCGGCGATGGGAACGGTGTATGTGGTGCCCTCGGTCACGCCGTGACCCCTTTGTTCGAACGTTGGATATGAAGACTGGAACCAAAAGGTGCGCTGGCTCAAGTCCCTTGTTGTCGTCCTCGCCGGGCTGATCGCCTGCGCGCTGGCCTTGCTGGGCTACGGTTTCTACAAGAAATCCGTGGATCCGGAATGGCGCCTGTTCGGTGCAACGCCGCCACCCGCCGCCGAGGCGCCGAAAACCGCGGCGCCTTCTCCAGCGCCGGCACCGACGCCCACCAAGCCGGCGGCGGCCCCGGCGCAGCCTTGGGGTGAGATCAATCTCGGCCTCGCCGCCGGCTGCAAGGTGACCGGCGTCGACGGCGCCGGCGACCGGCTCTATCTGACCATCGGCCCGGACGGCCCGTGCCACCGGGTCGTCGTCGTCGACGTAGCGCGTGGCCGGGTGCTGGGCAGCGTCCGGACCGGGCCGTGATCCGCATTCCGGCCGGCCTCCTGCAACAAATCGCCGAGGCCGCCGAGGCCGCCTATCCGAAGGAATGCTGCGGTCTGGTCGCGGGCACCGGCGATGGGACCGACGGGTTTCAAGTCACCCGCGTCGTCGCCAGCGCCAATGTCGCCTCCGGCGACCACGCCGACAGCTTCGAGGTCGACCCGCAGGTCCGCTTCGACCTGATGCGGGAACTCGGCGAGATCGGCGACGCGCCGAATTCCGGCGAACGCCTGATCGGCCACTACCACTCCCATCCGGATCATCCCCCGGTGCCCTCGGACCGCGATCTGGCGGCCGCCTACGAGCCGGACATGGTCTGGATCATCGCCGCCGTCGACGCCGGCCGGGTCACGGCGATCACCGCGCACCGTCTCGACCCGGCCCGCGGCCGCTTCGCGGAAATCCCGTTGCAGAGCGACGACGGCGCCTCTTATGCTGACGCCCCACCGAACCGTTCGTGATCCAGGGAGCCGACGCCACGTGAACTTCGCCAGCGACAACACCACCGGCGCCGCCAGCGCGGTGCTCGACGCCATCACCGCCGCCAACGACGGCGCCCGCATGCCCTACGGCAACGACGACCTGACGCAGGCCGTCGAGCGCCAGGTCCGGGAGATCTTCGAGACCGACGCGACGGTCTTCCTGGTGGCCACCGGCTCGGCCGCCAACTCGCTCGCCCTTTCGGTGATGACGCCGCCCTACGGCTCGGTGCTCTGTCATTGGACCAGCCACGTCTACGAGGACGAATGCGGCGCGCCCGAGTTCTTCACCAACGGTGCGCGCATGGTGCCGGTGGACGGCGCCCAAGGGAAGCTCGACCTCGCCGACCTGGCCGCCAAGGCCGGCCACGGCGCCGGCGACGTCCACATGCTGCAGCCGTCGGCCGTCTCCATCACCCAGATCAGCGAGCTCGGCACCGTCTATGCCACCGACGAGATCGGCGCCGTCGCCGAGGTCTGCCGCGCCCGCGGCCTGAAACTCCACATGGACGGCGCGCGCTTCGCCAACGCGCTGGCCGCCCTCGACTGCGCGCCGGCCGACATCACCTGGAAGGCCGGCGTCGACGTGCTTTCCCTCGGCGCCACCAAGAACGGCGCGCTCGCGGCCGAGGCGGTGGTGTTCTTCGACTCCGACCTCGCCGCCGAGTTCCCGTTCCGGCGCAAGCGCGGCGGCCACCTGTTCTCGAAGATGCGCCTCCTGGCGGCGCAGATGCAGGCCTACCTGACCGACGATCTGTGGCTCGCCAACGCGCGGCACGCCAACGCCCTGGCGGCCCGGATGGCCGCCGGCCTGGCCGAGGTGCCCGGCGTCCGGTTCCCGATCGTCAATCAGTGCAACATGCTGTTCCCGGTGCTGCCGGCGGCGATGATCCAGGGCCTGCACGAGGCCGGCTTCCAGTTCTACGACGACCGCTGGGAGGACGGCATGGTGCGGCTGGTGTGCGCCTTCAACACCCGCGAGACGGACGTCGACGCCTTCGTTGCTGAGGCCCGGCGGCTCGCCGAGACGGCGGCCTGAGCGCCCCTGGCGTCAATCGACGGGATGGGCGTCGACGTTCGGGCTGAGGCCGATGGTCGAGCGCCGGAGATCGGCGCTGAGCTTGGAATGACCGAGGCGCACGCAGGCCCGCACGTATTCCGCCGGCGTCATCCCGGCCAGCGCCGCCCAGGTCTCGAGGCGTTGCCAATCGGCCCCGGGCAATAGGCTCTTCATCTCGAGGGTGATCTTCATTCCGATCCCCTTCCCTCACGGCGGTACCCGCAACGAGATTGACAGGCAGTTCCTAATATTTCGTTGTGACGGCCGGGAGTCTGAATATACTCTCGACTGTCCGGAACGGCGCCGCCCCCTTCGTCTAGTGGCCTAGGACGCTGCCCTCTCACGAACGCAGCAATTCCCGGTTTTCCTGCACTTCTGGAACTCGGCTTTTACCCACGGAACCGCGGGCGGGCCGCTGTGCGCCTTATTGGGAATCGGGGGCTTGGTCGTGGGTGAGCATGAACCGAGCGTTGGCCAATCCAATGAGTGGTACACCCCACCCGAGATCTTCGAGGCGTTGGGTATTCGGTTCAGCCTGGACCCCTGCTCCCCAGGACCGGGGCATTGGGTGCCAGCGGATCGCATCTACACCAAGGTTGATGACGGCCTCGCCCAGCCGTGGCTTGGGTGCGTGTTCGTCAACCCGCCATTCGGTAAGCGTCATGGCCATGTGCCGTGGCTGCGTCGGTTCCTCGACCACGGCAACGGGATTGCCGTCGTCCGCGCCTACACGTCGGCCGACTGGTTCCACGAATGGGCCGTCTGCGCCGAGACGATGCTGTTCCCGAAAGGAAAGACCAAGTTCATCCGGCCGGACGGATCGGTTGGGAAGTCGCCGGGGCACGGCGTCGTGCTGCTGGGGATGGGCGAGGTTGCCAACAAGGCTCTGGAACAATCAGGGCTCGGATTTTTCGTGTCGAACCCCCAGCGGGTTCTGGCGGGACGTTCTGTGGATTCGGGCCAGCGCCCCGATCCGTCCGAATCTGGAGGTTCCGAATGACAGCCATCGTTGAACATGATCCGTTTGCGCTGATCGTTGACGTTTTCAACGTCATGTACCCGGAGCGGGATTGCTTCATCGAGTACGTGGAAGGGCTGCGCGAGGAAACCGGCGCATGGGGCAAGCGCACTTTCCCGATGATGACGGCACTCCCTCAATCCAGATCGACATTGATTGTCCCATCCGCCATGCCGTTGAAGTGCTCGGGCATGAACTGGCCCACGTCGCCGCACCTCATGACGAAAATCACGGCCCGGATTGGGAGGCAGCATTCGCCGCGATCCATGAGGAATACTGCGCGCTGGTAGGGCGCGGCGAATGCTGCCTCCCAATCCGGGCCGTGT
>JAPPPF010000160.1:22298-42583 GCA_028817665.1 Magnetovibrio sp. | reverse complement strand
CCGGCCCACCCACGGCGGCTTGCCCTGGTCGCGGCCAGTTTGTTTAACCGCTGGTTTCAACGCAAACAGTCGATCCCGGCGGCGCCCCGCGCCAGCCGATCCGATCCGCCGGAGAGGAGCCCTCTTCACAAGGCCAAATAGCGTGCGACTCCGGTCTTGGTGGGTGGAGCGCAGAAATAGAACATATCACGAACATTGTAAATTGTCAATTGCTGAGCTGAAATCTTCTTTGATACGCCTGTGCCCAACGCTTGCACTCGTCCTGCAGTTTTCTGGCGTCTTGCATAAACGTGCTGCCACGTTCAATGCGCCGATGGTGGATGAACTTAAGGGATTTGGAATACGGGTCCGGCCATCTGGAAGGCGCGACTACATCCTCAAGTACAGAAACAAACACGGTCGTCAGCGAAAGCCGTCTCTTGGCGTCCACGGGGCCATAACAGCCGATCAGGCCAGGAAGAAGGCTCAAAAGTGGCTGGCCGTTGTGGCTGATGGCGGAGATCCCTCCGCTGACAAACAGTCGGAACGACAGATGCCCAATATCAGGGACTTATCGGTGCTGGCGTTCAGAAAACCATCCACGAATGGGAACCCGGTATTGAGGATTGCCTACAAGTGCTTTCCGCTAATCACCCAACATTACCGAAACCAAATAGGGGGCCGGGATAGCTGACTTCTATGTTGTCGGCTGGTGAGCCCTCAGCGCTTCCAATAAATCCCCGTTCCGATCAAGAACCCTATCGGCTAGCTCAACAATCCCAATATTGGGCGAGGACCACGGCGCGATCTTAAACATATCGTCTACTGACCTCGTCTCCTGGCCTGGCGCATATCTATCAGCAAGAATCGCCAGCGCGATAGCCGGGGAGCGGTGCCGATCTATCAGACGACGTCCTATCAGTTCGACAGCACCGAGCACGCGTCGAAACTCTTCAACCTCGAGGAACTCGGCAACATCTACACCCGGGTCATGAACCCGACCCAGGAGGCGCTGGAACAGCGGATCACCGCGCTCGAGGGCGGCGCCGCGGCGCTCGCCGTCTCGTCCGGCCAGGCGGCGACCGCCGTCTCGATCCAGAACATCGCCGGCGCCGGCGACAACATCGTCAGCTCGACGGACGTCTACGGCGGCACCTGGAACCTGTTCGCCAATACCTTCAAGACCATGGGCATCGAGGTCCGTTTCGTCGACCCGACGGACCCGGAAGCCTTCCGCCGCGCCACCGACGCGAAGACCCGCGCCTACTACGCCGAGACCCTTCCCAATCCGAAGCTGAACGTCTTCCCGATCGCCGAGGTGGCGGCCATCGCGGACGACCTCGGCGTGCCGCTGATCATGGACAACACGGCCTGCCCGGTTCTCTGCCGTCCGTTCGATCACGGCGCGCATATTATCGTCCATTCGACGACCAAGTACATCGGCGGCCACGGCAACTCGATCGGCGGCATCATCGTCGATTCCGGCCGGTTCGACTGGGCGGCCCAGGCCGAGCGGTTCCCGATGCTGAACCAACCCGATCCCAGCTACCACGGCGCCGTGTGGACCGAGGCGGTGAAGGAAATGGGTCCCGTCGCCTACATCATCAAGGCCCGGGTCACGCTGCAGCGCGACCTCGGCTACGCGGTCAGTCCGTTCAACGCCTGGCAGTTCATCCAGGGCGTCGAGACGCTGCCGCTGCGGATGCGCGAACACTGCCGAAACGCCCAGGCCGTGGCCGAGTACCTGGAAAGCCATCCCGCCGTCGAGCGGGTGATCTACCCGGGCCTGCACACTGGCGAACAGAAGCGCCGCGCCGAGACCTACCTCCAGGGCGGCATGGGCGGTCTCGTCGGGTTCGAGTTGAAGGCCGGCGTCGAGGCGGGCAAGGCCTTCATCGACAACCTCGAGATGTTCTATCACGTCGCCAACCTGGGCGACGCCCGCTCGCTGGCCATCCATCCGGCCTCGACCACGCACCAGCAGTTGAGCGCCGAGGACCAGCTCAGGACCGGCGTGACGCCGGGTTACGTCAGGCTCTCAGTGGGCATCGAGCACATCGATGACATTCTCACCGACCTCGACCAAGCCCTGAACAAGGCGGTCGGCGGCTTGAAGGCCGCGTGATCCGCCCATCCCCAACCAACGCAGAAACGCGCCGCGGGCGATTCCGTCCCGCGGCGCGTTTTAGAGAGGTACACAATGACCGACCAAGCCGCCGCCGGCACCGCCGAGGCCAACAATGAGTTCGTCGATTTCTGGAACGAAATCCTGGTGCCCAAGTTCATCGCCTACAAACACATCCTGGTCGACGGCCTGACCCACCACTCGGAAGCGGTGTTCCCGTCGCTCCGGGTCCGCGAGGGCGACAACGTGCTCGACGTGGGCTGCGGGTTCGGCGACACGGCCATCAAGCTGGCCCAGGCCGTCGGGCCCACGGGCCGGGTTCTCGGCGTCGACTGCTGCGACGCGTTCATGGATTACGGCCGCGAAGACGCCGCCCGCATGGGCCTCGACAACGTCGGCTTCGAGAACGGCGACGCCCTGGTGATGCCGTTCGAACCCGAATACGACTTCGTGTTCTCGCGGTTCGGCACGATGTTCTTCTCGAACCCGGTCGCCGCGTTCAAGAACATGCGCCGGGCGCTGAAGCCGGGCGGCGTGGTCACCCACATCGTGTGGCGCACGCCGGACGACAATCCGTGGCTCAGCATGGCCAAGGAAGTGGTGCTGCGCTACCTGCCGCCGCCGGGCGAGGACGCCCAAACCTGCGGCCCGGGGCCGTTCTCCATGGCCAACCAGAAAATGGTCACGGCGATGATGATGGCCGCCGGCTTCGACGCCATCGAGTTCGAGCGCGTCGACGCGCCGGTCCTGGTCGGCAAGACGGTCGAGGATGCCATCAACTTCCAGCTGGCCCTGGGACCGGCCGGCGAGGTGTTCCGCGAGGCCGGCGACGAGGCCGAGGCGAAGCGGCCGGAAATCGAAGCCGCGCTGGCGGAAGCCATCGAGCGTCAGAGGTCCGACGCAGACGGCATCGTCATGCCGTCGTCCTCATGGGTGATATCGGCGGTTAATCCGGGCTGAGCCGGCGCTGCTCGGCCCGCTAGCGCAAGCTCGACAGGTTGGCGATCAGGGCATCGTTCTTGCGGCGGATTTCGGCCGCGATCTTGTGGGCGATGTCCTGGTCCGCCTCGGGGTACTGGATGCAACAATCGACGGCCCGGTGCTGACCTTCCAGGACGCCCTTGATCACGGCCTGTTCGATGACCTCGAAGATCTCGTCGTGCTTGCCTTTGGCGGCCTCGCCGATGACGCCGTTCATCCGGGTCACGGCCTCTTCAGCAATTTCCCTCAGCTTGTCCATACCGGTCTCCCTGTCCGATAGGCCCGCGGGTGCTGCGCGGGCGGCCTTCTTACATAACATAACACCGGGCCAAGGTCTCCGATACTCGGTGGTATACATTATTTTTGCGGACAAACCGGCCCGGAGACCTTAAATACAGGGGCGCCGGATTGGCGGCGCCAAACGACAAGGCCTGGGAGGAGCGGCGGCGAAGACCGCCGGAACCGTATGGAATTGAACGACAAGAAGGTGCTCGTCTGCAGTTGCGAGGGCACCATGGCGCTCGACGCAAAGGGCTTGGCGAAGGCCTGTGGCGGCGACGCAGAGCCGATCAGTCAATTGTGCCGCGCCCAACTCGAGGTGTTCGAAGCGGCGGCCAAGGATGCCGGACAACTCCTCGTCGCCTGCACGCAGGAAGCGCCGCTGTTCGTCGAGGCCGCCGGCGAACTGGGCGACGGCGGCGCCGAATTGAGTTTCTGCAACATCCGCGAGCGCGCCGGCTGGTGCCGCGAGGACGCCGGCAAGGCGTCGAAGAACCTGACCGCCAAGATGGCGGCGCTGTTGGCCGAGGCGACCCTCGACATTCCCGGCACCACGTCGGTCGGCCTGGCTTCCGAGGGCGCCCTGTTGATCCTCGGCGGCGCGGAAACGGCGCTTGCGGCGGCCGAAAGGGTGGCCGGTCGTCTCGACGTCACGGTGGTGACCAGCGGCGGCGACGCGCCCCCGCCCCGGATCATGGACGTGCCGATCTTTCAGGGCCGCGCCGCCAGCGCGGCGGGCCACCTGGGCGCCTTCGAGGTCGCTTTCAAGGATTTCGCTCCGGCCTCGCCGTCGGCCCGGCGCGGCCTCGCCTTCGAGGCCGTCGGGCAGAGCGGCAGTTTGGAATGCGATTTGATCCTCGATCTTCGCGGCGACGCACCGTTGCTCAGAGCGCCGGAGAAGCGCGACGGATATTTCAATCCCGATCCCGGCAACCCGGCGCTGGTCGCCGACGCGATCCTCGAACTCATCGACCTCGTCGGCGAGTTCGAGAAGCCGCGCTACATCGACTACGACGCCGGCCTTTGCGCCCACGCGCGCAGCGAGATCACCGGCTGCACCAAGTGCCTGGACAGCTGTCCGGCCGGGGCGATCACGCCGGACGGCGACAAGGTCGCCTACGACCCCTACATCTGCGCCGGATGCGGGACCTGCGCCAGCGTCTGCCCGACCGGCGCGGCGAAATACGTGCTGCCGGCCGGCGACAGCCTGTTCCAGCGCCTGCGCACGGTGCTCGCCACCTACCGCGACGCCGGCGGCGCCAACCCCATGGTTCTCGTCCACGACGCCGATTGGGGCGATCAGATGATCGCCACCATGGCCCGGAGCGGCGGCGGCCTGCCGGCCAACGCGCTTCCCTTCGCGGTCAATTCGAGCGTCCAGATCGGGCTCGAATTCCTGCTCGCCGCGGCCGCCTACGGGGCCGAGCGGGTGGTCGTCCTGGTGCCGCCCAGCTTGGCTGGTGAAACCGACGGACTGCGAGGCGAGATTCAATTGGCGGAGACGGTCGCCGACGGCCTCGGCTATGGAGGCGGGCGGTTCGAGCTCCTCGACGAGGCCGATCCGGAAGCCGTGGAAGCGCGGCTTCACGGGCTCCAGCCGGCGCCGGGCATGCCGGCCGCCGAATTCCTGGCCCTCGGCCGCAAGCGTTCGATCATGAACCAGGCCCTGGCGGCGCTGCACGAGGCGGCGCCGGCGCCGGTCGATCACCTGGAGCTGCCGGCCGGCGCGCCGTTCGGCGCCGTCGAGGTCGACGTCGCAGGCTGCACGCTCTGCCTCGCTTGCGTCGGCGCTTGCCCGACGGGGGCGCTGAAGGACAATCCGGACAAGCCGCAGCTGTCGTTCAACGAGCAGAGCTGCGTGCAGTGCGGGCTCTGCCGCAACACCTGCCCCGAGAGCGTCATCTCGCTGAGCCCCAGGATCAGCTTCGAGGAAGCGGCGCGGAACCATCAGGTGGTGAAGGAGGAAGAGCCATTCGAGTGCATCCGCTGCGGCAAGGAGTTCGGCACCAAGTCGACCATCGAGCGGATGGTCGAGAAGCTCGACGGCCACGCCATGTTCGCCGACGGCAAGGCGCTGGACCGACTGAAGATGTGCGAAGACTGCCGTGTCGTCGCCTTGACCGAGGAGGATGTCCAGCCCCTGGCCCACGGCTCCGTGCCGGTGACCCGGACGACGGAGGACTACCTGCGCGAGCGCGAGGAGTTGCGCCAGCAGGCGGCCCAGGACATGAAGGCCAAGGGCCTCGATGGAGCCGACGACACCTGAGGGCGGCAATATCCCTGAAAAAAATGAGGACGACAATCTGCCGGACCGGCACTACATTATTGCGTAAGATTAAGAACGCCGCCGCGTGCGCGGCGACCTGGGAAGGAACTCCCTCGTGACGGAAATGATCGACCCCTTCGGGCGCCATGTCAGCTATCTCCGCGTGTCGGTGACCGACCGCTGCGATTTCCGCTGCCATTACTGCATGTCGGAGGACATGGCGTTCCTGCCGAAGAGGGACGTGCTGTCCCTGGAGGAGTTGGACCGGCTCTGCTCGGCCTTCGTCCGCAAGGGCGTGAAGAAGCTCCGCATCACCGGCGGCGAGCCGTTGGTCCGACGCAACATCATGAGCCTGTTCGAGAACTTGGGACGGCACCTGAAGACGGGTGCGCTCGAGGAGTTGACGCTGACCACCAACGGCAGCCAACTGGCGCGCTTCGCCGAGCAGCTCGTCGAGTGCGGCGTGAGGAGAATCAACGTCTCCGTCGACACCCGGGATCCGGCGAAGTTCCAGCACATCACGCGTTGGGGAAACCTGGACAAGGTCATGGACGGCATCGCCGCGGCGAAGGCGGCCGGGCTGCAGATCAAGATCAACGCCGTGGCGCTCCGCGAGTTCAACGAGCACGAGTTCGACGACATGATCGCCTGGTGCGGCGACGAGGGCTTCGACCTGACCCTCATCGAGACCATGCCCATGGGCGACATCGGCGGCGACCGGGTCGACCAGTACCTGCCGCTCTCGACCGTGCGCCAGCGGCTCGAGGAGAACTGGACGCTGACCGACATCCCCTTCCGCTCCGGCGGTCCGGCGCGTTACGTCGAGATCGCCGAAACCGGCCGCAAGCTCGGGTTCATCACGCCGCTCACCCATAACTTCTGCGAGAGCTGCAACCGCGTGCGGCTGACCTGCACCGGCACGCTCTACATGTGCCTGGGCCAGGACGACGCCGCCAATCTTCTTGAGCCGCTCCGCGCCTCCGAGGGCGACCAGTTGCTCGAGGACGCCATCGACGAAGCCATCGGCCGCAAGCCCAAGGGCCACGATTTCGTCATCGAACGGGGCCGTTCCGGCCCCGCCGTGAGCCGCCACATGAGCGTCACCGGCGGCTAAACCTCTTCCCGATCAAGGTCTCTGATTGGTGCTCTGCGCGGCCTGACGGTTGCGCTGCAGGCTCTGCTGGAGTTGCCGCTGCTGGGCGATCAGCTGGCGGGTCAGGTCGCGCTGCTGTTGCTCGAGGCGCCGCGAAACGTCCTGCTGGGCGCGGGTGCGCTGACGCGCCGCGTTGGCGATCTCCTCGCGGAAACTCTCCTGCTCGCGGCGCAGTTGCTGGGTCTGGCGGCGGATTTCCTCGATTCGCTGGCGCGCCTCGGTGGTCAGCTCACGGGCCTGCCGGCGCTGTTCGGCGCCCAGCTCGCGGTCACTGACCAGGGCCTGGGCCTGATTGATGAGCTGCTGCACGGCGCGCTGCTGGCGGCGGATTCCCTGGGCCGAAACCGTGTTCGCCCGCTTGCGTTTGTTGGAGACGCATTTCATGCGGCCGGTCTTCTTGTCCATTTTCAGGAAAAACCGGCCGCAATCGGCGGTGGTGTCGGCGCGTGCAGGTCCCGAAACCGGTGCGGCGGCCGCCAAGATGGCCGCGCCGATGAAGAGGGTGGCTTTCCACATGCCGCCATTATAGCCTGGATTTCCTTAAATAAGCCCTGCCGGGCGGATCGAAAATTGATCTAGCTCAATTTCTGACCGACCGAGCATTGATAATGTCCGAGACCAGGGAGACACCACCAATCATGCCGTACCTCTTGTGGTCGAGTGAATACGAGACCGGAATTCCGCTGATCGACAATGATCATCAGACGCTGTTCGCGGTGGTCAATCTGATCCATGACCGCGCCGAGACCGGTCTCGACGATGACGCCGTGGCCCGCGCGCTCGGCGTGCTGGTGATGTACGTCGACCGGCATTTCTCGCGCGAGGAAGCGATGCTCGAGGCGAACGGCTATCCGGACCTCGTCGAGCACATGGCCATCCACCGGCGCATCGCCGAGAAGGTGCACGCCTTCAAGACGGCGTTCGACGAAAACCCGGGCCAGATCGAAACAGGACCGTTCCTGGAATTCCTCAGGGATTGGTTGACCGGCCATATCCTGACCACCGACATGGCCTACGTGCCGCACATCGGCAACTCGCCGAACGACTGAGCCGGGCGCCTCAGGGCCCGCCGTCGTAACGCGGCGTCGGCACCAAACTGAGCGCGAACAGCATCACCGCCGCGATCACCATCGAGGGCCCCGACGGCGTATCGAATTGTAGCGAACCGGCGAGACCCAGCGTGCAGGCGAGCACGCCGGTGACCGCCGCGGCCACGGCCATCTGCTCGGGCGAGCGGGCGAGCCGGCGCGCCGCGGCGGCGGGAATGATCAACAAGGACGTGATCAGCAGGATGCCGACGATCTTCATGGCGATGGCGATGGTCAGCGCGATCAGCAACATGAACACCAGTTGGACCCTGAGCCCCGGCACGCCCTCGGCCTGGGCCAGGTCGGCATCGATGGTGAGCGCCAGCATGGGCCGCCAGATCCACGCCAGTCCGGCCAGCACCACGGCGCCGCCGCCGTAGATCCAATAGAGATCGGCGATACCGACGGCGAGGACGTCGCCGAACAGATACCCCATCAGGTCAAGGCGCAGCCAAGTCATCAGGCTGATCACCACGAGGCCCAGCGACAGCGCGGCGTGGGAAAGGATACCGAGGAGCGTGTCGTCGGCGATCCGGCCGGTGCGGCCGAGCCCGACCAGCAACAGCGCCGAGGCCAGCGCCACGGCGATGATTCCCCAGGCCGGTTCGAGCCCGAGAACCAAGCCCAGGGCGACGCCCAAGAGCGCCGAGTGGGCCATGGTGTCGCCGAAGTAGGCCATTCGCCGCCACACCACGAAGCAGCCGAGCGGTCCGGCCACGGCGGCGACACCGGCGCCGGCCAGCCAGGCGCGCCAGATGAAATCCTCGATCATCGCCGCGGCTCCCCGGCACCGGCGCCATCTTGGGGATGGTGGTGATGGTGATGACCGCCGTCGGCACCGACCACGTTGCCGTGGACGTCGTGGTGATGGTCGTGATGGTGCTCGTAGACCGCATAGGCGGTCGCCGCCTTCGGTCCGAACAGGCGCTGGTATTCGGCGTCCCGGGTCACCGTCTGCGGCGCGCCGGTGCAGCAGACATGGGCATTCAGGCAGATCACCCGGTCGGTGGCCCGCATGACCACGTGCAAATCGTGCGAGACCATCAGCACGCCGACATCACGGCGGCTTCGGATGTCGCTGATCAGATCGTAGAGCGCCGCCTCGCCGGCGTAATCGACGCCCTGCACGGGTTCGTCCAAGACCAGCAAATCGGGCCGGCGCAGCAGCGCCCGGGCCAGCATGACGCGTTGAAACTCGCCGCCCGACAGGGTCTGCACCGGCTGATCGATGAGTTCGGCGACGCCGGTCTCGGCCAGCGCCGCCTCGACGTCGGCCCGCGGCGCCTTGAAGGTGACGGTCATCAGGCGCTCGACGTTCAAGGGCAGCACCCGGTTGATCTCGATCCGCTGCGGCACGTAGCCGGCGCGAAGCCCGGACGCGTGATGGACCCGGCCGGCGTCCGGGGTGATGATGCCCAGGAGTGCCTTCACCAGGGTCGTCTTGCCGCCGCCGTTGGGGCCGATGACGGTGACGATTTCGCCGCGCGCCACGGTCAGGTCGATGTCATGGATCAACCAATGGCCGCCGCGCCGTACCCCGAGGCCGGTGGTCTCGACGAGAGGCGCGGCCCCGATTGCGACACCGTCAGCCATCGGCCGCGCCCCGGCAGTGCGGGCAGACGCCGCTGATCTCGATGGTCAGTTGTCCGACCGCGAAACCTCTCCGTTCCGCCTCGCCGACCAGGGCGTCCGCGATACCCGGCGACGTCACCTCGGCGACGGTCCGGCAATCGGTGCAGATCAGGAACCGCGCGCCATGGGCTTCGCCGGCGTGACCGCAGGCCACGTAGGCGTTGACGCTGGCCAGCCGGTGCACGAGGCCCAGTTCCATGAGGAAGTCGAGGGCGCGGTAGACGACCACCGGCGCCGGCTTGCGCCCACCCCAGTCGATGCCCTCCATGATCTCGTAGGCGCCGAGCGCCTGGTGCGCCGCGAGCAGCAGTTCCAGGACCTCGCGCCGCTGCGGTGTCAGCCGGGCGCCCTGGCCGGCGCACAACCGCTCGGCACGGTCGATGGCCTGGTCCCGGCAAGCGTCATGGTCGTGCCCGGGATCGGGGAACTCGGAACTGGACAGGCTGGCGTCGCCGGCCATCTCGCGTCTCCTCGGATGAGAGAAATCCATCTTGAATTGTTATGATATTACATTATATGTAATTTTATTACAATTCGTTCCCCCATCCCTCGGCAAGGAGGCAACGGCGTGATCCGTCGATCGATCTTCCTGGCGGCGCTGCTGTTGCTGGCCGTCCGGCCCGCCGGCGCCGCCGATCCGCCGATCGTGGTCGTCTCCATCAAACCCCTGCATGGGCTGGCCTCGGCGGTGATGGCCGGTGTCGGCGCGCCGCAGCTGCTGATCCCCGGCGGCGCGTCGCCTCATCGCTACAGCCTGAAGCCGTCACAAGCGCGGCAATTGGCGGCGGCGCGGCTGGTGATCCGCGTCGGGCCGGCACTCGAGGGGTTTCTCGACCGGCCGCTGAAGACGCTCGCCGGACAAGCGCGCCATCTTGATCTCGCCGACGCCGCCGGCATCACGCATCGCCGCGCCAGCGCCCAGCTCGACGGCCATGGCGCGCACGCCCACGACCACAAACACGAACACGACGATCATGACGGTCGCGACATGCACCTCTGGCTCGACCCCGCGAACGCCCGCGCCATGGCCGCCGACATCGCCGCGGCGCTGGCCGAGGTCGATCCGGCGAACGCCGCCCGATACCGGCGCAACGGCGCCGAACTGACGGCCCGCCTCGGCGACCTCGACATCGAACTGGCGACCACCTTGCGGCAGCTGGGCGGGCGTCCCTACATCGTCTTTCACGATGCCTACCGGCATTTGGAATCCCGCTACGGCCTCCAAAACGCCGGCGTCATCGCGGTCAACCCGGACCGCCCGCCGGGCGCCCAGCGGATTCGCGAGATCCGCCGCCGCGTTACCGCCGGCAAGATTCGCTGCGTGTTCTCCGAACCGCAGTTTCCGCCGCGCCTCGGCCAAACCGTGACCAGCGGCACCGAGGTCCGAACCGCCATCCTCGATCCCATCGGGGCCGAGATCGAACCCGGGCCCGCGGCCTATTTCCGGATCATGCGCGGCCTCGCCGCCAGCTTCGCCGCTTGTTTGTCCTGATCCGGCGCCGCCTATTTCGCCGGCCGGCGCGCCGGCGGCGACAGCCAATTGCCGAAGCGGGCCGAAGGGCCTAGACTGCGGCGCGACCGAGACAGCCAAGAACCGGCCAAGAAACGTCATGGAATTCAACAACATCGCCATCGTCGCCGCCGACGTGCCGGAAGCCGAGGCGGCGCTTTCCCGAATGCAGGCGCGTTACGATACGGTGGCGCCCGAGGACGCCGACGTCATCGTCGCCCTTGGCGGCGATGGGTTCGTCCTGCACACGCTGCACGCGGTGATGGCGAAGGCGACGCCGATCTACGGCATGAACCGGGGCTCGGTCGGATTCTTGATGAACACCTTCGACGAGGATGGCCTGCTGGAACGCCTCCGCGCGGCGGAAGCCGCCACCCTGCATCCGCTCCGCATGACCGCCTGGGACACCGAAGGGACCAAGCACCAGGCTTTGGCCATCAACGAGGTCTCGCTGATCCGCCAGACCCGCCAGGCGGCGAAGATCCGGATCATGGTCGACGGCGTCGAGCGGCTCGATGAGTTGATCTGCGACGGTGCCCTGGTGGCGACGCCGGCCGGTTCCACCGCCTACAACCTGTCGGCGGCCGGACCGATCATACCCATGGGGTCCGGCGTCCTGGCGCTGACCCCGATCAGCGCCTTCCGGCCGCGCCGTTGGCGCGGCGCGCTGCTACCGCACCGGGCCGCCGTCGAGTTCCACGTGGCCGAACCCGCCTTCCGGAGCGTCAGCGCCAGCGCCGACTTCCACGAGGTTCGCGACGTTACCCGCGTGGCGGTCTCCGAGGATCGCAGCGTCAGCCTGCCCTTGCTGTTCGACCCCGAACACAACCTGGAAGAACGGATCATCAAGGAACAATTCCAGCCGTGAGCGACCATTCCGAACCGAGCGGGCCGGAGGCCGGCGTGGCGCCTCCGGCGGCGGCCCCTGCCGAGGGCGGCTGGCGCCCCGAGGACGGCTGGCTCAAATGGGGTGTCGCCGTCGTCCTCAGTCTGGCGCTCGGCGCATTGGGCGGCGTCGTCTTCGATTGGTTGACCATGCCGCTGGCCTGGATGATCGGCTCCATGGTGTTCGCCACCGCCGCCGCGCTGGCCGGCGCCCCGGTGCGCGGCTCACGACGGCTCCGCAACGTCATGGTGCCGGTCCTTGGCATCATGCTCGGCTCGTCGTTCACGCCGGAGACACTCGAGCACGTCGGCCGCTGGGTTCCGAGCGTGCTGTCCATGCTGGTCTTCGTCGCCGTGGTGATCGCCGTCGTCGCCATCTACCTCTACAAGGTGATGGGCTTCGGGCCGGTCTCGGCCTATTTCTCGGCGACGCCGGGCGGCCTCGCGACCATGGCGGTGATCGGCGCCGAAATGGGCGGTGACGACCGGCGCATCGGCCTCACTCATTCGATCCGGATCATGCTGACGGTGCTGATCATCCCGTTCTATTTCCGTATCTTCGAGGGCTACGTGCCGGGCGGGCTCGAATCGCTCGGCAGCGTCGTCGATCTTTCGCTGAAGGACGCGGCGCTGCTGGCCGCCTGCGCGCTCGGCTACCCATTGTTCAAGGTGTTGCGGCTGCCGTCGGCGCAGATCCTCGGACCGATGATGCTGAGCGCCGGGGTTCACGCATCGGGGATCACGGACGCGAAGCCGCCGGTCGAGATCGTCAACCTCGCGCAACTGGTCATCGGCACCAGCATCGGCGCGCGTTTCGTCGGCATCTCGGTGGTGCGGCTGGGCAAGGTGATGATGGCCGGCGCCGGCGCGACCATTTTCATGGTTGGGTTCGCGGCTGCCGCGGCGGTCGCCCTGGAAGCCTGGACGGGACTGCCGTTCGCCGCCATCTGGCTGGCCTTCGCGCCCGGCGGCGTCGCCGAAATGACGTTGATCAGCCTGGCCCTCGGCATCGACGTCGCCTTCGTCTCCACCCATCACGTTGTCCGCGTCACCTTCATGGTGATCGCCGCGCCCATCGTCTTCCATTTCCTGCAATCGAGATGGGGAATCCGCGAGGATCCGTCGAAGCACGAAATCTGATCAGCGGTGGTCGGCGCCGACGGCGTCGGCGACCCGCTCGAAGCCGTCACCCTCCAGGAGGCCGGAAAGCTCGCTATTGATCCGCGCGGCGAGGCCCGGCCCGGCGTAGACCAGCGCCGTGTAGAGCTGCACCAGCGAGGCGCCGGCGCGGATCCGGGCGTAGGCGTCGGCGCCCGATTGGATGCCGCCGACGCCGATGATCGGCAGCCGGCCCTCCGTCAGCCTGTAGAGATCGGCGAGCACCTTGCCGGCGGGGTCGCGGAGCGGCGCGCCGCTCAGGCCCCCGGCCTCGCCGGCCGCCGAAGAGCGCAGGTCCGCCGGCCGGTCGATCGTCGTGTTGGTCGCGATCAGGCCGTCGACGCCCTCGGCCAGGGCCACCTCGGCGATGTCGCGCTTGTCGTCCCCGGTCAGGTCAGGCGCCACCTTCAGCAACAGCGGCGGCGGCGCGGCGCGGTCGAGCGCGTCGCGCGCCGCCAGCGCCTGGCGCAGCAGATCGGCCAGCGGCTCGCGGCCCTGCAGGGCGCGCAGCCCCGGCGTGTTCGGCGAAGACACGTTGACCACCAGATAGTCCGCGTAGGGGCCGAGCGCCGCGATCCCGGCGACATAGTCGGCGGCCGCGTCGTCGCTGTCCTTGTTCTTGCCGAGATTGACCCCGATAGGTCCGGCGCGCTCTTCGGGCAGCGCCGCGAGGCGGCGACCCACCGTCTCCATGCCGGCGTTGTTGAACCCCATGCGGTTGATCACCGCGCGGTCTTCGGCGAGGCGGAACAGGCGCGGCTTCGGATTGCCGGCTTGCGGCCGGGGCGTGACGCTGCCGACCTCGGTGAAGCCGAACCCGAGCGCGAGAACATCGAGCGGCACCTCGGCGTCCTTGTCGAAGCCGGCCGCCATGCCGACGGGATTGGCGAACCGGCGCCCCCAGATATCCTGACGCAGCCGCGGGTCGGCGCCGCCGTCGTGCCGACCCGCCCAACCGGCCTTCAAGGCGCGGAGACTCAGACCATGGGCGCGTTCAGGATCGAGCCGGAAGATCAGCGGGCGGAGCCACCCGTAGAGATCACTCACCGTTCGCCTCCTCGGCGCCGGGCACGTGGTCCGGGAAGACATGGTCGCCGTCGGCGCCCAGCGGCAGTGGATCGGCCCGGATGACGGCGGCGGCGGCCAAGGCGCCGTAGAGATGCGGGAAAAGCTGACCGCCGCGCGACGGTTCCCACTTCAACGCCGCGCCGAGGGCCGTCGCGTCGACGCTCAGCAGCACCAATCCGTCCTGGCCGGCGCGGTGCTTGGCCGCGCTGGCCCGGACCTGGGCGGCGCTGGAGAAATGGATGAACCCGTCGGCCTGGTCCTGGGACGAACCCGGGTAGCTTCCGCTGGCCGCCGCGGCCCGCCATTCCTCGGCCCGGCACATGTGATAGATGACTGCCTCCGACATGGCCCGGAGACTAGCGCATCGCGCGGCGGGAATACAGGTTCAGACGAGTTCGTCGAGGCGCGCCAACACGGCGGCCGCGTCGGCCGGCCGGTCGGCTCGGTCGCGCGCCCGGCAGGCATCGATCAAGGCGCCCAATTCGGCCGGGCAGCCCTTCGCCTTGGCGCCGGGAAACGGCTCGCCGGACTTCGGCAGCCGGCCCGCCAACATGCGGAAGGCGAGGACGCCCGCAGCGAACACGTCGGCGCGCGGGTCGACGGCGGCGGCCTTCCGGCGCTGCTCGGGCGGCGCGTAATCCTTGGTGCCGAGCCAATGGCGGCCGACGTCGCGCTCCAGGCCCGGCACCTGGACCAACCCGAAGTCGCAGACCTTGACGTCGCCCTGCCGTTTCGCCGTCAAAAGCAGATTGCCCGGTTTGATATCGCGGTGCACCAGCCCGAAACCGTGCATGGCCGCCAGCGCCTGCAACACCTGCCGCCAGACGGCTGTCGCGCGGGGCACGGAAACCGCCTTCGCCCGGCGTTTCGGCGGCAGCCGGCGGAGCGTCGCCGGATCGTCCGTGTCCTTGCCAATCTCGTACTTGAGCGTCGCCGGGTAGAAGGGCATGACGATGAACGGGTTGCCGTCCCCGTCCAGCGCGTAATCCTTGAGCGGCACGATGTGCGGATGATCGAGCCGCGCCATCACCTTGGCCTCGCGCAGGAACCGCTCACGCCAATATTCCACGGTCACCGTCGCGCCATCGAGAACGGAGTCCTGGGGCTTGAAAACCTTGATGCAGACGTCGATCTCGAGATCCGTATCGCGGCAGACGAAGATCTCGGAGAACTTGGTGATGTGGAGCGGCACGAAGACCTGATATCTGCCGATTCGCTTCATTGCCCGCACCATCCGGTCCGCCCCAATCTTCCCTTGGTTCGAAGGTACCCCAGGCCGGCCGGCCGAAAAAGCAACGGCCGCCGGGTTTCGGCGGCCGTCGCGGTTTCGCGTGCGAGGGTGGTGGTTACCACTCCAGCTTCTCGACCCCGTCGAAGGTCAACTCGCTGCCGTCGGACAGCGTGATGACGCCCGAGGCCTCGGCGTCGAACTCGATGCCGCTCTCGGTCTCGGTGTAGCCGGCGCCTTCGTCGACCTGCAGGGTCCAGCCGGAATCGCCGCCCGGACCGCCGCTGACGTCGTCGATCTGAACCGTGTCCGACCAGCCGTCGCCGCCGGAGAAGTAGTCGGCGCCGTCGCCGGCCCCGAAGATGAACAGGTCATCCCCCTGGCCACCCATGACGTGGTCGTCGCCGGCCCCGCCCTCGAGGGTATCGGAGCCGTCACCGCCGTCGATCACGTCGTCGCCGTCGCCGCCGTCGATCTGATCGTCGCCGTCGCCGCCGAGCAGCGTGTCGGCACCGTCGCCGCCGCTGATGTCGTCGTTGCCGGCCTCGCCGGAAATGACGTCGTCGCCGGACGAACCGGTGAGCGTGTCGCCGGCGCTGGTGCCGGTGGTGCCGGCGTCGAAGCCGTCGCCGCCGACGTCGACCTGGACCGTCTCGATGGCGGTCCGCGTGTCGCCGCCCTCGTCGGTGACGGTGGCGCTGACCGACATCAGGAAGTCGTCCGCGTCGGCCGGCACGGTGACCGTCAGGCCTTCGAGATCGCCCTCCTCCACCGACCAGGTGCCGTCGCCGTTGTCGGTGCCGGCCGACAGCACGGCGCCGTCGGGCAGGCCCTCGATGGTGATGCCGAGGGATTCGGAACCGTCCGTGTCCGCCAGGTTGGCGGAGATGTCGAGCGGGTACTGCAGGCTCTCGACACCGCCCTCGTCCATCACGTCCTGGACGCCGTCGTCGAACAGGGCCTGGACGTCGTCGGCGGACAGTTGCTGGTCGTAGATGGCGATGTCATCCATGTGACCGTCGAAGTAGTGGCTCAGGTTGTTGGCGGTGCCGTCGCCGCTCGCCCACTGGTTGGCGCCGAACAGCCAGGGCTCCTCGTTGCCGGCCAGGCCGTCGGTCCAGTTGTCGTCGGAGGCGACGAGTTCACCGTTCAGGTAGACATTGGCGCCGTCGTCGCCCCAGGTCACGGTGACCTGGTTCCATTCGCCCGAGCTGACGCTGCCGCCGGAGAAGTCGGTCTGGTCGTTGTCGCTCTGCATGCGCAGCCGGAGTTCTCCATCGTCGATGAACAGCCCGAAGTGGCCGCCGTCGTCATAACCGCTGGAATCGGAGGACGCCAACGTCATCATGTCACTGCCGGAGACGTTGTCCATATTGAACCACATGGTCAGCGCGCCCTCGTCGGGCTTAAGGTCCGGCGAATGGTCGACCTCCATGTACTGGCGGTCGCCGGCCTTGAACTCGGCGGCGGTGTTGAACACGCCGGTGTCATCCAGATCGAGGTCGTCCTTCGACGACGACTTGCCGTGCGACTCGGCGTCGTTGTTGCCCACCGAGTCGGTCAACGTCAGGCCGGTCGTCTCGTCGACGTTCCAGTAGCTGACCGGGGTCGCGCCGCCGCCGACTTCCGTCGGCGAACCGAGTTCGACGCTCAATTCCGCCGCGTCGGCGACGCCGTCGACGGTGACGTCGATGGTCGAGGTCACGGTCTCCGCGTCCCCGGACGAGGTCTCGGTCGTGGTCGCCGAGACGGTCAGCGAGAAGTCGTCGCTGGAATCCGTCGGCGGCAGGATCGTCAGGTCGGCGAGATCGCCGCTCTCCAGCGTCCAGCTACCGTCGCCGTTGTCGGTTCCGGCCGAGAGCTCGGCGCCGTCCGGCACGCCGCTGATGGTGATGGAGAGCGTTTCCGAGCCGTCCGTGTCGGCGAGGCTGGCGTCGATATCGAGGGCGATCGCGCGGTCTTCCTCGCCCGATGCGTCGCTGGTCGACAGATTGGCCTCCTCGGCGACCACGTCCGGCGTCGAGATCGAAACCGACGTCGCCACCGAGTTGGTGTCGCCGTCGTCCTCGGTCGCCGTGGCGCTGACCGATAGGTCGAACTCGCCGGCGTCCGTCGGCACCGTCACCTGCAGGCCGTCGAGGTCGCCGGCGCTGAGCGTCCAGGTGCCGTCGCCGTTGTCCGTTCCGGCCGACAGTTCGGCGCCGCTCGGCATGTTGCCGACGGTTACCGAGAGCGTTTCCGAACCGTCCGTGTCGGTGAGGCCGGCGGTGATGTCGAGGTCGTAGACGAACCCGCCCGGCTCCGGCGTCACGTCGACGGTCTCGGAGGCCAGCGACGTTTCCCAATCGTCGCCCGCGGTGATTTGGAAATTGTCGATATCGATGCCTTCGCTCGATGACGTCGAATCGACGTTCATGTTGAGCTGCAGTTGGCCGTTCTCATCCAAGGTCACGGTCACCGAGTAGCTGTTCTCGCCGGCATCGGACGTGTCGATCACTTCCGATCCGTTGGCCGTGACGACGAAGTTGTCCTGATAGCTGCCGCTCTCGTCCCAGCTGCCCCAGGTCGAGCTGTCGAAGCTGATGGTCACCGTCTGGCCGGCGTGTTCCTCACCGAAATCGAAGGTCCGGGTCGCGTCCTCGTCCTGTTCGATTTCCATCGAGCCGCCGTCCATGTAGCCATAGTAGGACTCGGCTTCGTTACCCCAGCCCGACACGCCGTCGTCGAAATTGTCGGAGAACAGGGTGTCGCCCGCGCCGCCGGAACCGGAGACGTCGAAGGAGAGCGAGAAGTCGTCGCTGGCGCCGTCCGCCGGCGTCACCGTCAGGTTGTCCAGGTCGGCGGCGTCGAGTGGCCAGGTGCCGTCACCGTAGTCGGTGCCGCCGGAAAGCGTCGCGCCGTCGGGCACGCCGGAAACCGTGACCGTGCTGCCCTGCGTGTCGGCGGCGTCGGAGATGGTCTGCGGCACGGAGACATCGGTCTCGCCGCTTTCCTGGCCATCGTACTGAACCGAAGCGCTCACCGTCGGGGCGTCGGCGACACCGGTGACGTCAACGTCCAAGGTGGTGGTCGTCGTCGAGGTATCGCCGCTTGAGATTTCCGTCGTCGTCACGCTGACGCCGAGGGAGAAGTCGGCGTTGGAGTCCGCCGGCGGAGTTAACGTCAAGCCGTCGAGATCGGCGGCCGTCAGCGTCCAGGTGCCGTCCTCGTTGTCGGTGCCGGCGGAAAGGACGGCGCCGTCGGGAACGCCCGAGATGGTGATGGAGAGCGATTCGGATCCGTCCGTATCGGTCAGTCCGGCGTCGATGTCGAGGGCGATGGCCGTGTCCTCGCTGCCCGCGGCGTCGCTCGCCGACAGGCTGGCCTCGTCGGCGCTGGTGTCGGTCGCCTCGACGGAAATCGTCGCCGAGGTCGTCGAGGTGTCACCATCGTCTTCCGTGGCCGTCGCGGAAATCGACAGATCGAAGGCGTCGGTGCCGTCCGGCACGGTCATCTCGAGATCGGCGAGATCGCCGGGCTCCAGCGTCCAGGTGCCGTCCTGGTTGTCGGTGCCGGCGTTCAAGGTGACGCCCGCGGGCACGTCGCTGATGGTGATGGAGAGCGTTTCCGAGCCGTCCGTATCGGCGAGGGCCGCGGAAACATCCAGCTCATAGGTCACGCCGGACACATCCGTCTCGTCGTCGCCCAGGGAAGCGCTGAGCGTGGCCGTGTCGGCGTCGCCGGTCATGTCGATATCGATCGTGCCCGAGGTGGTCGTCGAATCACCGCCATTGGCCTCGGTCGTCGTCACCGTGACGTCCAGCGAGAAGTCCTCGTTGGAATCGGCGGGCGGCGTGATCTGCAAGCCGTCCAGGTCGCCCGCGTCGAGGGTCCAGGTGCCGTCCTCGTTGTCGGTGCCGGCGCTCAAGGTGGCGCCGTCCGGCACGCCGGAGATGGTCACCGAGACGCTCTCAGAGCCGTCCGTGTCGAGTTGGGTGACGCCGATGTCGAGGGAAATGGCGGTATCTTCAGTGCCCGCCGCGTCGGAAACGTCGAGGGTGGAGCCGGCGACCTCGTCGTCGACCGCGCCGACGTCGACGCTCAAGGTGCTGGACGTCGTCGATGTGTCGCCGTCGGCTTCCGTCGTCGTCGCCGTGACGGTCAGGTCGAAGCTGCCGTTGAAGTCCTCCGGCGGCGTGATCTGCAGATCCGCCAACTGCGAGGGATCGACGTCGGCGTTGCCGTTCTCGTCCACCGTGATGGTCTGGCCGCCCGAGGTGAGCGTGGAACCGGCGGGGATGTCGCTGATCGTCACGCTCAGGGTTTCGGAGCCGTCCGTGTCCGTGAGGCTGGCGTCGATATCGAGCGCGATCGCCGTGTCTTCGTCGCCGCTGGCGTCATCGACGCTCAGCGACGCCGTGTCGGCATCGCCGGTCACCGAGATGTCGATGGTGCCGGTGGTCGTCGCCGTGTCGCCGCCGTCGCCTTCCGTCGAGGTCGCCGTCACCGACAACTGGAAGTCGTCGCTGGAATCGGCCGGCGGCGTGATCTGCAGACCGGCGAGATCGCCACCGGACAGAGTCCAGGTGCCGTCACCGTTGTCCGTGCCGGCGCTGAGCGTCGCCCCCTCGGGCATGCCGCTGATGGTGATGGAGAGCGATTCCGAACCGTCGGTGTCGGTCAGTTGCGACGCCAGGTCGAGATCGATGGCGGTGTCTTCGAGCCCGGAAGCGTCTTCCGCGCTCGCCGTCGGCGCGTCGGCCACGGCCTCGACGACGACTTCGAGATCGAGCACGTCGCCGCCGGCGGTCACCTGCAGCGTGAAATCCTCGTCCGAATTGGCGGGCGGTGTGATCGTCAGGCCGTCGAGATCGTCGGCGTCGACGGTCCAGGTGCCGTCGCCGTTGTCGGTGCCGGCGGACAGCACGGCGCTGTCGGGCACGTTGGAGATGGT
>JAPPPF010000160.1:10693-22288 GCA_028817665.1 Magnetovibrio sp. | reverse complement strand
TGTCACGTCGGCGGCGTCGCCGGCGTCGATATCGAGGGGGATCGGCGAATCCTCGGCGCCTTCCGCGTTCTCGACCTCGAGCGGATCATCCTCCTCGTCGAGGTCTTCCTCTTCCTCGTCCTCGTCCTCGGGTTCGTCCTCGGGCAGGATCTCCTCGACGGCGGCGGCGGCCGGCGCGGCTTCCTCGACGGCTTGGACGACGTCGGGTTCCTCGACGGGCTCTTCCTCTTCTTCCGCGACGACCGGCTCGGGTTCGGGTTCGGCGTCGGGGGCGGGCGGCACGGGGTCACTCGCGGGTTCGGGCTCGGGCGGCCGTTCGTCTTCATCGGGTTCCAGGGCGGGCGGATCGACCTCGTCGATTTCCTCGCCGACTTCCTCGTCGGTGCGGATGATCTCGCCTTCCTCGATGACGACCTCGCCTTCCGGAATCAGGTTCGCGAACAGCTCCGCATCCGTCGGGCGGCTGCCCGTGTGGATGGTCGACAAGCTCTGCGAGGCGGACGGCTCCTCCCATTCACTGACGTCGTCGCCGGCGGTCTGCTCGTCGGGATCGTCGAGCGGCGTCGTGGTGTCGGTGAGGACCGTGAGGTCGTCGAGGGTTTGTTGGGCGTCGGCCCCTTGTTCTTCCTCTTCTTCCTCGATGTCGTCTTCGTCTAGATTAACGTCTTCAGCCATTTTCTCTATCCAAGCAAGTGATGGCGCGAATCGCGCCTATTGAACCCGTCCCTTATCTATGCCGGTCGGCGATGGAAGTCATAAAAATCGGCGGTTTTCGGCGATTAAGATCATGCCCCTGCTCTTAGCAAAATCGCCGTCCCGCGGGCCGGCGGCGGTCACCGCGCCGCGCCGCGGTTGATCCGTGGATGGGCTTCGGTAAGCTGACGCCTGAAATGCGCTTGGAACATCCCTTCTGCATCGTCGATCAGGCGTTCGCGCCGGCGCTATGCGAGCGCGTCGTCGAGCTCGGCCAATCGATCGAGCCAATGGCCGCCGAGGTCGCCCGCGACCCGACCAATTCGGTGCGCGATTCGACGGTGGCGTGGATCGCGCAATCGCCGGACACGGCGGCCTGGCTCTACGACGCCGTCGACCAGCTCGTCCAGGCGACCAACGCGCGGCTTTGGAAATGGCGGTTGTCGACGGTCGAATCCATGCAGTTCACCGTCTACGGCAGGGACCAGTACTACGAGTGGCACGCCGACCAGCGCAAACGCCCCTATCCCGACGACGACCCGCGCTGGCCGGGCCTGGTCCGCAAGCTCTCGGTGACGATCAACCTGACGGCCGGCGAGTCCTACGACGGCGGGGATTTCATGGTCGAGACCCTGAACGCGACGCCGGACGACACGGACCGGCGCCTCCGGACCCTGACCGAGGCCCGCGGGCTCGGCGCCGCGATCATATTCCCCTCCCATCTATTCCATCGGGTGACGCCGGTAACGGCGGGAACCAGGCGCTCCCTGGTCGGCTGGTTCCTGGGCCCGCCGTTCGCGTGAGGAGGAGAGAATGACGGAAACCGCGTTCGCGCCGCGGACCGCCCGGGAGGCCGGCCATGTCCCGTGACGCCGCCGTGCTGTTCGCCAACGACGCCTTCTACCTGGCCTTCGCGACCCGCGACATGGCCGCCATGGACGACATCTGGGCGCGCCGCGCCGCCGTCAGCTGCCTGCATCCGGGCTGGGCGCCGCTCACCGGCCGCGACGCCGTGATGGAGAGCTGGCGGGGCATTCTCGGATCGCCCGATTCGCCGCAGATTTCATGCGCCAATGCCCAGGCGACGGTGATCGGCGACGTGGCGGTGGTCGTCTGCGGCGAAATTCTGGCGCAAGGCACCCTGGCCGCGACGAACGTCTTCGCGTTCGAGGACGGGGCCTGGAAAATGGTGCATCATCATGCCGCCCCGGCGCCGCCGCCCGAGACCGCGGCCGCCGGGGACGACGCCCCGCCAACCCTGCAATGAACGGACAGGCCATATGAAACGATTGATCATGACATTCGGAGAGGTGACCCTGACGGCCAGGCTCCGCGACACGCCGACGGCGGCCGCCGTCTACGCGGCGCTGCCCTACGACGGCCGGGTCCAGACCTGGGGGGACGAGGTCTATTTCGAGGTGCCGGTCAGCGCCGCCGCCGAGGCCGACGCGCGCGACGTCGTCGAAGCCGGCGAACTGGCCTACTGGCTGGCCGGCAGCTGCATCGCCATCGGCTTCGGACCGACGCCGGTGTCGCGGGGCGACGAGATCAGGCTGGCCTCGCCCTGCAACATCTGGGCCGACGCGGAGGGCGACGTCCGCGCGCTCGCGGCGGTGGCGCCGGGCACCCCTGTCCGGGTCGAGGCGGCGGCGGACGGAGACTGAGCCGATGTCCAAGAGATCGCTGACCATGACCGACGACCTCTACGCCTACATGCTCGAAAACTCGCTACGCGAGCCGCCGATCTTGGCCGAGCTCCGCGCCGAGACCGCTGGGATGCCGCGCAGCGGCATGCAGATCGCGCCGGAACAGGGACAGTTCATGGCGCTGTTGGTCGAGTTGACCGACGCCGCGCGCTATCTCGAAGTCGGCACCTTCACCGGATACTCGGCGCTCGCGGTGGCTCTGGCCTTGCCCGACCACGGCGAGGTCGTCACCTGCGATGTCGATCCCGAGACCACCGCCGTCGCCCAGCGCTACTGGGCGCGCGCCGGCATGGCGAAAAAGATCGATCTGCGCCTGGGCCCCGCCGTCGACACCCTCGATGCGCTTCTCGGCGACGGCGCCGGCCGCTTCGACTTCGCCTTCATCGACGCCGACAAGGAGAACTACGTCGCCTACTACGAGCGCGCCGTCGAGTTGGTCCGGCCCGGCGGGCTGATCGCGCTCGACAACGTGCTGTGGTCGGGCCGGGTCGCCGATCCGGCCAACAACGACACGGACACCGAGGCGCTGCGCGCGGTCAACCGGCGGGTCCATGCCGACGACCGGGTCAGCGTCGCCATGCTGCCGCTGGCCGACGGCCTGACCCTGGCGCGGAAGCGCTGAGCCCGGGCCGGGCTAGAGCGCGTCGTTGCCAGTCTCGCCGGTGCGGATGCGCATCGCCTGGGCGACCTCAATAACGAAGATCTTACCGTCGCCGATCTTATCGGAATGGGCGGCGCCCCGGATCGCCTCGACGACGCTTTCGACCTGATCGTCGTCGACGACCAGATCGAGGCGGACCTTGGGCACGAAGTCGATGACGTACTCCGCGCCGCGGTAGATCTCCGTCTGGCCCTTCTGGCGTCCGAAGCCCTTGGCCTCGGACACCGTCAGGCCCTGGATGCCCAACTCCGTCAACGCCTCGCGAACGGCGTCGAGCTTGAAGGGCTTGATGATGGCCATTACCAGTTTCATGGTTTCACTCTCCGCTATTCGTCAGACTCAGAAGTTGTAGTCGCGCTCGCCATGGTACGACAGATCGAGACCTTCCGTGATCTCGTCGTCCGTGGCCCTGAGCCCGACCGCGCCTTCGGCGATCTTGACGATAATCCAGGTGACGACGGCGGACCAGACCACCGTCGCGACAATGCCGATGACCTGGGTGACGACCTGGCCGCCCATGGTCACGCCGTCGGCGTAACCGACGCCGCCGAGGCTGGTGGCGGCGAAGATGCCGGCGAGGAACGTCCCCAGCATACCGCCGACGCCGTGCACGGCGAAGACGTCGAGGGAGTCGTCGAGCTTCATCCGCTCCTTGACGAAGGCGACCGCGTAGTAACAGCCGACGCCGCCGGCCAAGCCGATGCAGAAGCCGCCCAAGGGGCCGACGAACCCGGATGCCGGGGTGATCGTCGCCAGACCGGCGATGGTGCCGGTGACGATGCCGACCAGCGATGGCTTGCCGAACTTCTGCCATTCGATGATCACCCAGACCAGCGAGGCGGTGGCCGCCGAGACGTGCGTTACGGTCATCGCCATGCCGGCGGAGCCGCCGGCGGCGAGCGCGCTGCCGGCGTTGAAACCGAACCAGCCGACCCAGAGCATGGCCGCGCCCATCATCGTCAAACCGGGGCTGTGCGGCGGATGCAGTTGCGTCGGGAAGCCCTGACGGTCGCCGAGCAGCTTGACCAGGACGAGCGCCGATGTGCCGGCGGTGGCGTGAACGACGAGGCCGCCAGCGAAATCGAAGACACCGAGGTCGGCGAGCCAGCCGCCGCCCCACACCCAGTGGGTGACCGGCGCGTAGACGAGCAGCAGCCACAGCCCGCTAAACAGCAAAACGGCGCTGAACCGCATGCGCTCGGGATAGGCGCCGACGATGAGGGCCGGCGTGATGATGGCGAAGGTCATTTGGAACATGAAGAAGACCGATTCCGGGATGTCGCCGCTCAGGGTGTCGAAGCTGACGCCCTTCAGGAACATCTTCGAGATTCCGCCGATCAGCGGATTGGCAGCGCCGCCGTCGGTGAACGCCAAGCTATAGGCGCCGAACAGCCACAGCACCGACATCAAGCACGCGATGGCGAAGCACTGCATGAACACCGACAGCACGTTCTTCGATTGCACGAGACCGCCGTAGAACAGCGCCAGCCCCGGCAGGGTCATGAACAAGACCAGCGCCGTCGAGGTGAGGACCCAGGCCGTGTTGGCGCCGCTCAGCTTGGCCTCCTCGGCCGCCGCCGTTTCGGGCACCATCATGGTCAGCGCCGCCAGCACCAGCGCCACGCCGCCCTTCCTGCAAAGCTCAGCGAGATTGCTATCCATCCGTTTCATCGTTTCCCTTCCGTCTTTGTCATCCCGATACCGGCGGCCCAAGAGCCTAGCGGCATCACCACCCGCGGGGTTGCGGCACCACACATTGCCTATGAAATAAGCGAGCATCATATTATTCGCCTATTTTTTGGGCATATTTGGGGGTGCACCTGCATTTTTCCCCGATTTCCGATGTAATCAGCAAGATCGGGGCCAACTTCGGCGGGACCCCGGACATCGGCGCGCTGGCGGCTGAAAGTCCCAGCGCGGCCTTGACCGGCATCAAGGTCCGGGGCGACGGCGTTTCGTACGCTGCGGACATGAGCGAACCCGCTGCCCCACCGAGCCTCGATCCCTACGCGCCCAAGGAAATCGCCGTCCGGGTCGAGACCGTCGGCGTCGGCAAGGCCAACCAGGCGTTCCTGCCGACCCTGATGCTGGCGGTCCTGGCCGGCGCCTTCATCGCCTTCGGCGGCGCCTTCTACACACTGGTGATGACCGGCAGCGGCCTCGGTTTCGGGCCGGCGCGGCTGCTCGGCGGCGCCGCCTTCTCGCTCGGCCTGATCCTGGTCATCGTCGGCGGCGCCGAGCTGTTCACCGGCAACAACCTGATCGCCATGGCGTGGGCCGACGGCAAGGTCACGCACGGGCAGATGCTGCGCAACTGGCTGATCGTCTACGCCGGCAACTTTGTCGGCGCCGTCGGCACCGCCCTGCTGATCGCGGCTTCCGGCGTGCTCGGTCTCGGCGACGGCGCCGTCGCTGAGACCGCCGTCGCCATCGCCGAGGGCAAGCTGGCGCTCTCCACCTTCGAGGCCTTCGTCCGCGGCGTGCTTTGCAACGTTCTCGTCTGCCTCGCCGTCTGGCTCTGTTTCGCGGCCCGCTCGGTGAGCGGCAAGATCCTGTCCATCGTCTTCCCGATCTCGGCCTTCGTGGCGCTGGGCTTCGAGCACTCAATCGCCAACATGTACCTGATCCCCATCGCCCGGTTCGCCGGCGCCGAGCAAGTGAGCGCCGCCGGCTTCCTCGCCAACCTGGTCCCGGTGACCCTCGGCAACATCATCGGCGGTAGCGTCCTGGTCGCCCTGGTCTACTGGGTGATCTACCTGCGCCGGCCCGCTACAGGGGAATCTGCAGGCCCGTCTTGACGTTCTCCGTGGTCGCCGGCGGACTGTTGTGGGCCAGTTACACGGTGGCGGTGCGCGCTTGGCGGGCTGAATCGCTGCACGCGACGGCGCTGGTCTCGGTGATCTCGATGGTGCTGTTCGTGCCGGCCTATGGCATCGCCACCGGATTTCGGATAGCCGCCCAGGCGCCGGCCGACGTGCTGTTCTACGGCCTCTTCCAGGATCTCTTCGCGGCGATCCTGGCGTTGCTCTTCTACACCCGCTCGGTGGCCATCCTCGGCGCTGGGCGCGGCGCCGTGTTCGCCGGCCTGGTGCCGGCCGTCGCCGTCATGCTGGCCTTCCCGGTGCTCGGCGAGCGGCCGGGGACGCTGGAGATGCTGGGCGTCGCGGTGGTCAGCTTCGGCATGGGCACCGCCTTGGGGCACTACCCGCTGGCACGGCGGTCCTGAAGCAGCGCCATCCCGTCCATGGCCGCCGTCACCATGGCCTCGGAGACGTCGACGCCGTCTGTCTCAACACCGACCAGGGACGAACAGATATTGACCGCCGCCAACGGCGCCGGGGTCACGGCCCGCAACCGCTCGAGAGCCGGACCGCCGCCGCCGGCCAGGTCGCGGATCACCAGCGGGCTGGTCATGCCGACGGCGTCGATCAGGTTGAACCCCATAATGTTGTGGACCGCGGTCAGGAACTTGGTGCCGACGACCTGATTGGGCACGCTGCCGCTGGCGCCGCGAATGATGTGCTCGGCGGCGTGGATGTAGAAATCCAGGAAGCGATTGCCTGCCTCGAACACGGAAACCGCGTTGTGGACGTTGCGGTAGACCTTGAGGCCGCCCTTGGCGGCGGGCTGGACCCAAAGCTCACGGCCAAAGGCGTAGCCGAGGCCGGTATCGATCCGGAGGCCCGATGGATCGAACACGAAGACGTCGGCGTCGAGCCAGATGCAGCGCTCGACGCCTCGGGCCAGCGCCGCCTCGGCCAGCAGCAGGCGGCCCAGGTCGGTGATCACCGGCGGCCGGTGCCCGGCGTTCTCCCGGTACCACTCGGGCACCATGTCGAAGATCTCGTCGCCGACGAATTCGTAGTCGTAGCCCGCCGCAACCGCCCACCCGCGGACGCTTTCCAGACAGCGCTGGATCCATACCGGCACGCCGGTTTCCCGATAGGACTGGATGACCAGGGTTTTCATCGGCGGGCCGGCGACAGGCGGACGTTCGTCAACTGCCGCGCCGGATGTTGACCAGCAACAGATCGGTCGCCGACAGCAACTCGAAGACCGAGCCCTGGTCGGCGCCGTAGAGGCGGACGACGCCGTGATTGGTGTCCGGCGGCGCCGACCAGCGGAGGTCGTCGATCTCGCGTATCTCGAGCACCGTCTCCGCGCCCTTGGCGTCGCGGCTCCGCCACTGCACGGTCCGATTGATCCGTTTCGGCTCGCCGATGAGCGCCGTCAGGATTTCCGGCTGGTCCGTGGGCGGGCCGTAAACGGCCTTGAAGTGCTCGGTGACAGCGCGCAGCCGGTCCTTCGGAAACAGGACGTGGATCTGCACGGCTTTCCCGCCCTGGTATTGGACGATCGACTGGCGGCCCCGGTAGAAGTTGTTGGTGACCTGGAAATGGTCGGCCATAGCCGCCGGCCAGATCACCGGTTCAATACAGAACATGGTGCTCCAGTGGCTCTTGTCGACGCACAGGCTGCGGCGCGGCCCGTCCTTGGGAATTGCGGTGCCAAGCGCGTGGTTCTCGCCGATCCTGAAGCTGACCCCCTTGAGCGGCGCGGCCGAGACCATCGACGGCGGCGGCTGCGCCGGATTGACCGTCGTCGGGACGGGCGCTGGATCCGGTGCCGCGGCGGTCTCGACCGGGGCCGGGGTCGGCGGCGGCGCGCCAATGCGGCGGACGCCCGATTGCACGACAGGCGCGGGCTCCTGGGCCTGGGCCGGGATCTCGGCCTGGGCCTGGGCCTGGGTCTCGGCCTGGGCCTTGGGCTCGGCCGCCACAGCGGATTCACTCTCGGACAAAGAGAACAGGCTGGTTACCTGGTCGGGCCATCCGGACGCGGACGAATTGGTCTGGGTTTGCGTGCCTGTCGGCGCCGCTGCCTCAGCCGCCGCTGGCGCGGACTGCGCTTCGGCAGCGGGTGCCGGCGGCGGCACGGCAACCGGCTTGGCGACACGGTCGACGCGGATCACCGGCGCCTCCGGGGCGGTCTCCGGCGCCGATGGCGCCCAAAGCGACTCGCGTTGCGGTTTTCCGGACGGCGCGGCCTCGGCCGGCGGCGTCGGCGCGGCGGCCTGCTCAGGCGCCGCCGTCGGCGCCGGCTCGACCGGCGTCTCCGCGACCGGTTCGGGCGCGGGCGCCTCAGCCACCGGTGCCTCGGCGATCGGACGGACCGACGGCGGTTCCGCCACCGCTTCGACGGTGTCCGCGCCGGTCTCCGCCGCCGCGTCGTTCAGCGGGTCAGCTTCCGGCGGCGCGGCATCTTGTGGTGCCGAGCCGAACAGGTTGCCGATGCGCGCGAACAACCCGGGCTCCTCGGCACCGGCAGGCGCCGGCTCGGCGAGGCTGGCGGCGGCCGCCGGCTCGGCGGCTTCCGCGACGGGCGCCGGTTCGACGGCGGCCTCGGCAGGGGGCGCGGGTTCCACCGGCTGGGCGGCCGCCACTTCGGTGGTCGGCGTGGGTTCGACCGTGGCTTCGGCAACGGGTTCGGCGACGGGCTCGGCAGCCGTCTCGATGACCGGTTCGGCGGCCACCTCCGCCGGCGTCTCGACGGCCGCCGGCGGCTCGGGATCGGCGCGGAAGAATTCGGCGATCTTCTCGGCCAAGTCGAGACCTGAGTCCGCCTCGCTGGGTTCGGCGGGGACCACCGCCACCGGCTCGGCCGGTTCGGACGCCGGGGCCGGGTCGGGGGCTGGGCTCTCGGGCGCGGCAGGCTGAATGGTTTCGGCCACCTCGGTCGTCTCGGGCGCTTCGGCCACCTGGGATGGCTCGGGATCGCTACGGAACAACTCAGCGATCTTGTCGCGGAGGTCCGGCCCCTCGAAAGGTTCCTCGGGTTCGGACTGCGGTTCCGGTTCGGGAACGGCCGCCGCCGGCGCCGGCTCGGGCACCGGTTCGGGTGCAGGTTCCGGGGTTTCGGCCGCGGGCGCCGACGAGGCGGCGTCAACACCCGGCTCCACCGCCTCGGCGGCCGTTTCGGTAGGCGTTTCGGCGGGGGTCTCATCGACCGCGGCCTCGGCCGGCGGCGTCGGCGCGGCGGCCTGCTCAGGCGCCGCCGTCGGCGCCGGCTCGACCGGCGTCTCCGCGACCGGTTCGGGCGCGGGCGCCTCAGCCACCGGTGCCTCGGCGATCGGACGGACCGACGGCGGTTCCGCCACCGCTTCGACGGTGTCCGCGCCGGTCTCCGCCGCCGCGTCGTTCAGCGGGTCAGCTTCCGGCGGCGCGGCATCTTGTGGTGCCGAGCCGAACAGGTTGCCGATGCGCGCGAACAACCCGGGCTCCTCGGCACCGGCAGGCGCCGGCTCGGCGAGGCTGGCGGCGGCCGCCGGCTCGGCGGCTTCCGCGACGGGCGCCGGTTCGACGGCGGCCTCGGCAGGGGGCGCGGGTTCCACCGGCTGGGCGGCCGCCACTTCGGTGGTCGGCGTGGGTTCGACCGTGGCTTCGGCAACGGGTTCGGCGACGGGCTCGGCAGCCGTCTCGATGACCGGTTCGGCGGCCACCTCCGCCGGCGTCTCGACGGCCGCCGGCGGCTCGGGATCGGCGCGGAAGAATTCGGCGATCTTCTCGGCCAAGTCGAGACCTGAGTCCGCCTCGCTGGGTTCGGCGGGGACCACCGCCACCGGCTCGGCCGGTTCGGACGCCGGGGCCGGGTCGGGGGCTGGGCTCTCGGGCGCGGCAGGCTGAATGGTTTCGGCCACCTCGGTCGTCTCGGGCGCTTCGGCCACCTGGGATGGCTCGGGATCGCTACGGAACAACTCAGCGATCTTGTCGCGGAGGTCCGGCCCCTCGAAAGGTTCCTCGGGTTCGGACTGCGGTTCCGGTTCGGGAACGGCCGCCGCCGGCGCGGACTGCGCTTCGGCAGCGGGTGCCGGCGGCGGCACGGCAACCGGCTTGGCGACACGGTCGACGCGGATCACCGGCGCCTCCGGGGCGGTCTCCGGCGCCGATGGCGCCCAAAGCGACTCGCGTTGCGGTTTTCCGGACGGCGCGGCCTTCGGCGCGACCGGAGCCGGCGGCGGGTTCACCGGCAGGGGTTGAACGGCAGCGGACTGGCCGGCCGGCGCGCGCGGCACGTCGGTGACCACCGCGACCCGGGGGGCCGGTGCCGGTGCCGGCGCCTGCGTTGGAGCCGGCCGCGCCGCCGGCGCGCGGGCCGCCACCGGTTGGCGCGCGGCGAATTCGCGCTCTCGGCGCGCCTGAAGGGCAGAGTCGCGCCGCAGCTTGTCCACCGACAACAGATAGTGGGCGATGTCGTAATGACCCTTGTCGACCGCCATGTCGACGGGCCGGACGCCGAACTCGTTGACCGCGTCCAGCTTGGCGCCGGCGGAGATCGAGGCACGCACGCCGGCGAGATCGTCGGCCCACACGGCGTCGAACAGTTTTTGGGTGGCGGGCGTCAGGCTTTGCGCAGCCGCCGGGCCGAAAACGGCGACGGCGAGGGCGGTGACGGCGAGCGCAGTCCGCGCCGCCGCGCGTAGAACCGGAAGGACCGTTCGACGCATTGTCTTTTCCTCAATGCCCCAGAGTCCGCGAACTTAGCAAATCTAGGGGACTCAGTGCAAAGATTGTCAGCGCCGTCGAGCCTCTGGGCCAGGTTATTTCGCCGGCGACGCGTAGCGGCACGTCGCGGCGGCCGTGGCGACGAGATTGCCGTCGGCGTCGTAAGCCTTGGCCTCGGCGAAGAACAACCGTCGCCCACCGCCGGTGGTCACCGCCTCGGCGCGGACCCGGCCCGGCTTCACCGGGGCAACGAAGTTCGTCGTCATGCTCACCGTGGCGGCGCGGCGGATCTCGTCTGTCTCGGGATCGACGGCGCCGGCCCGGGTACAGGCGGCGTCCAGGATGGTCATCAGCACGCCGCCGTGGGCGAGACCATGGCGGTTGCCGTGCCGCTCGTCGACATCGAGGACAATGGTCGCCTGGCCGACGTCCCAGTCGGTGATCTCATAGCCGAGCAGGTTCTGGAAACCGCCGGGCTCGACGGTCGGGCGTTTCGGGTTGTCCGCTGCCATCCTTCCCTCCTCAGCGCTGACCGGTCAGGTTGCGGCCGATGATCTCCTTCATGATCTCCGACGAGCCGCTGGCGATGCGGGCGTAACGGTTGTCGACCCAAGCGCGACCGATGGGATACTCACGCATATAGCCGTAACCGCCGTGCAGTTGCAGGCATTCGTCCAGGGTGTCACTCATGATCTCAGTGGACCGCAGCTTGGCCACGGCCGCGTCCTCGGCACTCAGTTCGCCGGCCATCAGAAGCTCGATGCACTTGTCGACGAAGACCCGGAGCATCAAGAGGTTCGACTGAACTTCGGCCAGCTTGAACCGGGTGTTCTGGAAACCGGCGATGGGCCGCCCGAAGGCCTGGCGCTCGTTGGTGTACTCGACCGTCCAGCGGAGCGCCGCCTCGGCGATGGCGGTGGAGCGGATGGCGACGATCAGGCGTTCCTGCGGCAGTTGCTCGACCAACTGCACGAAACCCCGCCCTTCGCCGCCTAGCAGCCGGGTTCCGGGCACCCGCACCTGATCGAAGAAC
>JAPPPF010000160.1:0-10683 GCA_028817665.1 Magnetovibrio sp. | reverse complement strand
TCGAAGAACAGCTCCGAGGTGTCTTGGGCGTGCCAGCCGATCTTGTCGAGGTTGCGGCCGCGCTCGAAACCCTCGTCGCCACGCTCGATGACCACCAGGCTTATGCCCTTGGCGCCTTCGGTCGGGTCGGTCTTGCAGGCGACGATCACCAGGTCGGCGAGCTGGCCATTGGTGATGAAGACCTTCTGGCCCGAGACCACCAGCTCATTGCCGTCACGGACCGCCTGGGTCTTGATGCCCTGCAGGTCGGATCCGGCACCCGGCTCGGTCATCGCGATGGCGCCGATCATCTCGCCGGAAACCATCTTCGGCAGCCATTCCTGCTTCTGCTCCTCAGTGCCGTACTGGAGGATGTAGGGCGCGACGATCTCCGAATGCAGGTGATAGCCGCCGCCGGTGGTGTTGGCGTAGGCCAGTTCCTCCATGAACACGGCGCTGTAGAGAAAATCGGCCCCCAGGCCGCCGTATTCCTCCGGCACCGAACAGCAAAGGAATCCCTGCTCGCCGGCCTTCAGCCAGGACTCGCGGCTGACCTGGCCGTCCTCCTCCCATTGGTCGTAGTTGGGGGCGATCTCCTTGTCGATGAAGCGCTTGACGGAGTCCCGGAACATGCCGTGCTCCTCGCTGAAAACGGTTCTTGAGATCATCGTGGCCGGGCCTCCCTTGCGTGGCGTCGGGCTCCCTTGAAGAAGGGAGTCGACAATTCGTTCGCATGCGTATTATAAGATGGCTAACCGTTTTTCAACAACTCTCGATGCGCCGGCGCTCCGCCGGCGGCATCATTTCAGTCCGCGGGAGGACATCATGACGGATAAGAAACTGGTCGACGGCAAGGTCGCCCTGGTCACCGGTGCCGGACGCGGCGTCGGCGCGGAGATCGCCAAGCTCCTGGGCGCGCACGGCGCCCAGGTCATCGTCAACGACCTGGGCGGCACCGAGGCCGGTGACGGCGAGGACCAGATACCGGCCATGGAGACGGTGAAGGCGATCCGCGACTTGGGCGGCGAGGCCGAGGCCAATTTCAACAGCGTCGCCGACAACAAGGCGGCGCACGGCATGATCGAACAGGCCCTGGACTGCTTCGGGCGCATCGACATCGTCATCAACAACGCCGGTAACCTGCGCGACGTGATCTTCCACAAGATGACCGAGGACGACTGGGACGCAGTCATCAACGTGCACCTGAAGGGCAGCTTCAACACATCGAGCGCCGCCGCACCACACTTCCGCAAGCAGGAATCGGGCTGCTTCGTGCACATGACCTCGACCTCGGGGCTGGTCGGCAACTTCGGCCAGGCCAACTACGCGGCGGCGAAGCTCGGCATCGTCGGCCTATCGAAGTCGCTGGCCCTCGACATGTCGCGCTTCGGGGTGCGGTCGAACTGCATCGCGCCGTTCGCCTGGAGCCGGCTGATCGGCTCGATCCCGATCCACGACGAGGTGCAGAAGGCCCGGGTCGAGAAACTGAAGCGGATGACGCCGGACAAGATCGCGCCGGTAGCCGTGGCGCTCTGCGCGGACACGGCCGAGGCCACCGGCCAGGTGTTCGGGGTGCGCAACAACGAGATTTTCCTGTTCACCCAGCACCGGCCGCTCAGGTCCATGCAGGAAGCCGCCGGCTGGACGCCGGAGAGCGTCCTCGAACACGCCTTCCCTGCCCTGCAACCGAGCTACTACCCGCTCGACCGCAGCCAGGACGTGTTCAGCTGGGACCCGGTGTGATGGCCATCGACTACGAGAAGATCAGGAACTGGCCGTTCGAGCCGGTCGAGCAGACCTACACCCACAAGGACGCCATCCTCTACGCGCTGGGGCTCGGCTTCGGCGCCGACCCCCTCGACGAGGGCGAGCTGCATTTCGTCTTCGAGGAGGAAGGCTTTTCCGCGGTGCCGACCATGGCCGCCGTCCTCGGCACGCCCGGCTTCTGGGTCCGCGATCCGGAATCCGGCGTCGACTGGCGCCAGGTCCTGCACGGCGAGCAGTCCATCGAACTGCACCGACCGCTGCCGCCGGAAGCCACCGTGGTCGCCGAGAACGAGGTCACCGAGGTGATCGACAAGGGCGAGGGCCGGGGCGCGCTCATCTACACGACGCGCCGGATCTCCGACAAGGCCACCGGCGAGCTATTGGCGACCAACGTCTCGACGACCTTCGCGCGCGCCGACGGCGGCTTCGGCGGCCCGCCCGTCGAGCAGCCGAAGCCGCACCCGCTGCCGGACCGCGACCCGGACAGCAGCCTCGATCTGGCGACCCTGCCGCAGGCGGCGCTGATCTACCGGCTGTCGGGCGATCCGAACCCGCTACACGCCTCGCCAAGCGTCGCCAAGGCGGCGGGCTTCGACGCGCCGATCCTGCACGGGCTCTGCACGCTGGGGGTCGCCGGCCGGGCCGTCCTCGACACCTACTGCGACCACGACGCGGCGCGCTTCAAGTCGCTGAAGCTCCGGTTCTCGGCGCCGGCGTTCCCGGGCGAGACCATCCGCACGGAGATGTGGAAGGACGGCGGCGTCGTCTCCTTCCGGGCCCGCGTCGTCGAACGCGACGTCGTCGTCCTCAACAACGGCCGCGTCGAGATCGGATAGGCGATGCCGGACTGGGATTCCAAGATCGGCTTCCTGTTCCACGACGTGGCGCGCTTCCGCTCGATCGTCTTCGACGACTTCATGCAGGCCCACGACCTGACCCGGGCTCAGTGGTGGGTCCTGGCCAACCTGTTCCGCCGCGACGGCCTGACCCAACGCGACCTGGCCGAACGCATGGAGATCGGCGCGGTGACCATGAGCGGCCTGATCGACCGGCTCGAGGCGCAGGGCTGGGTCGAACGCCGGGCCGAACCCAAGGACCGCCGGGTCAAGCGGATTTGGCTGACGGCGCGGGCCGAGAACATCCGCCCGACGGTGGCGCGCGGGGTCAACAAGCTGAACCGGACCTCCATGAAGGGACTCACCGACGCGCAGATCGAGACCCTGGTCGAGATGATGCGGATCATCCGCGCCAACCTGCTCGACGAACTGAACGGAAATTCCACAAACGAGAGGAAACGCAATGGGACCGCTTGAGGGCATACGCGTGGTCGAACTGGCGGGATTGGGCCCGGGGCCCTTCGCCGCGATGATGCTCGGCGATCTGGGCGCCGACGTGATCCGTGTCGACCGCATTGGCGGGCACTTCATGAACCCGGAGCCGCGGAAGAACACCCACAACCGCTCGCGCCGCTCGGTGGCGCTGGACCTGAAGAACCCGGACGGCATCGAAGCCGCCTTGAAGCTCATCGACGCCGCCGACGCCCTGATCGAGGGCTTCCGGCCCGGCGTCATGGAACGCCTCGGGCTCGGCCCCGAGGTCTGCCTGGAGCGCAACCCGAAACTGGTCTACGGCCGGATGACCGGCTGGGGCCAGGACGGGCCGCTGGCGGCGGCCGCCGGTCACGACATCAATTATCTCGCCATCACCGGCGCGCTGCACGCCATCGGCACCAAGGAATCGGGCCCGGTGCCGCCCCTCAACATGGTCGCCGATTACGGCGGCGGCGGCATGCTGCTGGCCTACGGGTTGCTGGCCGGGATCATCTCGGCGGGCCGCACCGGCACCGGCCAAGTGGTCGACGCGGCGATGACCGACGGGGTGCCGCTGCTCTTGGGCGGCGCGCTGTCGCGCCTCGCCATGGGCGCGTGGCGCGACGAGCGCGAGGCCAACATGCTCGACGGCGGCGCCTATTACTACGGCACCTACGAATGCGCCGACGGGCAGTGGATCTCCATCGGCTCCATCGAGCCGCGATTCCACAAGCTTCTTCTGGAGAAGCTCGATCTCACCGACGCGCCGGAATTCGCCGACCAGCACAACCCCGAGACCTGGCCCGCCGCACGGGCCAAACTGGCAGAGGTGTTCAAGTCCGAGCCCCGGGCGCATTGGTGCGAGCTGATGGAGAACACCGACGTCTGCTTCGGCCCGGTGCTGTCGATGACCGACGCGCCGCACCATCCCCACAACCGGGCCCGCGGCACCTACATCGAGATCGAGGACACCTGGCAGGGCGCGCCGGCGCCGCGCTTCAGCGCGACACCCGCCGACACGCCGACCCGGCCGCCGCTGGCCGGCGAACACAACGACGAGGCGCTGGCCGATTGGGGCTTCAGCGCCGACGACATCGCCCGGCTGAAGGACGCCGGCGCGCTTTAACCGAGGGAGACGACCGACCATGTCCGTTGGAATTCACGCCTATGGGGGCTACGTGCCGAAGACGCGGCTGCAGCGCGCCGCCATCGCGGCGGCGAACGCCTGGTTCAACCCGGCGCTGAAGGGGCTGGGCCGTGGCGAGCGGGCCATCGCCAATTGGGACGAGGACGCGGTCACCATGGCCGTCGAGGCGGCCCGCGACTGCCTGAACGGCGGCGGCGGCGGACTCACCGGCGTCTACCTGGCGTCGACCAGCCTGCCCTTCCAGGACCGCCAGAACGCCGGCATCGTCGCCGAGGCGCTGAACCTCGGCACGGCTTTGCAGACCATGGACGTGGCCGGCTCGCAGCGGGCCGGCACGTCGGCGCTCGCGACGGCGCTCAAGGTGGCGGCGGGCGGCGACCGGATCCTGGTGACGGCGGCGGAGAAGCGGCGCACCAAGGCGGCGAGCCCGCTGGAACTGACCACCGGCGATGCCGGCGCGGCCTTCGTCGTCGGCCCCATGGCCGATGACGGCGACGGCATCGCCAGGCTCAGGGGCCAGGCCACGCAATCGACCGACTTCATCGACCACTACCGGGGCCAGGACGAAGCCTACGACTACACCTGGGAGGAACGCTGGATCCGCGACGAGGGCTACCTGAAGATCATCCCCGCGGCCACGGCCGAGGCGCTCGACGCCGCCGGCATCGAGGCCGGCGCGGTCACCCATTTCTGCTTCCCCGCCGCCATGGCGCGGGTCGGCGGCATGCTGGCCAAGAAGATCGGCATGCCGGCGGAAAGTGTGCGCGACAACCTGCAAGGGACGCTGGGCGAGGCCGGCTGCGCGCACCCGCTGGTCATGCTGGCGCATTGCCTGGAGGACGCGAAACCCGGCGAGATCATCGTCGTCGTCGGGTTCGGCCAGGGTTGCGACGCGCTGGTCTTCGAGGCGACGGACGCGATCGCCGGCGCCAGGCCCGAACACGGCGTCACGGGCTACATGGCGCGCAAGCGCGCCGACGACAACTACGCCCGCTTCCTGGCCATCAACGACCTGATGGTCATCGAACAGGGGCTGCGTTCCGAGGTCGACAAGCAGACCGGCCTGACCACGCACTTCCGCAACAAGCAGATGATCCTCGGCCTGATCGGCGGCGAATGCACCGCATGCGGCACCCTGCAGTTCCCGAAATCGAACATCTGCGTCAACCCGAACTGCAACGCCGTTGACAGCCAAGACGACCACCCGTTCTCGTCGAAGGTGGGCAAGCTGAACTCCTACACGGCCGACCGGCTGACCTACTCCATGGATCCGCCCGCCTACTACGGGATGATCCAGTTTGACGAAGGGGGCCGGGGCATGCTCGACTTCACCGACGTGGAGCCGGGCCGGGACCTGCAGGTGGGCGAACCCATGCGCATGATGTTCCGGGTCAAGGATTACGACACGAAACGCGGCTTCCGGCGTTATTTCTGGAAGGCCACGCCGGTTAACGCGATGGAGGGAGAGTAACCATGGCATCAGGAATCAGAGACAAGGTGGCGATCCTCGGCATGGGCTGCTCGAAGTTCGGCGAGCACTGGAACGACAACGCCGAGGACTTGATGCTGGAGGCCTTCACCGAGGCGCTCACCGACGCCGGCATCGAGAAGAACCAGATCGAGGCCGCCTGGTTCTCCACCGCCATCGAGGAACAGCACGTCGGCAAGTCGGGCATCCCGCTGGCCATGGCGCTGCGCCTCCCCTACATCCCCGTCACCCGGGTCGAGAACTATTGCGCGTCGGGCACGGAAGCCTTCCGGGGCGCCGTCTACGCGGTCGCCTCGGGCGCCGCCGACATCGCGCTGGCCTTGGGCGTCGAGAAACTCAAGGACACCGGCTACGGCGGCCTGCCGCAGCGCTCGCGCGGCGCCGTCAACGACCTCTACTGGTCGAACGCGTCGGCGCCCGGCTCCTTCGCGCAGCTGGCGTCGGCCTACCAGTCCAAGCACGGCGTCAACCGCGACGACCTGAAGCGCGCCATGGCGCACGTCTCGGTGAAGAGCCACGACAACGGCGCCAAGAACCCGAAGGCGCACCTGCAGAAACCCATCGACGAGGAGCGCGTCATGAACGCGCCGATGATCGCCGAGCCCTTGGGCCTGTTCGACTGCTGCGGCGTCTCCGACGGGTCGGCCTGCGCCATCGTGACGACGCCGGAGATCGCCAAGTCCTTGGGCAAGAAGGACCTGATCACGGTGAAGGCGCTGCAACTGTCCGTCTCCAACGGCACCGAGGTCCAGCACAACTCCTGGGACGGCAGCTACTTCATGACCACCCGGGTGGCGTCGAAGAAGGCCTACGAGGAGGCCGGCATCAAGAACCCGCGCTCGGACGTCAGCCTGATCGAGGTCCACGACTGCTTCTCCGTCACCGAACTGGTGACCATGGAGGACCTCTACATCTCGCCGGAGGGCGGCGCGGTGACCGACATCATGGACGGCTTCTACGACGCCGACGGCCAGATCCCGTGTCAGATCGACGGCGGCCTCAAGTGCTTCGGCCACCCCATCGGCGCGTCGGGCATGCGGATGATCTATGAGATGTACCTGCAGATGCAGGGCCGGGCCGGCGCGCGCCAGCGCGCCGACAACCCGACCTTCGGCCTCACCCACAACCTCGGCGGTTTTCCGCATCAGAACGTCTGTTCGATCACCATCGTCGGCCAGGAAGGCGCATAAGGACCCCCACATGTTTTACGAACCGAAGAACGGCCACGGGCTCTCCAAGAACCCGTTCAACAGCCTCGTCGTGCCCCGCCCCATCGGCTGGATCAGCTCGGTGGACGGGGCCGGCAACGTCAACCTGGCGCCCTACAGCTTCTTCAACGGCGTCGCCTACAACCCGCCCACCGTGATGTTCTCGTCGGGGCATGGCCAGGTCGAGGACGACGGCATGAAGGACTCGCTCCGCAACATCCAAGAGACCGGCGAGTTCGTGCACAACTTCTCGACCTGGGACACCCGCGAGGCCATGAACGACACGTCCGCGACCACCGCCATGGACCGCGACGAGCTGGCCGAGGCCGGGTTGACGCCGATCCCGTCGACCCTGGTCAAGCCGCCGCGCGTCAAGGAATCGCCGATCCATTTCGAGTGCAAGCTGGTCGATACCTACGACCTGCCGAACACCTTGGACGACAACAAGTACACGGTGGTCTTCGGCGAGGTCATCGGCGTCCATATCGCCGACGAGCTGATCATGGAGAACGGCCGCATCGACATCGCCAAGTTGCATCCCATCGCCCGCATGGGCTACCAGGATTACACGGAAGTCACCGGCGAGACCGTGTTCACCATGGAACGCCCGGGCTTCCGGTAACCGCGCCGTCCGCGAAGTGATGGATGCTGAACGCCGAGCGCAGGTTTCTCCTTCCCCCTTGATGGGGGAAGGCCGGGATGGGGGTGAGAACCCGTGAGGGGAAAGGGTTGTTTCTTCGCGCCGCTTGGCGCGTCGATCCCCCCACCCTGACCCTCCCCCACAAGGGGGGAGGGAATGGAATTGATGCAAACTCCGGCGGAGAGAATTCCCGTGACTGACGATGATCTCTTCATTTCCGGCGCCCGCGAGCGCCGCCGCGCCGAGATGGATGACCGGACGCTGCGGGCGGCGGCCGGTTTCCGATCCCTGGGCGTCGAGCCGGGCGACGCCGTGGCGCTTTTGCTCCGGAACGATTTCACCTTCCTGGAGGCGAGCTTCGCGGCGACGGCGCTCGGCGCCTACGCGTGTCCCATCAACTGGCACCTGGCGGCGCCCGAGGTGGCCTACGTGATCGAGGACGCGGCGGCCCGCGTACTGGTCGCCCACGACGATCTCCTGAACGCCGTGCCCGAGGCCGTTGCCGCAGCGGCGCGCGCCGGCGTCGCGGTGATCGCGGTGCCGACCCCGGCGGAATGCCGGGCCGCTTACGGCCTCGCCGAGGAAGTTTGCCAAGCGCCCGCCGGCGTCCCGGTCTGGAATGATTGGCTGGGCAATTTCGAGCCGCTCGCCGAGCTCGCCGACGCGGTCACCGAGACCATGTACTACACGTCGGGCACCACGGGGCTGCCGAAAGGCGTGCGCCGGTTCCCGCAGAGCCGCGAGGCCGCCGCCACTTTCGGCCGGGTCCGGGACTGGGTCTACGGGATCGAGCCCGGCGTGCACGCGCTGATCGCCGGGCCGCTCTATCACTCGGCGCCCAATTCCTTCGGGCTCCGGGCCGCCACCCAGGCGTCCCGCATGGTATTGATGCCGCGCTATTCGTCCGAGGGCTTCCTGCGCCTCGTCGAGGAACACCGGATCACCAACGCCTTCATGGTGCCGACCATGTTCGTGCGCCTCTTGAAGCTGCCCGAGGAGGTCCGGGCCCGATACGACGTCTCGTCGCTCAGGCACATCATGATCGCCGCCGCGCCCTGCCCGGCCGAGATCAAGCGCCGGATGATCGACTGGTGGGGGCCGGTGATCCACGAGTTCTACGGCGCCACCGAGCTCGGCTACATGACCGTCTGCAACTCGGCCGAGACGCTCGAGCGCCCGGGCACCGTCGGGCGCGCCGTCGACGGCGTCACCGTCAAGGCGCTCGACGCCGACGGCAACGAGGTCCCCGCCGGTGTCCCCGGCGAGCTCTATGGCCGCATGGCGCAGTTCCCCGACTTCACCTACAACAACCGCCCCGACGACCGCGCCGCGGTCGAGCGCGACGGCCTGATCACCTGCGGCGACGTCGGCTACTTCGACGACGACGGCTATCTGTTCCTCTGCGACCGGACCCGCGAGATGGTGATCTCGGGCGGCGTCAACATCTACCCGGCGGAGATCGAGGCGGTGCTGGTCGACATGCCGGGCGTCCGCGACTGCGCGGTCTTCGGCATCCCCGACGACGAGTTCGGCGAACGCCTGATGGCCATCGTCCAGCCGCAGCCGGGCGGCGGCGCCGGCCTCGACGCCGACGCCATCACCGCCTACCTCCGCGACCGGCTGGCCGGCTACAAGATCCCCCGCGAGATCGAGTTCCGCCCCGAGTTGCCGCGCGACGATTCAGGCAAGATCTACAAGCGCCGGCTGCGAGAGCCCTATTGGGCGGGGCGGGAGCGGCGGATCTAGTATCCGTGGCGGCAATGGTCTTGGAAGGAGACGGACGGTTGGCAGCCAACTGGCTGCCGCTAATGACCCCTAGGCGGAGTTCTGGATACCCGTAGGGCTGCAAGGCGGTTTTGGCACCAACGTTTTAACCTTCACTAGTTCCGTCCAATATTTCTCGGAAAAAATTCTGCCACTCGCCCGTATCACCCCGTTCCACGGCGTCCTTGACCACCTTCATATCTGTCGCAAGCACCTGAGAGTATACATTGCCTTCACTCGACTTAATTCTCTCACACATTCGCTGGCACATCTCTTTGTGGTCACCGTCGACGAAGCTGCCCGGACCGCCGCCGCGACCATCGACGCCCGCGCCTTGTTGCTCTCGGTCCGTTGGCGCACGTACTCGAGGAACAGCTCCTTGTAGTTGGCGACGGCGGCGATCACCGCGTCGAGCCGGCCCTGGCGTTCGTCGTCGGAAACCAGGCTCTTCAGGTGCCGGGCCCGGTCGAGGACGTGATCGGCGATCTCGACGGTCCGTTCGATCTCGGCGCGGGTCTCGTCGCGGGTGTAGGTCAGCTCCGAGAGCCGCGCGTCGTCCATCAACTCGAGCAACTCGCCGGCCGCCGAGAACCGGTCGAAGGAGCGGTTCTGGCCGCTGACGATGAACCAGCCGACGACGCCGACGACCAGGAGCAGGAAGGTCACCGACGCGAAGCCGATCAGCAGGAACCGCCCGTCGGAAACGCCGCGCACCGAACGGGCGCGGACGAAACGGTCGTAATAAGCGCCGATGGCGGCGCCGTCGCCGAGGAATTTCTCGAACAAGCCCGTGGGCTTCTTCGATCGAGTCGCCGGCGCGCCGCCGGCCGATCGGGATTCCATGCCGCCTCCCAGGTTGGCCACGGCTCAGTATCCTCCGAACGGCAAAGGATTAGCTAGGTAAAAATCTCAATCCGGCGGCGCCGCGAATAGGATTGACATCCTGTTTATATTCATGTTATGTTCTGCTTTAAATCGCGCGGCCCGACGATCGGCCGTTGCGCGCTATTTGACACTGTGAAGAGGGCTGTCGAAGGTGGAGGAACGCGCTTCCCTTCGATAGCGCCGCCGGGATCGAGGCTCGCCCGATTGCGGGGTTTGAGAGAGGCGGTTAAAGGTAAACGGGACACGCCCGCCCGCCCCACCGTCATGCCCGGACTTGATCCGGGCATCCACGACTTCATGCTGTGCCGGGTGTGGCGGACGAAAGTCGTGGATCACCGGGTCGAGCCCGGTGATGACGCCAAATGGTAGCCAACCGTCGCCTTCCCATCCTTCGACTGCGCTCAGGATGAGGGGGGTTAGGGTTGCACGGTCGGGGTTTCAGGGTTTCTCAAGAAACCCTCATGCTGAGCCTGTCGAAGCATGCGGACGCCGGC
>JAPPPF010000116.1 GCA_028817665.1 Magnetovibrio sp. | reverse complement strand
ATGGCGGCGCAGACGGAACGCTCGGCGGCCGAGGCGGACCGGCTGCGCGCCGTGGTGGGGGCCCAGGCGGGCGAGCTGGAGGCGGTCTACGACCGGGTCGCCGACCGGACGACCGAAATCGAGGACTCCATGGCCCGACAATCCACCGCGCTGGTCGACTCCACCGGCCGGGCCAACGCCGCAGTCCTCGAGGCCGGCGAGGCGTTCACGGCGCGCGCACGGGAGTTGGAGGCGACGTCGGAGAAGGTGTCCGAGCGCGCCACGGCGGCGGGCGACGCGTTCCGGGCCCAGTCCGACGAAATGACCGCGCTGGCCGACAGCACCGCGCTCAAGGCCGGCGCCGTCGGCGAGCCCCTGGAGCGCAACTCGCACCTGCTGACGATGATCGCCGAGCGGGTGCTCGTCGAGGTCGAGCGGGCCGGCGAGGGATTGTCGCAGCGTTCGAAGGAACTCGACGCGGTCTCCGAGAGCGCCGTGGCGCGGCTGGCCGAGGCCGGTGACGCCGTCGGCGAGCAGTCGGCGGCGCTGTCGCGCGTCACCGACGCCGGGATCGAGAACCTGGCCGAGGCGGGCGCGTCGCTCCGCGAGCAGGGCGGGAACCTGACGACGGTGACCGACAAGGCCGGGACCCGGCTCGCCGGGGTGACGGAGACCTTGGCCCGGGGCAGCGAAACCGTGAGCCGCGCGTCGGAACGCGGCACCCAGGAAATCACCACGGTGACCGGCGCGCTGAGCGCCGCGCACGAGCGGGTCATGGACGCGGCCGGGCGCGGCGGCCGCATGGTCGACGCCTTCCACGAGCAACTGGACGGCATCGCCGACGCCTCGGAAACCGCCACGGAGCGCCTGCAGAACCTGAGCCAGACGGTGCAGGAAAACGCCCGCGACCTGAGCCTGACCGCGGGCACGGCGAGCGGCGACGTGGAGCGGGTGGCCAGCCTGCTCGAGGCGCAATCGACGCAATTTACGAACCTGTCGTCGCGGGCCGCGACGATGATGGTCAACACGGGCAAGGTCATGCGCGAACGCGTCGCCGACCTCGATACGGCGTCGGAGAAGGTCGAGGACCGGATGCACCAGGTGAGCGAGGAGATGCAGACCTCGCTCGCCGATCTGATGACCGCGTCGGACAACGCCGCGGGCAAGGTCCGGGTGATGGTCGATACCCTGCGCCTCAGCGCCGATACGCTGACCAAGGCGGGCACCGCCGCAGTGCAGGACGTCTCGAAGACCGGCGAGAAGTTCGACACGCAGTCCGAGGAGCTGTCCAACGCCGCCGACAGGAGCGCCCAGTTGCTGTCGCTGGTCACCGAGGTGATGGTGCGCCAGTCCGAGGCCCTGAAGACGGCCACCGACCAAGCGAAGATCGAGATGGACTCGCTCGGCGACGTGTTCCGCCAGCGGACCGGCGAACTGGACAGCCTGACCGAGCTGACCGCACAGCGCATGTCCGGCGCCAGCGACGGATTGGAATCGTCGGCCGGCCTGTTGGCGACCGCGTCCGAGGAGGCGGCCAACCGGATCGACCGCGTCGTCCGCCGCCTGATCGACGGCCGCAACGACGTCAGCGACACCGCGGTGGTCACCGAATCCCACATCGCCGAAGTGCTGTCGACGATGCGCGGCAACGTCGACGACATCGCGCGCGCGGTGTCCGATAACATCGGCAGCGTCGCCGCCAAGGCCCGCGAGGAGGCGGCCAACGCCGCGAAGGTGTCGCAGGAGCACATCACCGATATCTCGCAGGTCGTGCTCGACCACGTGGCCAGCGCGTCGGCGGCTGCGGAAACGCACATCACCGACGTCACCGCCAGCATGCGCGAGAACGTCGAGCTGGCGACTCATTCGTCGGGCCGCGCCGCGGCCAACCTGGAAGGCATCGCGCAATCGCTGAAAACCCACATCTCGGACCTGGAATCGTCCCTCGATCAGGCCCGCGACCGGTTCGACGACGTCGGCGACCTGCTGCACCGGAGCTCCCAGGACCTGACCGGCGCCTACAACGCCGCGACCACCCACGTGCAGTCGTTCGCCGACACCCTGCACCAGCAGTCGACCAACCTCCGGACCGCGTCGACGGAAGCCGGTAGCCAGATCAGCCGGGTCAGCGACAATCTGAACGAGCGTACCCACGAGCTGTCGCGCAGCGCCGACCGCGCCGCGCAACTGGTCTCGCTGGTCACCGACGCACTGAACCAGCACTCCGAAGAGGTCACGGAGACGTCCCAGAACCTGTCCGCGCAGGTCGAGAACCTGGCCCGCGAACTGGCCCAGCAATACGAACAGCTCGACCAGATGTCCGGCCGGGCGACGGAAAGCCTGCGCGGCGTCGGCCACGAACTGCGCCGCCACGCGCAGGAACTAGACGGCGTGTCGGTGCGCGCCGCGACCCAGTTGGAGGGCGCCGGAGAGGGGTTCCAGCACCGCACCGACCTGCTCAACACGGCGAGCGAGGAGGCGGCGGCCCGGATCAAGCGGGTCAGCGATTCCCTGACCGAGTCCTCGGCCGAGGCGAGCGTCGCCGTCGATGTCAACACGGCCAAGCTCAACAA
>JAPPPF010000163.1 GCA_028817665.1 Magnetovibrio sp. | reverse complement strand
CGCCCCGCCGCCGACGGGCTGGCCTCCAGGGTGACCTCCACGGCGGCCGCCCCCGGCCAGTGGCCGGCCGCGGCCGCGATCACCGCGGCCGTCGTTGCCGGCGGCATCAACGACGGCGTGCCGCCGCCGAAGAAGATGCTGGTCAGGCGCCGGCCCGGTGTCTCGGCGGCATAGTGCGCCATCTCGGCCAGCAGCGCGGCGCGCCAGGCGTCCTGGTCGACGCTTTCGGCGACGTGGCTGTTGAAGTCGCAGTACGGGCACTTCCGCTCGCAGAAGGGCCAATGGACGTAGAGGGCAAGGTCCGACGTCATGTGCCGGATGATAGCGGCAAATCCCAGGCCAGCAGAATCTCGTCGACCGGATGGTCGCGGAAAATCCGGTGGCGCGCGCCGACCCGCCGCGCCCCCATGGCCTCGTAGAACCGCAGGGCCGGATTCGTGGCCAACACGATGACGCCCATGGCCGCGAACCCGCGGGCCGTAAGTTCGTCGGCGACGGCGGCGGTCAGGCGGCGGCCCAGGCCGAGGCCGTGAGCGCGGCGGAGCAGATAGAGCGTGTCCAGCATGCCGTCCGTGCCGACCGCCGTGTCATGGGCGGCGCAGCCGCTGGCGAACCCGACGGCGGTGCCATCAACCTCGGCGATCACGACGTGCGAGTCATCGCCAGGGCCGAGACGGCGCGCCCACGTGGCCGCGCTCTCCGCGGTCGACAAACTGTCGATCATGGCATCGGGCAGCAAGCCCCGGTAGGTCTCTTCCCAGGACCGGCAGTACACGGCGGCGATGACCGCCGCGTCGTCGGGACCGGCCGGACGCAGGACCGGCGCGGCGCTCATGGCTGGAAGCAGGCCGCCACCAGCTTGGCGAAGGCATCGGCGCGGTGGCTGATGTCGTGTTTGGCGGAAGGCGCGAACTCACCGAAGGTGATGTCGTAGCCATCGGGTTGGAACATGGGGTCGTAGCCGAAGCCCTTGTCGCCGCGCGGCGGCCAGACCAGGGTGCCGTCGACCCGGCCTTCGAAAACCTCCATGTGGCCGTCCGGCCAACAGAGCGCCAGGGCGGCGACGAAATAGGCGCGGCGGTCCTTATCGCCAAGTTCTTCATGGACGCGGCGCATGGCCATGTCGAAGTCCTTGTCAGGTCCCGCCCAGCGGGCCGAATAGATGCCGGGATCGCCGCCCAAAGCCGGCACGGCGAGGCCCGAGTCGTCGGAAAGCGCGGGCTTGCCTGATCCTTCCGTTGCCGCCCGCGCCTTGATCTCGGCGTTGGCGATGAAGGTGAGGCCATCCTCCACTGGCTCCGGCAGGCCGAGCTCACCCGCCGACAGCACGTTGGTCCCGTAGGGTTCCAGCAGCTCGGCGATCTCAACCAGCTTGCCTGGATTGTGGGTGGCGATGACCAGTTCCGGTTCGGAAAAACGGCGCGCCATCAGGACTAGCTTTCCAGGCCCAGGGCCCGGCGCTGCAGGGTGGCCAGCTCTGCGCAGCCCTTCTTGGCCAAGCGCATGAGTTCCAGGAAGGTCTCTTCGGAGAACGGGTCGGCCTCCGCCGTGCCCTGGATCTCGACGATGCCGCCGGCCCCCGTGAGCACGAAGTTGGCATCCGCCTCGGCGTTCGAATCCTCGTCGTAGTCCAGGTCGAGGACGGCCGCGCCCTTATAGAGGCCGCAAGACACCGCGGCGACTTCGCCGATCAGCGGAATGGTCTTCAGCACGCCCAGGCGCTGGCAGTGCTCGAAGGCCCGGTGCAGGGCGACGTAGGCGCCGGTGATCGAGGCCGTGCGGGTGCCGCCGTCGGCCTGGATGACGTCGCAGTCGATGCGGACCTGCATCTCGCCCATGGCCTTCAGGTCGGTGACGGCCCGCAGGCTTCGCCCGATCAGGCGCTGGATCTCCTGGGTGCGGCCGGACTGCTTGCCGCGCGCCGCCTCGCGGCCGGTGCGCGTATGGGTCGAGCGCGGCAGCATGCCGTATTCGGCCGTCACCCAGCCGCCGCCCGAATCGCGCAGCCAGCCCGGCACACGTTCCTCGACAGAGGCCGTGCACAGCACGTGCGTGTCGCCGAAGCGCGCCATACACGAGCCTTCGGCGTGCTTGGTGGCGTCGGGTTCCAGGGTGACGGTGCGCAGGGCGTCGGCGGCGCGGCCGGAGGGTCTGTCTGCGGAACTCATGAGAAGCCTCTTTCGTCTTGTCGCGTGGCGGGCCGTGGTGGCGCTTCTCTAGCGCGGCGCCGCGCCGGATACAAGGGCGCGGTCGGAGACCTGGTGACATTGACGGAACCGGCGGAGCTACCTATTTTCCGAAGGAGTTGTTGGACGGTCCCATGACGGCACGGCTGAACCCATGATCACCGAATTGAACGAACGCTCGCGGGAGATTTTCCGACTTATCGTCGACGCCTACGTGGAAACGGGCGAGCCCATCGGCTCGCGCGCCCTGTCGCGCCAGCTGACCACCAAACTGTCGCCGGCGACGATCCGCAACGTCATGGCGGATTTGGAGGACTCGGGCCTGCTGTACGCCCCGCACACCTCGGCCGGCCGCCTGCCGACGGAC
>JAPPPF010000148.1:12457-13015 GCA_028817665.1 Magnetovibrio sp. | reverse complement strand
CCGTCTAAAGCTTGGGAAGCTTTCGTTCTACCATTGACCTACACCCGCCGTGCGGTTTCCGGTATAGGCCATCACCGAAATTCCGGCAAGCCGGGTCGGGGCGCTCAATTCGCATATTGTTTCATCGTTTGCTAATGAACTATTTTTGATTGGCGCGTGACGACCTCCCCGTACTATCAAGGCACCCGAAAAACATTCAACAGTTGAAGCGAATAACATGCCTGACTCAAGCCACCCGCAAGCCCTGCCGATCGAGCCCGAAAAATTTCGCGACCCCTTGATTACCGCGAAGGGCGAGGAACGTGCCGTCGTCGCCCTGACGCACCTGAAAACGCTTTGGTTCAACACCGGAAGCCTATGCAACATCACCTGCAAGAACTGTTACATGGATTCCAGTCCGACCAATGACAGCCTGGTGTATTTGGACTTGGCAGATGTCGCCGGCTATCTCGATGAGATCGACCGGGAAGGCTACCCGGTGGAGGAGATCGCCTTCACCGGCGGCGAGCCGTTCATGAACAAGGCGCTTCCCGACATGTTGGAGCTGAGCTTGGCGCG
>JAPPPF010000148.1:0-12447 GCA_028817665.1 Magnetovibrio sp. | reverse complement strand
TAGGCGCGCGGCTACCGGGCATTGGTTTTGACAAACGCCATGAAGCCTTTGCACCATCGGCGCGACCGATTGCTCGACCTCCGCGCCCGTCATGGCGACGCTCTGGCGATCCGGGTTTCCATCGATCACCACACCCGCGAGAAGCATGAGGACATCCGCGGCGCCGATACCTGGCAGCCGATGATCAACGGGTTGAAGTGGCTGGCCGAGAACAATTTCAATATCGCCGTCGCCGGACGGACCTGCTGGGACGAAACGGACGTGGCGGCGCGGCAAGGCTACGCGGCGTTTTTCGCCGCCGAAGGCATTCCGGTGAATGCCGAGGATCCGGCCTGTCTGGTGCTGTTTCCGGAAATGGACAGCGCCGTCGATGTTCCCGAGATCACCGTGAACTGTTGGGATATCCTGGGCATCAAGCCCGAGACGATCATGTGCGCGACCTCGCGCATGGTGGTGCGCAAGAAGGACGCCGACGCGCCGGTCGTGGTGCCGTGCACCCTGCTCCCCTATGACGAGGACTTCGAGCTTGGCGCCGAACTGACCGAAAGCGCCGGCGTTGTGCGCCTCAATCATCCGCATTGCGCCAAGTTCTGCGTTCTCGGCGGCGCCTCCTGCAGCCCGGATTGAGCGGCGCATGAGCAATCCTCCCGTCTATTCGGAAACCACCAACGCGATCACCGTATCGGTCCAGCCTCTGTTCCTGGAAGATCAGTCGGAACCGGAGGAGAACAGGTATTTCTGGGCCTATCACGTGCGTATCGAGAACAACGGCACCTTGACGGCGCAGCTCCTGACGCGGCATTGGCGGATCGTCGATGCGACGGGCCAGGAGCAGGACGTCATCGGCGACGGCGTGGTCGGCGAGCAACCCGTGCTGGCGCCCGGGCAGGCCTTCGAATACACCAGCGGCACGCCGTTGACGACGCCATCCGGGTTCATGTCCGGGAGTTTCCGGATGATCTCCGAGGCCGGTCGGATGTTCGACGTGGCGGTGCCGGCGTTCTCGCTGGATAATCCTGAGGGGCCGCGGCCGGTTCATTGATTCCGGCCACCGGAACTTGACGAAGGCACTCTGACATCCCATTTTCATTCGGAAACCAACGCGTTAACGGGAAAAGGATCGCCAGGTGACGACGGAAAAACCGCTGAGTGTCGTGTCAGCCGCCACGGTCGAAGATGACGCCAAGTCGTCCCAGATCGAGCGGCCAAGCCGCGAACAGGCGGAAGACGCGATCCGAACGCTCATCAAATGGGCGGGCGACGACCCAGAACGCGAAGGTCTCGTCGACACGCCGGCACGTGTCGTCCGGTCCTACGAGGAGTTCTTTGAGGGTTACGAAGCCTGTCCGAAGGCCCTGCTCGAGCGCACCTTTGAGGAAGTCGACGGTTACGACGAGATCGTCCTGCTAAAGGACATTCGTTTCGAAAGCCACTGCGAGCACCACATGGCGCCGATCATCGGCCGCGCGCATGTCGCCTATCTGCCGCACCTCCGGGTCGTCGGGATCAGCAAACTGGCGCGCCTCGTCGAGGTCTACGCGAAACGTCTGCAAATCCAGGAAAAGATGACCGCTCAGATCGCCAACACCATCGACGAGATCCTGCAACCGGAAGGCACCGCGGTGATCATCGAGGCCGCCCATCAATGCATGACCACGCGCGGCGTCCATAAACCCGGCGTTTCCATGGTGACCAGCCGGATGCTCGGCGCGTTCCGCGACGACGCCGCGACGCGGCGTGAATTCCTCGCCATGGTCGGCAATCCGGCATCCGGCGAAACCGCCTTCGTGTAACCAATAAATTGCGTCGAATTGCATCGCCGGGCGCGTCCGGGCGAGTGCGATTACGGTTGACCGCGCCCAGCCAAAGCGCTTGAGTTCGGGCGTGGCGCGCGCCGTCGCGCCTTTCCAGGGGTAGACGGAACTTAACAGCCATGGATTTCCGGCCTGTTTTCCTGGTGATCGGCATCTTGTTGTCGACGCTGGCGGTGATGATGGCGATTCCGGCCGCCGTCGATTTGTTCGCCGGCCATCCGGATTGGGAGGTGTTTCTGGTCTCCGCCGGCGTGACCTTGTTCGTCGGCGTCGCCACCGCCTTGACCTGCCGGACCGGCGGCGGGCGGATGACGACCCGCCAGGCCTTCATCATGACGACGCTCAGCTGGATCGCCCTGACCCTGTTCGCGGCGCTGCCGCTGAAGTTCTCCGAACTGGGCCTGTCCTTCACCGACGCCTTTTTCGAGGCCATGTCCGGGCTCACGACCACCGGTTCGACGGTGATCACCGGGCTCGATCACGCGCCGCCCGGGGTTTTGATCTGGCGGGCCATCCTGCAGTGGCTCGGCGGCATCGGAATCATCGTCATGGCCATCGCGGTGCTGCCGATGCTGCGGGTCGGTGGCATGCAGTTGTTCCGGATGGAAAGCTCCGACCAATCGGAAAAGGCCCTGCCGCGGGCCGCCCAGATCGCCACCGCCATCGGCGTGATCTACCTGATTTTGACGGCCGTCTGGGCCTTCGCCTACTGGTACGCCGGGATGACCGGCTTCGAGGCGGTCGCGCATTCCATGACGACAATCGCCACCGGCGGGTTTTCCACGGCGGACGGATCGATCGGCCATTTCGACAACGTATGGATCGACTACATCGCCGCCTTCGGCATGATCCTGGGGGCGCTGCCCTTCGTCCTCTACCTGAAGACGATCCAGGGGGACTGGGGCGCGCTGTGGCGCGATACCCAGGTGCAATGGTTCCTGAGCACCGTCGCGCTGATCATTCTCGTCACCGCCGGCTGGCTGTGGCTGGAGCGGAACACCGATCCGGCGGACGCGTTGCGGATGGCCGTCTTCAACATCGTTTCGATCATCACCGGAACCGGATACGCCACCGACGACTACAGCCTGTGGGGGCATTTCGCCCTGCCGATCTTTTTCTTCATCATGTTCATCGGCGGCTGCGCGGGATCGACGACATGCGGCATCAAGGTGTTCCGGATACAGGTCCTGTACGCGGCGGCGCGGAGCCAGATCCACCACCTCCTGCAGCCGCACGGCGTGTTCATTCCCTATTACAACTACCGGCCCATTTCCGACGACGTGATCACCTCGGTGCTGAGCTTCTTCTTCATGTGGTTCTTCACGTTCTGCCTCCTGGCGCTCGGCCTGGGCTTCCTCGGGTTGGATTTCCTGACGGCGTTCTCGAGCGCCGCGACGGCGATCGCCAACGTCGGTCCGGCCCTCGGACCGGTCGTCGGCCCGGCCAGTACCTTCCAGGACTTGCCCGACGCGGCGAAGTGGCTGTTGAGCGTCGGCATGCTGCTGGGGCGGCTCGAGTTGTTCACGGTGATCGTCCTGTTTACCCGCAGCTTCTGGCGCGGTTAGGGCGGAAACCCTGAAAATCCAGAGGTTTTTGACGTTTCAGGCATCTCTGCCTTGAATAGGGAATTGAATCGACCCTAGAATGCAGGATATACGTGATAGTGATGGTGGAATGCCGAAGGACAAACCGCCACAACGGTTTTCGAGGTCAGGGGGAACTGTTAGCCGCGAGGAAGACTGTGGCTCGGCCGGACCGAGAAATTGAACAAAGGTTGGATAATTAGAGGATGCCCGCAATGAAACAGATAAAATTTCTCATGCTAGCCGGGTTCGCCGCGGTGTTTGTGTCGGGGTGTGCAAACGTCGAGACCGCCGGCGTCGCCGGCATGCAGACGACCCGCGATGCGTTCAAGGCTGCCTTGCACAAGGAATACGTTGCGCTCGCCGTTGCCGAGAACAAGGAAGGTGACAGCGAGGACGCGCAGTACTTCATCGACAAGGCGAAGTCGGCCGGCCTCGGCCTCGACGTGGTCCCGCAGCCGCTGACCGAGCGCAAGGTCCCGGGCCACGCCAAGAAGGCCCTGGCGTCGGCGCGCACCAAGCTGACGACGAAGCTCTGGAATGGCGCCGACGAGATGACGCCGAAAGAGTCGGCCCGCGCGCAAGCCATGTTCGACTGCTGGATGCAGGAGCAGGAGGAAGACAATCAGCCTGAACACATCCGCGCCTGCCGCAAGGCCTTCCAGGCGGCTCTCTTCGACATGAAGGAGCGGCCCCGGATGATGGCCAAGCCGATGAAGAAGATGGCGCCGCCGGCGAAGATGCCGGATCCGTTCGTCGTCTACTTCGCCACCGACAGCGCCGAGGTGACGGACAGCGAGATGGTCAAGATCAAGCAGGCCTACGCCGACTACCGTCTGCGCAAGCCGGGCAAGATCATCATCGCCGGTCACACGGATACCCGTGGCGACAAGGAGTACAACATGGGCCTGTCGCGCTACCGCGCGGCCGAGGTCGGCAACCGCCTGATGGAATTGGGCGTACCCCGGAAGATCGTCCAGCGTTCGCGCTACGGCGAGATCGCGCCGGTCGTCGATTCCGGCGACAACAAGTCGGAAGCCAAGAACCGGCGCGTGACGATCACGTTCCTGCGCTGATCGGTCCGACGACATCCATCATCTGAAGACGGGGGCGCCCGAGGCGCCCCCGTTTTTCTTCGCCGGGCCGCAGCCGCGCCGGGCTACTTGATCCAGCGGCCCATGTAGCGGCGCACGTTCGAATCCATCTCGCGGTTGAAGTCGCGCATCATCTGGTCGACCGTGGTGAACCAGGTCTTCTCGCGCTCGTTCAGGGTCACGTCCTCGCGCACTGTCACCGAGCGCGACGCGTTGGCGCCGGCGCTGGCGCGCTTGTTGCCGACCCGGTCGCTGAGCTCCAGGCTGGCCCGCACCCGCATGTCGTAGCGATGGCTCTGCTGCTTGGTGAACTTGCCCTTCAGGCTGGTGTCCTTGGCGAGCTGGGTTTCCGTCGCCCGGGCGTCCTCGATGACGAGCACGGCGACGCCGGAGGTGCCGACCGCCTTGATCCGGTCCTTCGCCCATTGCTCGAGCGCCTGGGCCGGCGCGACCGGCAACAGGTGCTCGACGTGCGGCGCCTTCAGGGGCGCCTTGTAGGCATGCTTGATCTGAACCGCCGCGACGTCGAGCTGGAACACCGGCAGATGGCTGAAGGTCAGCTCCGGCAGGCGCTGCGTTTCGACGGGCGTCTCGCAGCCGGCGACGATGAAGGCGGCGACGGCGAGCGCCGCGGCGGACCGGAGGAGAGGATTCTGCATCGGTTCGGCTCCTTCTAGCGGTGGCGCGCCGGCCCGGCGGATGCGGTCACGAGAACAGGCGGTCGAGACCGGCGTCATCGAAAACATAGTCCGTGCCGCAGAACTCGCAAGTGACGATGATCTTACCATCGACCCGCATCTCGTCGATCTCGTCGCGTGGGAACGACTTCAGGGTGCGCTCGACGCGGTCCTGGCTGCACCGGCAGGCGTGGCGCAGCGGCTTCGTCTCGAACACCCTGACACCGCGTTCGTGGAACAGCCGGTAGAGGATGTCGGTGGCGCCGAGGCCGGGGTCGAGAAGCTCGCTGACGGCGAGCGTGCTGGTCAGGATCGCCGCCTCGCGCCAGGCGTCCTCCGGATCCTCGACGGCGCCATCGTCGGGCATCTTCTGGACGACGAAGGCGGCGGACCGGAGGGCGCCTTCGTCCGCCGCCCCGGCGCCCAGCACGATGGCGGTCTCCAGCTGCTCGGATTGGCGGAAGTAGTTCTGGGCGCATTCGGCGAGCGTCGCGCCGGTCAATTCCGTGATCCCCTGGTAGCGGTCCGTGTCCGGACCCTGGTCGACGGTGAAGGCCAGATGGCCGGCGCCGAGGAGGCGGGGCACGTCGTCGCTCTCCGGCGCCGCGGCGGCGAGCCGCTCGGCGTCGAAGCGGGCGTAACCGCGGACATCGCCGTCGCTGCTGAGATCGGCCATCAGCAGGCCCACCGGCCCGTTGCCCTGGGCCTGCAGGGTGAACAGGCCCTCGTACTTGAGGCCGCCGGCGAGCGCCGCGCCGAGCGCCAGGGTCGCCGCCAGCAGCCGGGCCACGTCGTCGGGGTAGCGGCCGCCGCCCGCGGACGCGGTCGCGACGTCGGATATCCGCACCAGGCGGCCGCGCAGCCCCAAGGCCTCGACCTGGAAGGGCTGCACGAAGTCGCCGAAGGGGGGTGTCGTCGATGCGCTCACGGATGCCTCAAAACAGTGTCCGGTAATGATAGTCGTAGACGGTGCGGAAGCCGCACCGCTCGTAGAGCGCGCGGGCCCGGGGGTTGTCCTTCTCGACCTGCAGGTAGAGCCCCCAGGCGCCGGCGGCGCGGGCGTCGGCCGCCAACGCCGCCAGCAGGGCCCGGCCGATCCCGCGGCCGCGCTCGGCCTCCAGCGTCAGCATGCCGAAGACGCCGAGCCAGCCGTCGCCGCCGACGCCGAGCCCGACGGCCAGGGTCTCGCCGTCGCGCTCGAAGGCGGCGAAGGCGGCGCGGTATCCGAGCTCGTCGATCACCGCGGTGACGTCGCGCCCGAAGCCTTCGGCGTAGACCTCCATCCAGGCCGGCGTCAGGGTTTCGCGGACGACCACCTCGCCGGCCGGCGCCGGCCCGGGGCCGATGGCACCGGCGGCCGCGACCTGGATGTCGACGGGCGCCTCGACGACGTAGCCCCGGGCCGCCAGCTCGGCGTCGAGGCCGGCGGGCAGCGAGGCCCGGGTCAACTGGAAGCGCGGCGGCTGGCCGCGGTCCCGGTAGAAGGTCTCGGCGCGGCCGATGCGCTCGGCCAGCTCGAGGCCGCCGCCGCAGGCGTTCGGGAAGGTCGAGTTGACGCGCCGCGTCGGCGCGGCGCTGTGGCGCAGCAGCCAGCCGTCGAGCGGCTCGCGGACCTGGGCCGGCCAGGCGCCGGCGGCCACCGCTTCCAGGCCGCGCACCTCGGCGTCGCTGAAATCGGGTCTGTCGAACACCTCGGCGGCCGGTGCCGCCGGGGTCATTCCAGACACCAAGAAAGGATGCCCTTCTGCGCGTGCAGGCGGTTCTCGGCCTCGTCCCAGACGACGCTCTGCGGGCCGTCCATGACCTCGTCGGTGACCTCCTCGCCGCGGTGCGCCGGCAGGCAGTGCATGAACAGCGCGTCCGACTTGGCCCCGGCCATCAGGGCCGCGTCGACCTGGTAGGGCAGCAGGACCTGGCGCCGCATCTCGGCGTTCTTGTCGCCCATGGACACCCAGGTGTCGGTGACCACCAGGTCGGCGCCGTCGACGGCCGCCCGGGCGCTGTCGACGATCTGCACGTCGCCGCCCTCGTCGGCGGCGCGGGCCAGCACGTCGGCCGGCGGCTGCAGGCTGTCGGGGCAGGCCAGGCGGATGGTGAATCCCAGTTTCACGGCGGCGTGGATCCAGCTGTTGGCGACGTTGTTGCCGTCGCCGCTCCAGGCGACGACGCGGCCGGCGATGGAGCCGCGGTGCTCCTCGTAGGTCATGATGTCGGCCATGATCTGGCAAGGATGCGATTCATCGGTCAGCCCGTTGATCACCGGCACGCCGGCGTAGGCGGCGAGGTCGTCGAGCTTGGTCTGCGCGTCGGTGCGGATCATGATCGCGTCGGCGTAGCGCGACAGCACCCGCGCCGTGTCGGCGACGGTCTCGCCCTGGCCGAGCTGGCTTTCCTTCTCGTTCATCACCACGACCATGCCGCCGAGCTGCTGCATGCCGACCTGGAACGAGGTCCGGGTCCGGGTCGACGGCTTCTCGAAGATCATCACCAGGGTCTTGCCGGCGAACAGCTGCGGCCGCTCGCCGTTCCGCCAATCCGCCTTCAGGGCGCTGCCGCGGTCGAGGATCCCGCGCAGGGTCCCGGCGTCGAGCTGGTCGATGTCCAGGAAGTGCCGGACGGCGGACATCTCAGGCCGCCTCGGCCGCCAGGCTGGCGCAGGCGTCGTCGAGGATGGCCAGCGCCGCGTCGACGTCGGCGGCCTCGATGATCAGCGGCGGCACCAGCCGCACCACGTTGTCGCCGGCCGGCACGCTCAACAGTCCGCCGGCCATGGCGAGGCCGACCAGTTCGCCGTTCTCGCCGCCGTCGCCCTTGCACTTCAAGCCCTGCATGAGGCCCATGCCGCGGGTCCCCTCGAGCACGCCCGGATGCTTGGCGACCAGCGCCTCGAGGCCGTCGCCGAGCCGGTGCGCCATCTCGGTGACGTGGTCGAGGAAGCCGGTCTCCAGGATCACGTCGAGGACCGCGTTGCCGACCGCCATGGCGAGCGGGTTGCCGCCGAAGGTGGAGCCGTGCGAGCCGGCGTTCATGGCCTCGGCGACGCGCGCCGTGGCGAGCGTCGCGCCGAGCGGGAAGCCGCCGCCGAGCCCCTTGGCCGAGGCCAGGATGTCCGGCGTCACCCCGGACCACTCGTGGGCGTAGAGCTTGCCCGTGCGGCCGATGCCGCACTGCACCTCGTCGAACATCAAGAGCAGGCCGAACTCGTCGCAAATGGCGCGGAGCCCCTTCAGGTATTCGGCGCTCATCGGCCGGATGCCGCCCTCGCCCTGCACCGGCTCGACGACGATGCCGGCGGTCTCGGGGCCGACGGCGGCGCGCATTTCGTTCAGGTTGTCGAAGGCGACCTGGTCGAAGCCGTCGGTCAGCGGGCCGAAGCCGGCGGTGTGCTTCTCCTGGCGCCCCGACGCGATGCAGGCCAGCGAGCGCCCGTGGAAGGCGCCCTCGACGCTGATGATCCGGAAGCGCGCCGCGTCACCGTTCTCGGCGTGGAACTTGCGCATCATCTTGAAGCCCATCTCGACGGCCTCGCCGCCCGAGTTGTTGAAGAACACGGTGTCGGCGAAGCTGTTCGCCGCGAGGCGCTCGGCCAGGCGTTCCTGGCCGGGGATGTGGTAGAGGTTGGAGACGTGCCAGAGCGTCGCCGCCTGGTCCTGGAGCGCCTTCACCAAGTGCGGGTGGCAATGGCCCAGGGACGCGACCGCGATGCCGGCGCCGAAATCCAGGAAGCGTCGGCCGTCCGTCGCGAAGGCATGGACGCCTTCACCCCGCTCCAGGGTGACGTCGTATCTCGCGTAGGTCGGCATGACAGCGGCAATCACGGCTTGGTCTCCTACTCGTTTCTCGGGTGAACACGGTCCCTTGCGGGAAAGCCGCGCAGTATGTTGAGGGCGGATAAGGATGTCAACGGCGCTGGGCGCCGCGCGGGCGGCCGGCGGCCCGGCGTTTCATAGTCTTCGTCTTCAGATGTACGGCGATGTACGCATTTTCCGGTGCCGCGCGGAAAAGACGTTTGAGGTCAATCGGCTACGGGGAGGACATTCGCCACCTTTTCGCGACCGATGTCGCATTTGTCCGCCTTTGGTCGCCGTTTTGTCGCGATCTCCGCGCTGCCGGCGGAACACGTTCCACCCTCATCCTGAGCCTGTCGAAGGATGGGCAAGCGACGGCTGTTGGGCACCGCGTGAAGTCGTGGATGCCCGGATCAAGTCCGGGCATGACGGTGGGGCGGAATTCCGCGTTCCGTTTTTCAAAACCGCCATTCTCAAAATCCGCAATTAAGCGAGCCTCGATCCCGGCGGCGCCTCTCGGCGCCGGCAAGCGGCGTCTCAAGGCCCTATTCAGAGTGTCAAATAGCGCGCCACGGCCGATCGTCGGACCGCGCGATTAGATATAGAACATAACACGAACAATCTAATTTGTCAATCCCCACGCCATCGCTTCCCGTCCCGCCGTTTGAAACACTAGGACCTTGCCAGGGCGCCCGCTCGCCGTGGTTTAATGCCGGCCGAGTTGAATGGCCCGAGGGAGGGGGCATGACCGTCGAGATCGAATGGCGGGATTACGACGTGGTCGTCGTCGGTTCCGGCGGCGCCGGCGGCGCCGCGGCCGGGGCGGCGGCGGAGGCGGGCGCCCGGGTGCTGGTCGTCTCCAAGGATCCCATCGGCTGCTCCGACACCAAGATCTCGGAAGGCAACGCCACGGTGCGGGCGTCGTCGAACGACGCCGACACGGTCCAGGAACTCTCCGAGAATCTGCGCGTCTCCGGCGCCGACCTGCCGGTGCCGGCGATCACCAACGCCTACGCCGAGGACAGCCGCCGCGCCTACGACTGGTACCGGGCGCACGGTCTGCGCCCGAAGATCAACACCGAGCGCCAGGGCCCCTTCGCCCGGCCCATCGCCAAGGGCGGCCATACCTTCGGGCGCTCCGTCGGCCACGCCAACGCCGGCGTCGCCTGGGGCCACGCCAGCTGGGAGGCGATCATCGAGGCCCCGGGCATCGCGTATCTCGAGGACGCCTGGTTCCTGGACCTGGTCATCGTCGGCGAGGGCACTGAGAAGCGCGTCGCCGGCGGCCTCGTCTACGACGCGGCGGGCGGCCAGTTGGTCGCCGTCCGCGCGCCCGCGGTGATCATCGCCGCCGGCGGGCTCTCGACGCTGTTTTTCCCGAAGACCGACACCATGCGCGGCAACACCGGCGACGGCTACGCCGTGGCGGCGCGCGCCGGCGCCGAGCTGGTCGACATGGAGCAGGTCCAGTTCCTGCCCTTCTGCCTGACCTCGCCGCCTTCCTACGAGGGCCTTCTCGCCGGCGAGCCGACGACGGCGAGCTTCCTCGGCGTGCTCCGCGACCGCCACGGCAAGGTCATCCTCGACGGCGTCTTCCTGCGCACCCGGGCCGAATGCTCGGCCGCCATCATGCGCGCCGTCGCCGACGGGCGGGGCTCGCCGAACGGCGGCGCGTATCTCGACCTGACGGCCAACGTGGCGCCGCCCAAGTCCGGCGCCTATTACCTCCAGTACATCCGCAGCCAGTTGCCGACCGGCTACGTCAACGCCCGCCAGGCCATGGGCAAGAAGGCGGTCGCCTGCGAGGAGCCCTGGGAGGTGCGCCCCGCCGCGCACTACATGATGGGCGGCATCCGCGTCGACGCCGACGGCGCCTCGGCGGGCGGCGCGGGCGACGGTGCGCGCGGCGCCGGGCTCGCCGGATTGTTCGCCGCCGGCCAGGCCATGGGCGGCGTCTTCGGCGCCAACCGGCTGGGCTCCACGGCGCTCACCGAGAACGTCGTCTTCGGGCTGCGCGCCGGCCGGGCCGCCGCGGCTCTGGCGCGGGACCTGGAGGCCCCCGCCGCCGACACGGACGCCGCCTTCGATGCGGCCCTGGCGGCGGCGCGGGCGCGCTTCGGCCAGCCGGGCGGCAAGGCGGCGGCGTTGATGAAGCGGGAATTGCAGGAAGCCGCCTGGGCCTGCATCGGCCCGGCCAGAACGCTGGAAAGCTTGGCCCGCATGGACGCGCTCATCGACGAACTCGGCGCGGAACTGGACAACGTCGCGGTGCCCGGCTACGGCCTCTGGAACCAAGCCTTCATCGAACTGGAGGAACTCCGCAACCTGCTCGACGTGGCCCGCCTGGTCACCGCCGCGGCGCGCGAGCGCGACGCCAGCGTCGGCGGCCACGTGCGCCTCGACCGGCCCAACGTCTCGGTCCTCGCCAAGCCCTATTCGACGGTGGCGCGGCGCGCGCCCGAAACCGGCGCGCTCAGTATCCGGCGGGAGGCCCGCGCGCCGACGCCGCTGGCGCGGCTGGTGGCGTTCCGGGCCAGGGAGGCGTGGCGGCGGGCGCAACTGAAGATGCTGCGCTGGCTGCCCACGGGCGTCCTCGACGACCTGCTGGTCAAGCGCTACCGGACCATCCTCGGCCCCGCCGGCGCCGCGCCGGAGGTCCAGCCCGGCAGCCCCGAGGCCGCCGCCGCCGAGGCCGGCGGATCGTGAGGCGGGTGCGATGAAGGTCGAGATCGTCACCCATCGCGACGGCGCCGAAAGCGCGGTCGAGTACGAATACCGGCCGCGCCACGAGGGCGAGCGGCCGATGGCGCTGGACGTTTTGTTGCAGGCGCAGGCGACGGCGCTGCCGGACCTCGCCTTCCGCTACGGCTGCCGGGCCCGCAATTGCGGGGTCTGCACCATCGACGTCAACGGCCGGCCCCGCATCGCCTGCCGGGCCCGGGTCCGCGACGGCGACCGGATCACGCCGATGGCGACGCTGCCGGTGCTCGGCGACCTGGTGGTCCGCCGCGACGGCATCGCCCGGCAGTTGCGCGGCCGGCTGCCGGCGGGCGAGGCCGGCAACGACCTCAACGTCGCGGCGCCCGACGACTACCACGCGCTCACCGCCTGCATCGAGTGCTACGCGTGTTTGCACGGCTGCCCCATGCACGCGCGCAACTTCGCCGGCGGCCTGCCGGCCGACATGCCGGCCGGCGAACCGCCGCCCGATCCCGCCGCCGGCTACCCCTGGGGCAACCCGTTCTCGCTGTTGAAGCTGCAGCGCCTGCGCCTCGATCCCCTGACCACGGCGGCCGGCCGCGACGCCGCCCTGGCCCATGCGGTGGACCTGGGCCTCGACGCCTGCGTCGGTTGCCCGGGCTGCAAGTGCGGCGTCGGCATCGACCTCAAGGGCAAGGTCATCGCCGAGCTCCTCGCCGCCGCCGGCGACAGGCTGGCGAAGCGCTGAGCGCCGCCGGCTTCCCTCTCCCCTTGTGGGAGAGGGTCAGGGT
>JAPPPF010000227.1 GCA_028817665.1 Magnetovibrio sp. | reverse complement strand
GGCGGGCGACGATCGAGGCGCGCGCGACCGGCGAGGTGCTCCTGTCCGGCGGCGTGATCAATTCGCCCCAGCTCCTGATGCTGTCGGGCGTGGGCCCGGCGGACGCGTTGCGCGCCCACGGCCTGTCCGTGCTGCTGGATCTTCCCGGCGTGGGCCGGAACCTGCAGGACCATCTCTGCGTCCACACGGTCCATGTCTCGAACGTGCCGACCCTGACCGATTCGCTAACCCGCAGCGAACGCGGTGCGGTCTCGATCGTCCGGGCGGCGTTGCTCCGCTCGGGGCCGGCGGCAGGGTTCCCGCTCGAGGGCGGCGCGTTCATCCGGACATCGGACGACCTCGATATGCCCGACGTCCAGATGCATTTCAGCGCCGGCAACCTTCTGTCGCTGATCCGGCGGCCGTTCGCCAGCCACGACGCGGATCACACCCGTCCGGACGCCTTCATGTGCCATATCTGCCAGCTTCGGCCCGAGAGCCGCGGCGAGATCCGGCTGCGCTCCGCCGATCCGGCGGCGGCCCCGGTCATCGAGCCCAACTATCTGTCGGCGTCGCGCGACCGGGACGTCATGCGCGCCGGTTTCAAGGCCATGCGGGAGGTCATGCACCAGCCGGCGCTGGCGGCACTGAGCGGCGGCGAAATTTGGCCGGAGCCGGGCGTGCGGACGGATGCGGAGATCGACGAGTTCATCCGCCAGGCCGCCGGGACGGTCTATCACCCGGTCGGGACCTGCCGGATGGGTGCCGACGACAACGCGGTGGTGGACGAGGCGCTGCGGGTGCGCGGGGTGGACGGCCTGCGGGTGGTGGATGCGTCCGTGATGCCGAGCCTGGTCGGCGGCAACACCCATGCGCCGACCGTGATGATCGCGGAGAAGGCCGCCGACCTGATCCTCGGGCGCCCGGCGCCGGAACCCGAGATTTACGCCTAGCCGTCCTCGAGGACCGCGATCGCGCTGATTTCCACCAGATAGTCCGGGTGGGTCATCTTGGTGACCTCGACCATGGTTGAAGCCGGCAGGGGCGGCTCGAAATACTGGCGCCGCACCCGGTGGACCGCGTCGAAATGCTCCATGTTGCGGACATAGACATCGACCCGGCAGATGTCGGCCATGGTGCCGCCCGCTTCCTCGACCGCGGCCTTGAGGTTTTCGCAGACCTGCCGGGTCTGGGCCGCGGGATCGCCGACGCCGGCGACCGAGCCGTCGGGCGTGTGGGCGGTCATGCCGGAGATGAAGACGAGCCGGCCGCGCGCGGCGACGGTTGTGGCGTGCGAGAAGTGGCCACCGGGCGCCTTCATCTTCGGTGAGGTGATCTGGGTCTTGGCCATGGCCGCGTTGCTCCTCCGGTGTCCGCGCGCGCGAGTCAGTTGCCCTCGGCCGATGCGGGTGCGGCGTCGGGGTTCCACTGGCCGCGGCGCATGCGGGTGATCTTCACGCTCTTGAACGTACCGGCCTTGCGCAGGGGCTCGTTCTTTGAGAATTCTTCTGCCGCATCCCGGCTCGGGACGTTCAGGATCAGGACGCTGCCGATGCGGGTCTCGCCGTCGTCGGCCAGCATGGCGCCGCCGAGCACGAGGATGTCCTCGTGCTCCTCCAGATAGGCGAAGTGGGCCGGCTTGTGTTCCGCGCGCTTCGCCGCGGAGTCCGGCCCGTCCTCCTGGTAGATGATGTAGAGCACCGTCCTAGCGAACCTGGATCACTAGCTTGCCGGTGAGATGGCGGCCCCCGCTTTTCTCCAATGCTGCCGCCGCATCCTCGAGTGCATAGGTCTCGATCGGCGGCACACGCACGACGCCCGCGTCGCGAAGCTCGACGATACGCTCGAGATACTTGCGGTCGCGGCCGACGGCGGGCCGCAGGGATTCCACGTCGTCACGCGGCGAAGGCGGCGCCTTGACGCCGGAGGCAATGCCGGCCAGCCGCCCGCCGGGTTTGAGCACGGCGAAGGAGCGCTCGGTGACCTCGCCGCCAACGGTCTCGAACACCGCGTCGCACTCGCTCACGACCTCGGTGAAGTCCTGGGCGTTGTAGTCGATGATTTCGTCGGCACCGAGGCCGCGCACATAGTCGATGTTGCGCGCGCTGCAGGTGGTGATGACATGGGCGCCGATATGCTTGGCAAGCTCGATGGCGAACCCGGCGACGCCGCCGGCGCCGCCCTGGATCAGGATCTTCTCCCCGGCCTTGAGCTTGAGGCACTCCTCGAGCGAGATGATCGCCGTGAGCCCGGGCAGCGCCAGGGCCGCCGCTTCGACATGGGACAGGCTGTCGGGCTTCTTCATCATCAACAGCTGGTCCATGGCGATCTTCTCGGCGTAAGTGCCTTCCTGTCCGCGTTCGCAGATGCCGAAGACCGGGTCGCCGACGGCGAAGTCGCTGACACCTTCGCCGAGACTGGCGACGACGCCCGAGAGGTCGCGCCCTAGGATGTAGGGGAAGTTCTCGATCTCGCCATAGGTGCCGCCGCCGAGGACCTTTACGTCCGCGGCGTTCACGCTCGCGGCATGGATGTCGACGATGATCTCTCCGGGTCCGGGCTCGGGATCGGGCAGGTCACCGTAGATCAGGAC
>JAPPPF010000286.1 GCA_028817665.1 Magnetovibrio sp. | reverse complement strand
CGTCGGGGCGGCCCGAGTTGAGCGCCAGGGCGGCGTTCAGGTCGGCGACGGCCAATTTGTAATCGGCCAGCTGGGCCCGCGCCTGGGCCCGGTCGATCAACAGCTCGATGTCGCCCGGACGCAGGCCGATCGCCGCCGTCGCCACCGCCTCGGCGCGCCCCGCGTTGTCGGCCATCAGCCAGGCCTGGCCCGCCTGGCCCAGGATCTGGCCCTTGAAGGCGGCGTCCTCCTTGATCCGCTGGGCCAGGTCCTCGAGGCGCCGGGCGGCGTCGGCGAACAGGCCGAGCACGATCAGGGCCGAGGCCGCGCAATGTTCGGCCGGCGGGCCGCCGCCCTCGTCGCGCCACTGGATGGCGTCCTCGAAGGCGTCCTTGGGATCCTTGTCGGCCTTCGCCAGGCAGGCATGGTAGCGGCCGGCCGCGGCGGCCGGCTCGGCGGCCCGGGCGAAACCGGGCAGGGCGGGGCCGGCCAGGGCCACCAGCGCGACGGCGAAAATCAGCAGGACAAGGCGTTCGGTCATTGCCAGACAATCTGAAGCGCGATATGCCGGATGACAAGCGCCGCCACGAGGTTTCCGCCATGTCCGCATCCGTCCCGCACCTGTTCTGTTTCGGCCTGGGCTATTCGGCCCAGCGCCTGGCCGCCGCCGTGGCCGAGGCCGGCGGGGCGGTGTCGGGCACCAGCCGCAGCGCCGACCAGGCCGCCGCCGGCGCCGAACGCGGCTACACCATGCACGTCTTCGACGGCAGCGTCGGCGACCCCCTGTGGCTGAAGGGCGCGACGCACGTTTTGCTGTCGGTGCCGCCGGGGCCCGATGGCGATCCCGTGCTCCGGAGCTTCGGCCCGGTGCTCGCCGACCTGCCGTCGCTGGCCTGGCTGGGTTATCTGTCGACCACCGGAGTCTACGGCAACACGGACGGTGCCTGGGTCGACGAGACGGCGGCGCTCAACCCCGATGTCGACCGCAGCCAACGCCGGGCCCAGGCGGAGGCCGGCTGGCAGGCGCTGGCGGCGCGCCACCACCTGCCGCTGCACATCTTCCGTCTGGCCGGCATCTACGGGCCGGGCCGCAACGTCCTGAAACAGGCCCGGGCCGGCAAGGCCCGGCGTATCATCAAGCCGGGCCACCAGTTCAGCCGCATCCACGTCGACGACATCGCCCGGGTGCTCGAGGCCTCGATCGCCCGGCCCAACACGCAGACGCCGGGCGGCGCCGTCTACAACGTCTGCGACGACGAACCGGCGGCCCCCGCCGACGTCACCAGCTTCGCCTGCGATCTCTTGGGCATCGACCCGCCGGACCCGATGCCCTTCGACGAGGCCGCGAAGGGCATGTCGCCGATGGGCCTGAGCTTCTGGAACGACAACCGCAAGGTCCGCAACAACCGGATCAAGGCGGAACTGGGGGTTCAGCTGGCTTACCCCACCTATCGCGACGGCCTGCGTGCGATCTACGCCTCAGACTTCGCCGATCCGGTCGAGTAGGGCGCCGAGCGTGCGGCGCAGGCGCGCCAGGTCGTGATCCTCGGAGAGCCGGTGCTCGCCGGCCTTGACCAACTGCACCTCGACATCCGCCGAGGTCACCGTCTCCATGATCCGCATGGAGGTCTGCCAGGGCACGTCGGCGTCGTTGATTCCGTGAATCAGGCGGATCGGGCAGTCCAGGGCCAGCGGCTCACGCAACAAGAGCTGGTTCTTGCCCTCGTCCAGGAGCCGTTTGTTGATCCGGTAGGGTTCGCCGTCGTCGTAGTCGTTGGGGATCAGGACGAAGCCGTTCTGGTCGAGCGCCGCCTTCTGCGCGTCGCTCAACTCGGCCGGGATCAGGTCCTCGGTGAAGTCCGGCGCCGACGCCAGGCCCAACAGCCCGGCGATGCGGTCCGGCCGGGCGCGGGCCACCAAAAGCATCATCCAGCCGCCCATGGACGAGCCGACCAAAACCTGCGGTCCCTCGGTCAATTTGTCCAGGACGTCGATGGCGTCGGAGGCCCATTCGCCGATCGTGCCGTCATCGAAATGACCCGACGATTGGCCGTGGCCTTGGTAGTCGAAGCGGGTGAAGGCGTGCCCGCGTTCGCGGCAATAGGCCTCCAATGCCAGGGCCTTGCCGCCGGTCATGTCGGACTTGAAGCCGGTCAGGAAGATCACGCCGGGATGCTTGCCAGGGGTTTGGTGGTAGGCGATAGTCGCCCCATTGTCCCGATTGAGCATGCGAGGCGTCGGTTGACTGTCGTCCATGGCGTCCCCTTTAATAAGCACCGAACCCCGAACGGTCGGGGCGCAGGGGGATTATGAACCAAGAAGCGGAGAATGCCAGCGCCCCCGAAAGCCGAGACGGCGGCGATGAGAGCCTCGCCGCGGTGCCCGAGGACGGCCGTCTGGCGACCATCCTGCAGGTTATTCCGGCGCTCGGTTCGGGCGGCGGCGTCGAACGCGGTACGGTCGAGATCGCTGAGGCGATTGTCGACGCCGGCGGCCGCGCTCTGGTGGCGTCTGCCGGCGGTGCCCAGGTGCACGAACTGGCCCGGGTCGACGCCGAGCATATCGAGCTGCCCGTCGATTCGAAGAATCCCTTCGTCATGTACGCCAACATCCAGCG
>JAPPPF010000297.1 GCA_028817665.1 Magnetovibrio sp. | reverse complement strand
CGTCCCCGTAACGAAGACACGGTATTTATCGCCGTATATTTTAAATAATTCGTCGATTTCTCTTCACTTTCATTTATAGACCCGAATTATTAATAATAATTACTCTATTTTTATTGACATTTTTTCTTAAAAAAGAAGAACCCCGAAACAAAATATGCGGACATTGAGCCTCGGCGAGTGTAGCGGAATTTTCGCGAAAGGCCCCTGTCTAATCCGGCGATCGCAGCCTATTTTCCTCTCGGCATTTCCAGAGGAGCGGTACGAGAATGAGCGATCACCCCGACATGAACGGCGCCGAAAGCCTGGTCCGGACCCTATTGGCCGGCGGCGTGGATATCTGCTTCACCAATCCGGGCACATCCGAGATGCATTTCGTGGCCGCCCTCGACAAGGTGCCGGGCATGCGCTGCGTCCTTGGCCTGTTCGAGGGCGTACTGACCGGTGCCGCCGACGGTTACTACCGGATGGCCGGCAAACCGGCGTCGACCCTGCTCCATCTCGGCCCCGGTCTCGCCAACGGCCTCGCCAATCTGCACAACGCCAAGAAGGCGAATTCCGGCGTCGTCAATGTGGTCGGCGAGCACACCACCTATCACATTAAGCACGACGCGCCGCTCACCTCCGACATCGAGGGCGTGGCGCGTCCCATGTCGCACTGGGTGCGCACGTCGCTGAGCTCGCTCGACGTCGCTGCGGACGGCGCCGCCGCCATCGAGGCCGCGAATCAGGCGCCGGGACAGATCGCGACCTTGATTCTCCCCGCCGACACCGCCTGGGGACCGGCCGAAAAGGTCGTAACCGCCCGTCCGGCCGCGCCGCGCGCCAAGGTGAACGAGAGCGCCGTGAAGGGCGCCGCCGAAATGCTGACCAACGGCAAGACCGCGACCCTGCTGCTCGCGGGCCCGGCCCTGACCGAAAAGGGTCTGGAGATCGCCGGACGCATCGCCGGCAAGACCGGCTGCGGCCTGTTGAGCGAAGGCGCCAACGCCCGTCTCGCCCGCGGCGCGGGCCTGCCGCAGGTCTTGCGCATTCCCTTTGTCGTCGATCTCGCGGTGGAAATGCTGAAGGGCGCGGGCCAGTTGGTGCTGGTCGGCGCGAAGCCGCCGGTCGCCTTCTTCGGTTATCCCGGCAAGCCGAGCCTGCTCTATCAGGAAGGCACGCCGATGACCCGGCTGGCGAACGCCGAGGATGACATCATCGCCGCGCTCGAGGCGCTGGAAGCCGAGCTCGGCGCCCAGAACTCGGAAATGGCCCATGTCGCGGAAGCCGGCCGCCCCGACCGCCCGTCCGGCGAGCCGACCCTCGACAACCTCGCTGCCGTCATGGGCAACATGCTGCCGGAGGGCGCCATCGTCGTCGACGAGTCCGTGACCACCGGCCGCGGCTTCTTCCCGGCGACGGCGGGCGCCGCCCGCCACGACTGGCTCAACAATAGAGGCGGCTCCATCGGCTTCGGCATGCCGGTCGCCATCGGCGCCGCCGTGGCCGCGCCCGACCGCAAGGTAGTCCTCCTCGAAGGCGACGGCAGCGGCATGTATACGGTGCAGTCGCTCTGGACCATGGCGCGGGAGAATCTCGACGTCACCACTATCGTGTTCTCGAACCGCAGCTATAAGATTCTGCGGGGCGAGCTCTCGAATGTCGGGGTTCAGAACCCGGGGCCGCGCGCCATCGACATGCTGTCCCTGGAACGCCCCGATCTCGGCTGGGTCGACATGGCCAAGGGTATGGGCGTCGACGGCGAGCAGGTCAGTGACTGCGAAGGCCTGATGCGCGCCATGGAAGCCGGCCTCCAGACCGACGGGCCGTATCTGATCGACCTGGTGATGTAACCGATATTTCGGTCGACAGTTCGTTTCTGAAACTCGCCCTGGGTCCCGGGGTCTCCGCGGCGTGGCCGCTCCGCCCGGGATGACGACCTTTCGCGCCACCGCCGTCATCCCGGCCAAGGCCCGCGACCACGGGCCGCAGAAGCCGGGACCCAGATCGAAAACCGACAAGAACGAAGGTCAGAAACCCGCCGGCGCGAGCATGACGGCCGCCGTATCTCCTTATCGCCGCTCTGGCTTCCGACATAAACCGCGTCATGTCTATAATCAGGGGCCGGCGGAGCGAATCCACCGGCTGTTGGCCTCGCAGGGAGTGGCGATATGGGAGAGACGAACATCGACGTTCGGCCGGTCACGCCGACCATCGGCGCGGAAATTTTCGGCGTCGACCTGGGTCAGGAGATGGGCAACCAGACATTCCAGGAAATCCACGACGCCCTGATGACGCATCAGGTGCTGTTCTTCCGGGACCAGAAGATGGACCTCGACCAGCACAAGACCTTCGGCCGGAAGTTCGGCCCGCTGGCGATCCATCCGGCCTCACCGGGCCCCGAGGGACATCCCGAGATCGTCGTCGTTCACGCCGATGCAGAGACGAACCGCGACGCCGGCCGCATCTGGCAATCGACGCACTGGCACACGGATGTTTCCTGCGTCGACGAGCCGCCGATGGGCTCCGTCCTGCATCTCAACACCATCCCGTCGGTCGGCGGCGATACGCTCTTCGCCAGCATGTCCGCCGCCTATGAGGCGCTCTCGGACCGGATGAAGACCTATCTTG
>JAPPPF010000162.1 GCA_028817665.1 Magnetovibrio sp. | reverse complement strand
ATTGTCGGCGTCGCTCGGCATCTACAAGATCATGGACTCGGAACCTACGGTCGTCTATACCGCGGACGGCGGCCACGGCGATCTCGAGCCGACGGTGAGTTTCGAGAACGTCCGGTTCAGCTATCCCGGCAGCGTCGACGCCGCCCACCGGGGCGTCTCGTTCGCGGTGGCGGCCGGCGAGCGCGTCGGCGTCGTCGGCCCGAGCGGGTCCGGTAAATCGACGATCCTGAAGCTGCTGCTGCGCCTCTACGAACCCGGCGAAGGCGTCATCCGGATCGGCGGGGTCGATCTCGGCGCGCTCGATTTCGCGACGCTCCGCCGCCACCTCGCCGTGGTCAGCCAGGATACCTACCTGTTCCACGGCACGGTCGAGGACAACCTGCGCTTCGGCAAGCCCGACGCGAGCATGGAGGAACTCGAGGCGGCGGCCCGCAACGCCAACGCGCACGAATTCATCCGCCGCCTCCCGGAGGGCTACCGGACGGTCATCGGCGAGCGCGGCATCAAGCTTTCGGGCGGGCAGCGCCAACGCATCGCCATCGCCCGCGCGCTGCTCCGCGACGCGCCGATCCTGGTCCTCGACGAAGCCCTGTCGGCGGTCGACGCGGAGAACGAATGGGTCATCCAGGAGGCCCTCAACCGGCTGATGAAGGACCGCACGACGCTGATCTTCGCGCACCGGCTATCCAGCGTCATCGACGCCGACCGGATCCTGGTCCTCGACGACGGCCGCGTCGCCGCCGAGGGCCGGCACGCCGACCTGATCGACCGACCCGGCCCCTACCGCGCGCTGATGGCCGGCCAGGCCGAGGAGGGCGCGGCCCAACCGCTGCACGCGCAGCCGGCGCTGGCGCGCGGCGGTCCCGACGACGAAGAAACCGGGTTCTTCGAGGCCGGCGCCGACGTGGCGCCGACGGACGCCATCGTGCGCGCCGAGGGGATGACCTGGTCGCAGGCTTTCCGCGCGCTGATGGGGTACGTGACGCCGTGGCGGGGCAAGCTCCTGCTGACCCTATTCTTCGGCATCACCCGGGTGTTCGCCTACATCGGCGTCGGCGTCGCCGGCGCCCTGGCGGTCGCCGCGGTGAAGTCGGGCGAGCCCTACATTACGCACATCGTCTGGCTTTGCGTCCTCGCCCCCATCGCCGGCCTGTTCCATTGGCTCGAATCCTGGATCGCCCACGACATGGCCTTCCGCATGCTGGCGGAAATGCGGATCGAGCTGTTCCGCAAGCTCGACAAGCTGGCGCCGGCCTACCTGTTGCAGCGCCGCACCGGCGACCTCGTCGGCATGGCCACCCAGGACGTCGAGACGGTCGAGTATTTCTTCGCCCACACGGTGGCGCCGGCCTTCGTCGCCCTGCTGGTGCCGCTGCTGGTGCTGGTCGTCCTGGCGGCCGCGGGATGGCCGCTGGCGGTGGCGCTGCTGCCGTTCCTGCTGGCCGTCGCCGTCAGCCCGTTCCTGGTCCGCCGCCGCCTCGACGAGCTGGGTTCGAAGACCCGCGAGGCGCTGGGCGATTTGAACGCCCACGCCGTCGATACGGTGCAGGGCCTGGCCGAGATCGTCGCCTTCCAGCAATCCGAGCGGCGCGGCCAAACCTTCGACGCCAAGGTCGGCGAATACCTGACCGTGCGGCTGCCGTTCTTCCGCGACCTCACCGTGCAGACGGCGCTTCTCGAGACCATCACCGGCCTCGGCGGCCTGGCCGTGGTGGTCACCGGCGCCATGCTGGTCCAGCAGGGCCAACTGGAGAGCGGCCTGCTGCCGCTGTTGACGCTGCTCGCCATGGCGGCCTTCCTGCCGGTCTCGGAGATCGCCCATATCGGACGTCAATTGGCGGATACGCTGGGCTCGGCGCGGCGCCTCTACGCCGTCGAGCACGAGGCGGTGCCGGTCACCGACGGCGCCGGCGCGACGGCGCGCCAGGCCGGCGCCGGGCTGGTCCTGGACGATGTCACCTTCACCTATCCGGGGCGCCGCGAACCGGCCCTCGACGCCTTCAGCCTGACCATCGAGGCCGGCTCGACGTTGGCCCTGGTCGGGCCCTCCGGCGCCGGCAAGACGACGCTGGCGCACCTCCTGCTCCGGTTCTGGGATCCGGCGGCCGGCGCCATATCGCTGGACGGCGCCGACCTCAGGGATTTCAAGCTCGATGAACTGCGCGCCCGGATCGCGCTGGTCGCCCAGGACACCTACCTGTTCAACGACACCTTGCGCGCCAACATCCTGCTGGCCCGGCCCGAGGCGACGGCAGCCGAGCTCGCCGCCGCCGTCGAGCGCGCCGCGCTGGGCGAGTTCATCGCCGGGCTGCCCGACGGCCTGGAAACGCCGGTCGGCGAGCGCGGCATGCGGCTCTCGGGCGGCCAACGCCAGCGGGTCGCCATCGCCCGGGCCTTCCTCAAGGACGCGCCGGTCCTGATCCTCGACGAAGCCACGTCGCATCTCGACGCGGTCAGCGAGCACAAGGTCCGCCAGGCGCTGGAGGACCTGATGCACGACCGGACCACCGTGGTCATCGCGCACCGGCTCTCGACCGTCCGCGACGCCGACACCATCGTCGCCCTGGACGCCGGCCGGGTCGTGGAAAGCGGCCGGCACGCCGAACTGCTGGCGAAGGGCGGTCTTTACGCGCACCTCATTCAGCGTCAAATTTCAGGGGCCGCGGCCGAATAACGACGGGGGAACGAGGTGAGCCGGAAGATCGCCCTCATGGGCATGCACTTGGAGAGCAACAGCTTCGCGCCGGTTTCGGACGAGGCGGCGTTCCGCTCGCTCTGCTACCTGGCCGGCGACGAGATGCTCGACGATCTCGCCCGGGAGAACCCGCGTTCGGCGGCTGAGCTGTCCGGCTTTCACGCCGAGATGACGAAATTGACGGGCGACTGGCAACCGGTGCCGATCCTGGTCACCAGCGCCGAGCCCGGCGGCCCCGCCGATCCCGACTGCTTCGTCCGCACCACGGAGGAAATGGCGCGCCGGCTGAGCGAGGCGATGCCGTTGGACGGCGTGTTCTTCTCGGCCCACGGGGCCATGACGTCCACCGAAAGCTTCGATCCGGACGGCGAGCTGTTCGAGATGGTCCGCGCCATCGTCGGCCCGGACGTGCCGTTCATCGCGACCCTTGACCTGCACGCCAACATCTCCGAGCGCATGGTCGATGAGACCGACATCCTGATCTCCTACGTCACCAATCCCCACGTCGACCAGCGCGAGCGCGCCCAGGAGGCGGCGGGGCTGATGGTCGAGATGTTCGACGGCATGAAGCCCGAGGCGGCGTTCATCCGGGTGCCCATGACGTCGCCGCCGGTGACCCTGTTGACCGCCGCCGGTCCCTACGCCGACATCATCGATTACGGCCAGTCGGCGAAGACCGACGTCATCGCCAACGTCTCGGTGCTGGCCGGCTTCGCCTACGGCAACACGCCGAAGAACGGCATGGCGGTGATCGTCACGGCGCGCGGCGACTCAGGCGCTGCCCGGGCGTTGGCCGCCGACATCGCGGCCCGGGCCTGGGACAGCCGCGAGCGCTTCAAGGTGGGGCTGACCTCCATCGACAAGGCGGTGCTCAGGGCCCAGGCGTCCGGCGAGAACCTGACCCAGCCGGCGGTGATCCTGGCCGACGTCGCCGACAACCCGGGCGGCGGCGGGCGCGGCAACACGACCTGGGTGCTGAAGGCGCTGGTCGAGGCCGAGGTGCAGGATTGCTACTTCGGCATCTTCCACGATCCGGCGCTGGCCGCCGCCGCGCACCAACGCGGGCTGGGCGCGGAATTCAAGGCGCGGTTCAACACGGAAACGGAAAGCGAGTTCTCGAAGCCGTTCGAGGCCGAGGCCCGGGTCGCCGGGGTGCACGACGGGCAGTGCGTCGGCACGCTGGGCATCTACGCCGGGCGCAGCCTCGATCTCGGGCCGACGGCGCTGCTCGAGATCGGCGGCGTCCGGGTCGTCGTCGTCTCCAAGCGCAAGCAATGCGCCGATCCGGTGTTCTTCCAGATGTTCGGGCTCGAGATGGAGCGGGCGCGGAGCGTCGTCGTCAAGTCGCGCGGCCACTTCCGGGCCGGGTTCCTGCCCTGGTTCCCGCCCGAACAGGTCATCGAGATCGACGCGCCGGGCCTGACCTCGCCGGTCTTCGACAACTTCGATTTCGACGGTTACACGCGGCCCATCTATCCGCTCGACCCGGACATGGACTGGCAGGCTGCTTGACGGCGCCGGCGCGCCACCACGCCGGAAATCACGCGAATTCATCGTTGCTCGTTTCCCGCCCGCGACAGGCGCCGCGGGTTGGCGTTCGTCTGCCCGCCGAGCGGCACCGGCGCCCACCTCCGCGGTGCCGATGACGAACCGTCATAAACACGAAATATAGATACAGAAACTATTTTAAATTGAATTTCGCAAGATTCCCGTTATCGTGATCGGACAATGATCACGATGATCCGAAATCGTGGCGAACGTTCTTGGGCGAGGGGGCGGCGATGAACAAGGCGGGTATCGGGCTGGGATTGTTCGCATTGGCGGTGCTGACGGCCTGCCAGAGCCAACTCAAGTGGCAATCCATGCCCAATAACGTCTTGGTCGCCGACCAGGCGCGGGCCTTCACGGCCGACGGCGACGGCCGGATCAGCAAGCTGGAGTTGCCCGAAGACAATTGGTTGCTCGGTAACCCCGGCGCCGAACGGCTGACGGTCTTCAACATTCAGTCCGAGGAGCTGGTCAAGCAGGGTTTCGGCATCGCGAAATCCGAAATGTCCGGCGAGTTCGCGGGCGGCGCCAAGTACCTGCTGCACGCCGAATATCGAAAGCCGGTCCGCGACAAATACAAGCTGTTGTGCCGGGTCCGCGCGGCGTCATCCGCGCTGGAGCAGCAGACCCCCGGCATCACCGGGAAGATATGCAGCCGGATCCTGTGCCCGGCCGCGCCGTACACGGCCGATCGTCTGCTCGATGAGTTCGCCGAGCTTCGGACGCTTCCGCAATCCTTCGATCGCGCCAAATTGGCTCAGATCAACGTCGAGCCGCTGACCGGCGGCGTTTCCGCGAGCGACATCTGCGCGCGGTGTTCGGGATCGGATTGGGAAGCGCGGCTGATCCCCAGCTGTCGCCCCTTGACGCCGCCGGTGACCGCCTGGGTTCCCTACGGACCGGGCCCGAACACCCAAGGTCAGGTGGAAAACATCATCAACCGCGAGGTCGCGGGCGCCGTCAACGCGGTCGCGCCGCACCCGACGCAGGCCAATATCGTCTACGTGGGCTCGGTCAACGGCGGCATCTGGCGGACGGACAACGCCATGGACGCCAATCCCACCTGGCAGCGCCAGATCGACGACGGCCGGGCCCTGTCCATCGGCGCGGTGGAGTTCGATCCGACGGATCCGTCCCATCGGACGCTGGTCGCGGGGATCGGCCGGTTCAGCAGCTATTACACGCTGGGCAGCGCCCGGCTCGGGATCCTGCGGACGACGGACGGAACGAACTGGACCCTGGTGGACGGCGGCGGCGACCTCGTCGGCTTGAACATCTCGGGCGTCGCGCCCCGGGGTGCCACCATCGTCGTCGCCGCCAACGCGGCCGAGACCCCGGGCAACGAAGGTTTGTGGCGCAGCACGAACACCGGCGCCTCCTGGACCCAGCTTTCCGGACAGCCGGGCTCCGGGGTGCCGGACGGCGACGCCTTCGATCTCACCGGCGACCCCGCCGACCCGGCCCGGCTCTATGCCGGCATTCGTACGAGGGGCATCTATCGATCCACCGATTCAGGCGCCACCTGGACCCGGGTCGGCAACGCGGCCATGCACGCCATGGCGCAGTCCGCCAACAATATCGAGATCGCCGTCGGCACCGCCAACAACGTCTATGTCGCGATGGTCAGGTACGGCCGTCTGGCCGGCGTCTACCGCTCCGGCGACGGGGGCGCGAGTTGGACGGCCATGGACCTGCCGTCGACGGCGGAGGGCGGCATCCATCCCGGTGGGCAAGGGACAATCCACCTCTCTATCGCCGCCGATCCCGGCAACGCCAACATCGTCTACATCGGCGGCGACCGTCAGGACTGGCCAGGCTTTTGGCCGAATTCGATCGGTGCAACCGACTGGACGGGGAACCTGTTCCGCGGTGACGCGTCGCGACCCGCGGGCAGCCAGTTCACGCCGTTGACCCACGATAAAACCGCTTCCAACAGCGCGCCGCATGCCGATTCCCGCGACATGGACGTCGCCGCCAACGGCGTTCTGATCGAGGTCGACGACGGCGGCGTCTACCGCCGGACGGCGCCGTTGACCAACACCGGCGACTGGTTCTCCATGAACGGCGACATTCAGACGACGGAACTGCACAACGTCGCCTGGGATGCCAACGCCGACGTGGTGCTCGGCGGCGCCCAGGACACCGGGACGCCGGAGCAGCGCGCGACGATGGACGTGACATGGCGGAGCGTGTCGACCGGCGACGGCGGCGACGTCGCCGTCGACGACACCGGGACCGCCGGGATTTCCGTGCGCTACTCCAGCTACCAGAACCTCGGCGCCTTCCTGCGGCGCATCGTCGACGCCGGCAACGTGGTTCAGTCCGAGGTGTTTCCGGCCCTCATCGTCCTGAACGGAGGTCAACAACTCCAGCCGAACTTCACGACACCCATAGAGATCAACAACGAAGACCCGACGCGTTTGATCATCGGGGCTCGGAATTCCCTCTACGAATCGCTCGATCAGGGCGATACGATCACCGAAGTCCTGACCGCCGCCGGCGTCCGCGTCAAGGTCAACGCTTGGGAGGGCCTCGACCCCATCGCCTACGGCGGCGATGGCAACGCCGACATGCTCTACGTCGGCTCCGATGCCAAGGTGTTCGTCAGGAGCGCGGCGGCGCCGGCGAACATCGCCGAGTCGACGGCCTATCCGGGCACCAGCTGGATCGTCGACATCGGTATCGACCCCGACAACCCCAACACGGCTTTCGTCGCCGATGCTTGGAACGTCTTCAGGACGACCGACGCGGGTGCCACCTGGACCGACGTGACCGGCAATTTTGCAACATTGGACGCCGGTGAGATAAGATCGTTGGCGTTCCGCAACGGCCAGGATCCGACGGTGATCGTGGGCACGGACACGGGCGTTTACGCCGCCGCGGGACCGAACTTCAACACCTGGGGGCGTCTCGCGACGGGGCTCCCACGCGTACCGGTCTTCGATCTCGACTATGACTTGCGGGATCGGGTTCTGGTCGCCGGCACCTTGGGCCGGGGCGCATGGATACTGCGTAATTATTGACTGTGGGCGATGTAGGGAACGGAGAAGATGTTGTTTGAAAAACGACTGGCCACGGCCTTCCTGACCGCCGCGTTGCTGGCGCCGATCCCCGCCGCCGGCGCCGAGTTGCGTCCGGGCGTCGTCGTCGACGTCGAACGTCAGCGGCTCTATCTGATGAGCCCGGACAAGGCCGTCGAAGCCGTCGATCTCGCCAACGGGCGGGTCCTTTGGCAGAGCGATCGTGCGGCGCGGCCATTGGCGCTCGGCGACGGCAAGCTGACCGCGCAGTCGGAGAACGTCGATACGCCGAACACGCTCGGCCTCGTCGTGCTCGACGCCGAGCGCGGCGAACCGGTGACACAGAATGCGCTGGCGCTGCCGGCCGGGATCGAGGCCAGTGTCGACGACCGGTTGGAGAGTCGCTTCCGGGCCAGCGCGGTTACCGTCGGCGGAAACGCCTATGTGTCGTGGAACCATCAGGAGGTGCCGGTCCGGGCCCTGCCGCCGCTCACCGGCCTACCGGGCGCGCGGCAGCCCGGTTCGCCATCTCCGCAGAGCCTGCAGCCGCCGCCAGCGCCGGCGCAGAAAGTGTCCTCCGGCACGATCGAGCTCAACCTGTCGACCGGCAGTATCTCCGAGACATCGCCCGCGGCCCTGCCACCGGCGACGGTGACGGCCATGCAGGCCGGCGCCAGGCCGCCGGTCCGGGCCGTCGGTCCGCGCCAACGGCTGTCCGTCGACGGGAACCACGTCCTGACCAGCGAGCGCGTCGGCGACGACCGCGTTTGGGATAAGTACCGCTGGACGGTGAACGAGCGCGAAACCGGGCGCAAGGTCGGCGAGCTCCGGGTTCACCTCTCACAGGCGGCGTTCATCGTGCTCGGGAGCCGGATCGTCTTCGAGACCGGGCCGTTCGCTCGGCGGACATCCGGAGGCGTGGTCAATGAGCCGCCGAAGGTTCGCGCCGTCGATCTGGCGACCGGCGAGGAGATTTGGGGCCGGGCGGTCCGGGATACGGCGTTCCGCGGGGCATTGCCGCCTTAAGCAGCGGCGTCGTCGACCCCGGCGACTCGGCCTTCGGTGACGAACAGCAAGACCGACGACGTCTCGTCGAGGCCGAGGGCGGCGCGCATGCCCTCGTCGCCGGCGATTTCCGCGAACGCCGCGAAGCCGGCGGCGCCGGCCGGGCCGGCGCCGATCGCCGGGTCGCCGCCCATGGGGTCGTTCAGTCGCCTGATGGCGGCCAGCACCTGAGGGTCGGTGACCGTGGCGAAGGCGGTGGCGCGCCGCTCGACCACCGGCCAGGCGACGGCGGAAACCTCCTTGCAGTTCAACGGGCCGACGATGGTGTCGAGATCGCCGGTCGCCGGGCTCGGCCGACCCGCCTCGGCGCTGGCCAGCAGGCAGGCGGCCGCCGCCGGCTCGACGACGATCATCTTCGGGCACCCGTCGCCCAACGTTTCGGCCAGGGTGCCGAGCGTCGCCGCCGCGACCCCGCCGACGCCGCCCTGGATGAACACATGCGTGGGCGGCGCCAGACCCTGCTCGGCCATTTGTTCCATCGCCTCCGCCGCCATCACCGTGTAGCCGGTCATCACGGTCACCGGGATCTCCTCGTAACCGGGCCAGGAGGTATCCGAGATCACCACCCAGCCTTCGCGCCGCGCGGTCGCCTCGACGTCGGCGACGGCGTCGTCGTAGGTGCCCGAATGCCGGACCACCCGGGCGCCTTCACCCTCTATGGCGGCGATCCGGGCCGGCAGGGTGTCGTGCGGCACGTAGATCACCGCCCGGCAGCCGAAGTGCCTGGCCCCGGCGGCGACGGCGCGCCCGTGGTTGCCCGACGACGCGCAGGCCACGGTGATCCGGCCCGTCAGGTCGCGATGCGCGCCTTCGGCGAGATCGGCGATGTCGATCTCCGCGCCGGCTTCCTCGCCCAGGGTCCGGGCGACGACGCGGGCCACGGCGTAACCGCCGCCCAGCGCCTTGAAGGCGTTGAGGCCGAAGCGCGGGCCCTCGTCCTTGATATGGAGGCGGGCGACGCCATGGGCGGCGGCGGCGGCCGGCAGGGCCTGCAGCGGCGTCGGCGCGTGCGCCGGGCAGCGGCCGATCAACCGGCGCGCCTCGGCCGCCGCGTCCCGGTTTATGACGGCCCGCTCGACGTCCGCGTAGGGCGTTCCGGCCTGGGCGTGGGGATTGAGCATCAGCGGCATGGCGGGGATCCGGTTTCCGGTGGGATTGAACGGGAGCCCAGCCTATACCGCGCCCGGTGCCGCCGCGCAACGGCGGGTGGGTGACAGCCGTCGGCGCCCGGGTGTATGATCGTGGGCCCGAAGCGGAGGCTGGCATGCGGACATTGTTCATCGCCCTGATCGCGACGGCGGGGGTGCTCGCCGCCGGCGCCGTGTCGGCCGCCGGCGCGCCGACGCAGACGCCGGAGCAGGAACAGTCCGAGGACGGGCATTTCTTCGATGCCTGCTTCGGCGACCGCTACGAGAGCGACAAGGATCTCAACGAGGGCAACGAGATTTCCGACCAGGAACTCGAGGACCTGATCCGCGCCCTGAACGGCCCCGGGGTCTGATCCGGCGCCGCATTCATCCGAGGACTCCATGATGACGACCGCCAACGGTCCCTACCGCACCATGCTGTTCGCCCCCGGCAATCACCCGCGCCGGGTCGAGAAGGCCCTGTCGCTGGACGCCGACGCGGTGATCCTTGATCTCGAGGACGCCGTCGCCGTGGCCGAGAAGGTGGGGACCCGGGCCACCGTCGTCGAGGCGCTTCAGGGACCGCGGACGGGCCTCGGCTACGTGCGGGTCAACGCCTACGACACGGAGTTCTGTTTCGGCGACCTCCTGGTCGTCGTCGCCGCCGGCGTCGACGGCATCGTCCTGCCGAAGGTGGAGACGGCGGCGCAGCTGCAGTCCGTCGACTGGCTGGTCGGCCAGTTGGAACGCGAGAAGGGGCTCGGCGCCGGCGGCATCGACATCGTGCCGATCGTCGAGACCGGCCTCGGCGTCGCCAACGTCCGCGCCATCGCCGCCGCCGGCACCCGGGTGCGCCGCCTTTCCTTCGGCGCCGGCGACTACACCAAGGACATGGGCATGCGCTGGACGCGGGGCGAGGCCGAGATCGACGCGGCCCGCGCCGAGATCGCGCTGGCCAGCCGCGCCGCCGGGCTCGAACCGCCCATCGACACGGTCTGGATCCACATCAAGGAGACGGACGGCTGCCAGCGCTCCGCCGAGCGCGTCCGCGACATGGGCTACCAGGGCAAGCTCTGCATCCACCCCGACCAGGTCGGCCCGGTGAACGCCGTGTTCACGCCGTCCGACGACGACGTCGCCTTCGCCGAGAAGGTGGTCGCCGCCTTCGACGAGGCCGAGGCCCAGGGGCTCGCCTCGATCCAGGTCGACGGCTATTTCGTCGACTACCCGATCGTCGACCAGGCCCGGCGGACCCTGGAGCTGATGGCGCGCATCGAGGCGCGTTAGCGGCGCCGGACCGAAATCGGCGCCATGCCGCTCTCTGCCCTCAAATACAGTGGAAAAACAATAGCTTAGGTGATCGGTTTTTCTCCAGAGCGCCGCCGTTTGGCGGGTGGTCGGGGAGGTCGGCCTGGGACGCCCGCGTTCCTCCGTCCGATATTGGGGTTTCATTCGGTTGTCGTTGGGCAAACGGGGCTGCTGCTCGGCCGGTGGGCCGTGGCGAAGGCGCCGCAACCATGGGACGGAACGATGATCGCCGAAGACCTGGAAACCGAGGAAGCCGAGTTCGAGCCGAAACGCGGCGGTAGCCTGTTCAAGGAAATGCTGGCCTGGCTTTTCCTCACCGGGTTCGTGCTGTTCCTGTTCATGTCCTTCGCGCCGCACCTCGTACAGAGCTCCGGACAGACGCTCCGCATCGGCCTGGTCGGGCCGATGAGCGGGCCACAGGCGGACAAGGGCCAGGCCATGGTCGCCGGCGCCCGCCTCGCCCTCGAGCGGGCCAACGCCGCGGGCGGGGCCGACGACCGGCGCATCGAGCTGGTCGTCCGCGACGACAAGGGCGAGCCCGCCACCGCCGCCGCCCTGGCCAAGGAACTGGCGGACCAAACCGACGTCCTGGCGGTGCTCGGGCACCTCGGCGACGCGGCCTCGGCATCGGCCGGCGCGGTCTACGCGGAAAAGGGGCTCGCCGCGGTGACGGGCAGCGGCGGCACGCCGGCGGTCACCGATTCCAACGAATGGTATTTCCGGGTCGGCCTGACGACGGCGCTGCAGGGCACCATCCTGGCCAACTACATCGCGCGGATCCTCAAGGAAGAACGCGTGATCATCATCCACGACACGGAGGCCTACGGCCGCTCGGTTTTCGAGGCCCTGGAAAACGAGCTCTCGATCATGAAGCGGCGCGGACTGGCCAGCGTCGAGATCGCCTCCATCCACAACTTCTCCTCGGCCGATCCGGACCACCGCATCGTGCTCAACGGCATCGCCGCCAAGCTGAAGGAGAGCTACAGCAAGGAAATGATCTTCCTGGCCGTCGACGAGGCGGCGGCGGCGTCCCTGATTCCGGAAATGAAGAACAACCCGCGCTACCGTTTCGGCAACCCCATCCCCTACCGGATCATGGGGCCCGACAGTTTCAGCCGGCCCGGTCTCCTGGAGGCCTTCTCGACGCTCCGCCGGGAGCGCCAGAACCCCGGCTTCTATTCGGAAGGCGTCTACGCGGTGGTGCCGTTCCTGGCGGACGTGGCCAATCAGAAGGCCCAGGACTTCCGCCGCCAGTTCCGCGCCGATTTCGACCGCTCGCCGGACGCCGTCGCGGCTGGCTTCCACGACGCCGCCACCGTCGTCGCCCAGGCGCTCCGCCGCCTCGACGGGGTTCCGGAGAACCTGGCCGTCGCGCGCCAGGAGGTGCGCGACCATCTGGCCGGCTTCGACGGCGAGGACAAGAGCGTCGCCGGGGTCACCGGCAACGTCTACTTCGATCGCGGCGGCAACGCCGTCAAGGCGGTCTCCGTCGGCGTCTATCACGAACGGCGCCTGGTCTCGCCGTCCCGCCAGCTCAGCACCGTCGCCTCGGTGGAGGCCCTCAATTCCAACGACGTGCTGCAGATCAAGGGCGGCTATTTCACCCGCACCCAGATCGTCCACACGGGCCTCGCGGTCAACGAGATCCGCGACGTCGATCTCGAGAACCGGCGGGCCTTGGTCGACCTCAACATCTGGTTCCGCCATCACGGCGACCTCGACATGAAGGCCATAGAGTTTCCGAACGCCGTCGAGCCGGTCCGCCTGGGCCAGCCCATCGACCGCACGTCGGTCGGCGACACCCATTACCGGCTGTTCCGGGTCAAGGGGGTCTTCAAGACCGATTTCACCCCCGGCGAAGCCGGTTTCGGCCGGCGCATCCTCGGCCTCCAGGTGCGCCACGGCGAGCTCAACCGGGAACGGCTGATCCTGGTCCCCGACCTGCTCGGCATGGCGCGCAGCGGCGAAGGCAGCCTGACCGAGCGGGTGAAGCAAAGGACCATCCTCAGCGACGGCGCCGACTGGGCCGTGGAGCGCGCCGACACCTACCTCGACACGGAGCCCGTCTCCACCCTCGGCAACCCCAAGTTCACCAAGGGCGACGTGGCCGGCCATTCGCGCATCAACCTGGTGATCCGCCTCAAGCCCACCGATCTGACCATGCGCGGCCTGATCGATTTCGAGCTGGCGCTGAGGGTGTTCCTGATCTGCGGCGTCGCGATCGCCATCCTGACCATCGCCACCTGCCGGATCGGCGGCGCGCCTGACCTGAAGTGATTCTGGTTCCCGCAGGTGATCGCGACGCTGGGCATGCTGGTCTGCGGCGAGGCCGTGGCCGTCGACTGGCTGACCGCCAACTCGGGCGCCTCGCCCTACATCGAACACGTGGTCGTCGGGTTCCGCGTGCTCTGGTGGATCGTCCCGGCATGGCTGCTGATCAAGGGCACCGAGCTGTTCTTCTGGACGCCGCTGGAGCAGCGGACGGCGCGGCAGATCCCCGCCGTGGTGCGGATCTTCTAGTCGACCTTGTTCTACACCCTGGCGGTCCTCGGGGTCACCGCCTTCGTCTTCGACCAGAAGGTGA
>JAPPPF010000177.1:1189-2622 GCA_028817665.1 Magnetovibrio sp. | reverse complement strand
GGTTGAGCCCGGCAGCGTCAAGACGGGAACCCCCATCCAAATAGCTTCGCAAGTCGTGGCGCCGCCGGAGTAGGGGTGCGTATCGAAGGCGATATCGATGCCGTTGTAGCCACTGATCAGCTCCATGGGATCCCGTCGGCCGCCGATCTCGACGCGCGAGGCGTCGATGCCGTGCCCGGCCAAGGTCTCCTGAATGCGCCGCCGGTTCTCGGCGGCGTCGAGATGCTGGTAGGTCATTACCAAGCGCGAGTCCGGCAGTCGACGCATGATCCGCGCCCACCTCGCCAGCAGGTCGGCGTTGATCTTCGCCGGGTTCGAGAAGCAGCCGAAGGTGACAAGACCGTTCTCCAAGCGGGGCAGGGGGCCGACGTCGGGCACGCCGTCCGGCGCCGTATAAGATATGAAGCTCGCCGGCATGCGGATCAGGCGTTCGGCGTGAGCGTCGTCATCGCCCGCCGCCGTGTGCACGGAATCGCTGACCAGGTAGTCCATGGCGCGAAGTCCGGTCGTGCCCGGATAGCCGGACCAGCTGATCTGCACGGGCGCGGGCTTGCGGGCGAAACAGGCGAGGCGGTGATTGGTGGTGTGGCCGGAAAGGTCGAATAGGATGTCGATTCCGTCGGCCCGTACGCGCTCCGCCAGATCGGCATCGGTCATGCCGCGGATGTCGACCCAATGTCCGGCCGCCTTGATGAAACGTTCGGTCATGGGGTCCGGTGAGCGCCCGCAGTAACCGGTCAGTTCCAATTCGGTCGGATCATGGTTCTCGAAGAAACCGATGGTGAAATAGCCGACCGGATGGCGGCCGAAATCGGCCGAGACTAAGCCGACCTTCAGCCGGCGATCCGGATCCGCGCGGTTCCCGTGGTCCGGCCAGGATTGCTGTAACGGCGCGCCGTGCCGGGCGTCCCACTCCAGGTGCCGCGCGAGAATGCCCGCCGGGGTCGCGCCGGGACGGGCATGTTCGGTGAGAAGTATGTTGCCGTGCGCGTTGGCGCATGCCGGATCGGTCTCGAGCGCCTTTTCGTAATGTTCGAGCGCGGCGTCGAGGTTTCCTTGCTCGCGCCAGGCGTTACCCATGTTGGTGAGGGCGTCGGTATTGTTCGGGTCTTCGCGCAACGCGGCCTCGTAGGACAGCACCGCGTCGTCGAGCCGGTCGAGGCCGTTCAACACGAACCCGAGGTTGTTGTGGGCCTTGACGAACGCGGGGCGGATATCGGTGGCGCGCCGGTAGCACTCGATCGCGTCTTCCGAGCGCCCCGAGCTTTCCCGGACGTTTCCGAGATTGAACCAGGCCTCGGCGTTTTCCGGATCCAAATCGACGGCGGTTTGAAAGGCCTCGGCCGCCGATGCCGTGTCGTGGGCGCGGAAGAACGCGGCGCCGACTTCCGACCAGGCGGCGGCGAGATCGGGCGTTGCTTCGGCGACACGGG
>JAPPPF010000177.1:0-1179 GCA_028817665.1 Magnetovibrio sp. | reverse complement strand
CGGCCGGGATGGACGCGCCCGCCAGGCCGGTTCGGGCGTAGCTCGCATCCGGTTTGATCGACAGCGCCCGGCGGTAGCTCGCCGCGGCGCCGGCGTCGTCGCCGAGATCCCGAAGCGCCTTGCCGAGGTTGACGTGAGCCGGGATCAGCGCCGGGTCGAGATCGATGGCGCGCCGCTGGCTCTCGGCGGCCTCGCCGGCATGGCCTTGTTCGCGCAACACTACGCCGATGTTGACGTGGGCGCCGGCCATGCGGGGTTCCCGGGCGAGGGCCGCCCGGTAGCATTCGAGGGCCTCGTCGAACCGGCCCTGGGCGCGCCGGGTGTTGCCGAGGTTCATCAGCGGGCCGATTTCGCCCGGCGCCAGTTGTGCGGCCTTCTCCTGGGCCTCCCCCGCCGCGTCGAATTGGCCGAGGTCGAAGAAGGCGGCGCCGAGATCGTTGTAGGCCTCGCCGTAGTCCGGCGCCTCGGAGACGGCGCGGCGGAGATATTCGCAAGCCTCCGCCAGTTGGCCGGCGTGGCGGCAGATGACGCCCATGAGATGAAGGCCGATGGGGTGATCGGGCGTGGCCGCCAGCAACTCCTGGCAAAGCCCGCGAGATTTGCCGAGATCTCCCGATCGGAACGCTTGAACCGCTTCGCCGAGCAGCGCATCCGGCGCCGCGGTGCCGCGCCGTCGCCGACCGCCGACCGCCGCTGGCTTGGAGCGCTTGCGATTGGGTTTCCGCCTGGCCATGTAAACCGATTTACGATCCGAACCCTGGTGACCGGTGCAATCTAACCGACGCGGCGGGAATTGCCATCACCCAAACCGCCGCGCTCCGCCTCGGACGGCGCGGCTGGGCGAACGCTCATTCGATCTCCGGACTGGGGCCGCGCATTTCGACCTCGCGGATGGTGGTCCGCCACTTGCCGACGACGTGGTCGAAAAACTCGTCCATTCTTTGGCGGGTCTCGGGCGCCATGGAGATCAGCTTGGAACGGGCGTCGGCGGGATTCTTGTCCTCTAGGAGATATCCGCGCTCGAGGGCCGTCTCGATGTATTTGCCAGCCGTATGCGGGCTTTTGATCGCGGTCATGAACCCGAGGGCGTCGGTTTTTCGCACCGCGCCGTCAGCCCGCCAAACGGCGGTGAGCAAATCCCAATAGGCGGCGGAATAAAACTCGGTGTCGCCCTCGAAC
>JAPPPF010000104.1 GCA_028817665.1 Magnetovibrio sp. | reverse complement strand
TCGATTCTTGCAGGCCGGTCCGGACCCGCTCCGAGAACCAGCTTTCCATGCCGAAATTCAGGAACAAGGCCGAGAAGATGGCGACCATGATCGCCGGCGCCACCGCGACCAGGCTGAAGGTCACGACGAGCCGCCCGTGCAGCCCGGCGCCGGCGGCGCCGCGCCGGCGTTCCATCCAGACCTGGACGAGGCGCCGGGCGACGACCACGGCCAGCAACAGCATCAGGATGCCGTCGATGTAGAGCAACGCCAGCACGGTATCGAGTTCGTAGGCGGCGTCGGCGCGCCCGGTGATCGTCGCGACCGTCGCCATGCCCGAGAGGAACGCCGCCGCCGACAGCGCGTAGGCCATCTTGCGGCTGCCGCTGGCGCGCCGGATTTTTTGCCAGAGATCGGGGGGGGCCGGGGCTTCCTCGGCGGGCGTCGGTGTCTCGCTCATCGGCCGCCCCTGATGACGAGGATGTCGAGATCCCGGATCTTCTTGCGCAGCGTGTTGCGGTTGAGGCCGAGCACCTGCGCCGCCTTGAGCTGGTTGCCGCGGGTCGCCTGCAAGGTCAGCGTGATCAGCGGCTTTTCCATCTCCCGCAATACCCGGTCGTAGAGCCCGGCCGCCGGCAAGCCGTCGCGATGCGCGGCGAAATAGTCGGCGAGCTGGCGCTCGATGGTTTGACCGAGGCCGTTTTGCGGGTCGCCTTCCCCGGCGTTCGGCGCGGCGCCGGCCTCCTGGAGTTCGGCGCTGATGACGTCGGCGGTGATGACGTCCTGCGAATACAGCGCGGCCAGCCGCTGCACCATGTTTTCCAGCTCCCGGACATTGCCCGGCCAGGCATGCCGGCTGAGGATTTCGACGGCGTCGTTGTCGATGGTCTTCCAGGGCAGCCCGGCGTTCGCCGCGTGGGCCAGGAAATGCCGGACGAGTTCAGGAATGTCCTCGGTGCGCTCGCGCAGCGGCGGCAGGCGGAGCGGCACCACGTTCAGGCGGAAATACAGATCTTCACGGAAAAGGCCCTGCCGGATCAACTGCTTAAGGTCGTGGTGGGTGGCGGCGATGATGCGGACGTCGGCGCGCATGGCGTCGCGGCCGCCGACCGCGGTGTACTCGCCTTCCTGCAGCACCCGGAGCAGCCGGGTCTGCGCCTCCAAGGGCATGTCGCCGATCTCGTCGAGGAACAGGGTGCCGCCCTCGGCCTGCTCGAAACGGCCCGACGAGCGGGCGGTGGCGCCGGTGAAGGCGCCCTTCTCGTGGCCGAACAGCTCGCTCTCGATCAACTCGCGCGGGATCGCCGCCATGTTGACGGCCACGAACGGCGCGTTCTTGCGTTTTCCGTAATCGTGAAGCGCCCGGGCGATCAGCTCCTTGCCGGTGCCGGACTCGCCGTTGATCATCACCGTCAGGTCCGTCGGCATCAGCCGCGCCACCGTGCGGTAGACCTCCTGCATGGCCAGCGAGCGTCCGATCAGCGGAAGGGTTTCGTCGACGCCGTCCTCGTGGAGCCGCGCCGAGACATCGGCGCCGGCTTCTAATCCGCGTTTAACAACGGATGCCAATTCATTGATATCAAAAGGTTTTGGAAGGTATTCGAAGGCACCCCGCTCGGTCGCCTTGACGGCGGTCATGAGGGTCGTCTGGGCACTCATGACGATCACCCGGAGGTCGGGCCGGTTGCGCCGGATCCGGGGCACCAGATCGAGGCCGTTTTCGTCCGGCATCACCACGTCGGTGATCACCAAATCGCCGTCGCCCTTCTCGATCCACTGCCAAAGCGTCGCCGCGTTTCCGGTGGTGCGGACCTCGTAGCCGACCCGGGTCAGCGCCTGGGCGACCACCGTGCGGACGGCGTCGTCGTCATCGGCGACCAGGATCGTGGCGCTCATGTGGCCTCCTTGCCGGCGACGTACATCGGCAGCATGACGCGGAAAACCGTGCGTTTCGGCTGACTTTCGCACTCGATGACGCCGCCGTGGTCACCGATGATCTTGGCGACCAGCGAAAGCCCAAGGCCGCTGCCCTGCGGTTTCGACGTGATGAACGGATCGAACAGGTGCGGCCGGATGTCCTCGGAAATCCCGGCGCCGTTGTCGGTGACGGTGATCGCCAGCGGCAGATGTATCTTTTCCTTGGTGCCGGGCGCCGCGAAGCGGACACCGTGCCGGTAGGCGGTTTCGACCACGACCTCGCCGTCTTCGTCGGGCGACGCCTCGACGGCGTTCTTGACCAGGTTCAAGAACACCTGGACCAGTTGGTCGCGGTCGCCTAGCACCGGCGGCAGCGAGGGGTCGAAGTTGGTGACGAAACGGGTTCGCTGCCCGAAACCGTTCTTGGCGATCTGATAGACGTGGTCCAGGACCTGATGGATGTTCACCGGCGCGCGCTGGATCGGCGCCCCTTCGGAAAACATGTCCATGCGGTCGACCAGCGAGCAAATCCGGTCGACTTCGTCGCGGATCAGCCGGGTCAGGCCGCGGTCCTCGTCGGTGGCGCTGGCTTCCAGCAGTTGCGCGGCGCCCCGGATGCCGGAAAGCGGGTTCTTGACCTCGTGCGCGAGCAAAGAGGCCATGGCGCTGACCGAACGCGCGGTCCCTCGGTGCGAGAGCTGGCGGTCGATCTTCTCGGCGATCGAACGCGAAT
>JAPPPF010000092.1 GCA_028817665.1 Magnetovibrio sp. | reverse complement strand
CATGTACGCCTGGATCTCGGCGCCGGAGAGCGTGCCCCGCACGACGTTGCATTCGGCTCACATCCCGCACGCCGACAACAACTACGCCGGCCAGAACTACACCGGCTTCAAGAACCAGGAAATGGACGACCTCCTGGAGGTCATCGAGACCGAGCTGGACCGCGCCAAGCGCAAGAAGCTGTGGCACCGCCTGCAAACCATCTACGCCGGCGAGCTGCCCGTCCTGCCGCTCTACTTCCGGGCCAATCCGTTCATCATTCCGAAGTGGCTGACCGGCATCGAGCCGACCGGCCATCAGTATCCGACGACGCTGTGGATCGAGAACTGGCGGGTCCGCTGAGCATGCCGCAAGTCCAGCCCAGTACCGGCCTGTTCGTGCGCGGCGTCGCCGCGGCCGACGCCCCGGCGCTGTTCCGGCTTTGCCACGACCTGGGTTACGAGCCGGCGAAGGAAGGGTTTCACGAGCGCCTGCACGCGATCACGGCGGACCCCAATCACGCGGTCTTCGTCTGCGTCGGCGGCGATGACGCGGTCGTCGGCTTCGTGCACGTGTTCGGCCGCCAATCCGTCGAGGTCGAGCCCTGCGCGCAGATCCAGGCCCTGGTCGTCGACGCCGGCGGCCGGCGGCGCGGCGCCGGGGCGTTGCTGACCGGCGCGGCGGAGGAATGGGCCAAGGCCCGCGGCCTGACATGGTTGTCGCTTTACTGCGCCGAAGACCGCGACGCGGCGCACGGGTTCTACCAATCCGCCGGTTTCGAACTGGCGACGTCGGCCAGCCGGTTCATCAAGCAGCTCGATTGAGGGAGGGGACAAGCGAATGAAGAACGGCAATGGCGCCACGGATTGGCGAGTCCCGCCGCTGGCCTACCTGGACGGCCGGCCGGCGATCTTCGAGGGCGAACGGATCATTTCCCAGTACGTCGAGGTTCGCGACGGCACCCGCCTCGCCGTCGACGTCCACCTGCCGGGCGGCGAGGACGCCGGCCAGCCGGTCCCCGCGATCCTCGTGCTTACCCCCTATTACCGCCGGTTCGCGCTTCGCGATGGGCATCGGCCCGACATCGACGCCTGCCCGACCATCGCCTTCTACCGCGACATGTTCGTGCCGCGCGGCTATGCCCTGGTCTGCGTCGACGTGCGTGGCTCCGGCGCCAGCTTCGGCGCGCGCGACGGTTTTCGTTCGCCGGCCGAGCGGCTCGACCATTATGACGTCGCCGTGTGGGTCGCGGGCCAGGACTGGTGCGACGGCAACATCGGCGCCACGGGCATCTCCTATCCCGGCGCGGCGTCGGATTTCCTGGCCTCCACCAATCATCCGGCGGTCAAGGCCGTGGCGCCTCTGTTCGCCGTCTGGGATACCTGGATGAACCACCTCTATCCGGGCGGCGTGCTGCTCACCAGCGTCACCAAGAACTACGGCCAGCTCGCCCTGTCGCTGGACCAGGACCGCCGCGACCTGATCCCGCCCTACGCCTATTTCAAGGACGACGACCTCGCCGGTCCGGCGCCGGTCGACGAGGACCCGGACGGCGCGCTCCTGGCCGCGGCGCTCTACGAGCACAAGGCCAACTTCGACATGCAAGACTTCGCCCAGCAGTTGCGGTTCCGCGACGCCGGATTGACCGACAATCCCGACTACACCGGCGCCTGGATCAGTCCCTACCACTACGCCAACCGCGACGCCGACGCCTCGACCGCCTATTACTCGGTTTCCGGCTGGATGGACGGCGGCGGCTATTCCACCGGCACCATCCAGCGTTTCCGCTGGCTCGAGAACCCGGAGAGCCGGCTTCTGCTCGGCCCGTGGGACCACGGCGCGCGGGGCAACGTCAGCCCCTGGCGCGCCGCCAACGACCCGCAGCAGCCCATCGTCGGCGCCGCGGTGCTGCGGTTCTTCGACAAGCACCTGATGGGCCTGAACGCCGACATCGACGCGGAAAAGCCGGTCCACTACTTCACCATGGGCGCCGAGGCCTGGCGGGCCGCCGACGCCTGGCCGCCACCGGCCGAGGAGGTTTCCCTCTACGCCGCGCCGGACGGCGGGCTCGCCGGCGCGGCGCCGCCCGAGGCCGGATCGGACGTCTATCAGGGCGACTACGGTTGCGGCACCGGCGATCACTCGCGCTACGACCGGCTGCATATCGCCAACGTCGAGACCTATTACGACGACTGGAACGGCCGCGAGGACAAGATGCTGTCGTTCACCGGGGCGCCGCTCGCCGCGGACACGGAGGTCACCGGCCACCCCTGGGCGGAGCTGCACTTCGCCGCGTCCGAGAAGGACTGCACCTTCTTCGTCTACCTCTCCGACGTGACGCCGGCGGGCAAGTCGGTCTACGTCACCGAAGGCGTGTTCCGGGCGCTCCACCGCAAGCTCGGCGCCAACCCGCCCGACATCCCGGCCACCGGCCCGACCCATTCGTTCAACCGGACCGACGCGGAGCACCTGGTGCCGGGCGAGCCGGCGGAAGCCGCCTTCGAGTTGCTGCCGACGTCCTACCTGTTCCGGCAAGGGCACCGGATCCGCCTCTCCATCGCGCTCGCCGACAGTGACCATTTCACCCGGATCCCGGACGGCCGGCCGCCCGAGATCACGCTTTTCAACGGCGGCGAGCGCGATGGAGAGGCGGATCC
>JAPPPF010000023.1 GCA_028817665.1 Magnetovibrio sp. | reverse complement strand
GAAGCGCCGGTCCTCCGCCTTCGACAGCCCTATTCACAGTGTCAAATAGCGCGCAACGGCCGATCGTCGGGCCGCGCGAAAAGCAAAGGAACATAACATGAATAAACTAGGATTGTCAACCTATATTTCTCATAGCAATCGATAGCTCGCTTCCAAAAGGGTCTCCATTGGAAGAGCAAGGCGGCGAAGACAAAACCAATGCCGGGGCCGCCTTTCACCAGTTACCGACGTTTCCATAAGCTACGTCATCACCGGGCTTGAACCGTCGATCCACGACTTTGGTGCTTCGATGATCCGCGATGTTATTCGTGGATGCCCGGGTCGAGCCCGGGCATGACGCAAAGATCGGGTATGACCTTCGCTTCCGCTCAAAGCCAACCATCTTCACTTGCCTGGAGTTCGGCCGCCCGGCCCGCAGCCCATCCTTGCCGCCCCGGACCGCCGGGAGTAGGGTGCGCGATCGAATTCTGAGGGCGCCCTTGGGCGCCCGGGAGATGGCATCGTGCATTACGTCAGCACCCGCGGCGAGAACGCCGGATTGACCTTCGACGACGTCCTGCTGGCCGGGCTGGCCCGCGACGGCGGGCTCTACGTGCCCGAGGAGTGGCCGGCCTTCGGCGCCGCCGAGATCGCGGCCTGGAAGGACCTGAGTTACGTCGAGTTGGCGATGAAGGTGATGACGCCCTTCGTCGGCGACGCGCTCGCCGAGGCCGAGCTGCGCCGGATCGTCACCGACGCCTATTCGCACTTCGACACCCCGGAGGTGGCGCCGCTGAAGCCGATCGGCCACAACGAGTGGCTGATGGAACTGTTCCACGGGCCGACGCTGGCCTTCAAGGACGTCGCCCTGCAGTTCCTGGGGCCGCTCTTCGACCACGTTTTGGCGGCGCGCGGCGAGCGCATCTGCATCGTCGGCGCGACGTCGGGCGACACCGGCTCGGCCGCCATCGAGGCCTGCCGCGACCGCGACAACATCGACATCTTCATCCTCTATCCCCACGAGCGCGTCTCCGAGGTGCAGCGCCGCCAGATGACCACGGTCGGCGCCGCCAACGTCCACACCATCGCGCTCGAGGGCACCTTCGACGACTGCCAGGACGCGGTGAAGGCGCTGTTCAACGACATCCCGTTCCGCGACCGCATGAAGCTGAGCGCCGTCAACTCCATCAACTGGGCCCGGATCATGGCGCAGATCGTCTATTACTTCTGGGGCGCGCTGAAGGTCGGCGGCCCGGAGACGCCGGTCACCTTCGCCGTGCCCACCGGCAACTTCGGCAACGTCTTCGCCGGTTACGCGGCGGCGCAGATGGGCCTGCCGGTGAAGCAGCTCATCGTCGGCTCCAACGCCAACGATATCCTGACCCGCTTCTTCGAGACCGGCGCCATGAAGATCGGCCAGGTGGTGCCGACCATCAGCCCGAGCATGGACATCCAGATATCGTCGAACTTCGAGCGGCTGCTGCACGAGCTCTACCGCCGGGACGGCGCCAAGGTCGCCCAGACCATGGCGACGTTCCGCGACGAGGGCCGCTTCGCGGTCGAGGCCGAGGTGCTCGCCGCGGCCCGCGAACTGTTCGACGGCGGCCGGTTCGACGACGAGCAGACGCGCATCCTGATCGACGCCCACTACGTCGCCACCGACGAACTCCTCGATCCGCACACGGCCGTCGGCCTGTCGGCAGGCCGGGCGCTGAGGAAGGACACGGCGGTGCCGATGATCGCGCTGGCCACCGCGCATCCGGCGAAGTTCCCCGACGCCGTCGAGGACGCGACCTACCGGCGGCCGGACCTGCCGGCGCACCTCGCCGACCTCTACGAGCGCGACGAGCGGATCAACGTGCTGGCCAACGACCTGGACGCGGTGCGGGCCTTCATCGAGGACCGCGTCGAGGTGACCGGCGCCAGCGGAGGCGCCGCCGCGTGAGCATCGAGCGGACCCGCCTCGCCAACGGCCTGACGGTCGTCACCGACAGCATGGCGACGGTGGAGACGGTGTCCGTCGGCACCTGGGTCGACGTCGGCACCCGCGACGAGCACCCCGACGTCAACGGCGTCTCGCACTTACTCGAGCACATGGCCTTCAAGGGCACCGAGCGGCGCAACGCCTACGCCATCGCGGCCGAGATCGAGGCCGTCGGCGGCCACCTCAACGCCTACACCTCGCGCGAGCACACGGCCTACTACGCCAAGGTCCTGAAGGACGACATCGGCCTCGCCGTCGACCTCTTGGGCGACATCCTCCAGCATTCGGTGCTCGACGCCGACGAACTGGCCCGCGAGCAGGCGGTCATCGTCCAGGAGATCCACCAGGCCCGCGACACCCCCGACGACATCGTCTTCGACCACTTCCAGGAAACCGCCTTCCCCGACCAGCCCATGGGCCGGCCGGTGCTCGGCCGCCCCGACCTGGTGCGCGCCATGGACCGCCAGGAGGTGCTCGACTACATGCGCAACCACTACAGCGCCGAGCGGATGATCCTGGCGGCCGCCGGCAACCTGGATCACGACGCCTTCGTCAGCCTCGCCGAGGCGACCTTCGACGCGCTCCCGGCGCATCACGACCAGACGCGCGAGCCGGCCCGCTACGGCGGCGGCGACTTCCGCGAGGACCGGGAGCTCGAGCAGGTCCACGTGGTCATGGGCGTCGACGGCATCCGCTTCGACGACCCGGACTTCTACGCCGCCTCGGTGCTCTCCACGGTGCTCGGCGGCGGCATGTCGTCGAGATTGTTCCAGGAGATCCGCGAGAACCGGGGCCTGGCGTATTCCATCTACTCGTTCCTGTCGTGCTACACGGACGGCGGCATCTTCGGCATCTACGCCGGCACCGGCGAGGACGAGGCCGGCGAACTGCTGCCGCTGATCCTCGACGAGGTCGACAAGGTCCGGGAGACGATCACCGAGGACGAACTGGCCCGGGCCCGGGCCCAGTTGAAGTCGAGCATCCTGATGTCCTTGGAGAGCACGTCTTCCCGGTGCGAGCAGTTGGCCCGCCAACTGATGGTCTTCGGCCGCACCATCCCCACCGACGAGATCGTCGCCAAGGTCGACGCCGTCGACACGGACGCCGTCACCGGCGTCGCGCGCCGGCTGTTCCACGGCACGCCCACCCTGGCCGCGCTCGGCCCGGTCGGCAGTCTCTGCGATTTCGAGAGGTTGGCCGGGCGCCTGAACTAATCGGCGTCGCGGGCGTCGAGGAAGTTTTCCACCAGATCGTAGACCGCCGCCGCGTCGTCCGGTTCGCCGGTGAAGACGATGTTCGAGGTCTCGCCGTAGATGTTGAGCAGGTAGCCGCGCGCGCCGCAGACCGTCTCGAGGGCGGCGGCGAACGGGATGATGACCTCGTCGTTGAGGGTCTCGGCGTCGTCGCAGGCCTCCATGCGCTCGATCAGCTCGCGCATCAGGTCATCGGCCGAGGCCCGGCCCCTGGGCTTGGAGGGTTTCGATTTCTTTCTGGCCATGGATGCGGTCCCGGATCAGGCGTGTCCGGCTTCGTCGGAAAGCATGCGGGGGTCGATGCCGATCTTCGCCATCGCCTTATCCCATTTGTCGTCGAGGTCGGCGCCGAACAAGAGGTCGTCGTCGGCGTCGACGCTGAGCCAGCCGTTACCCTTGATCTCGGTGTCGAGCTGGCCGGGCCCCCAGCCGGCGTAGCCGAGCGCCAGCAGCCGGTTCGCCGGTCCCATGCCGCCGGCGATGGCCTTGAGGATGTCGATGGTCGCGGTCAGCGCGACGTTCTCGTCGACCACGAGGCTGGCGTCCTGGAGGTAGTCGGGCGAGTGCAGGACGAAGCCGCGGGCCTGCTCGACGGGGCCGCCGAACAGGACCCGGATGGGCGCGCCGCAATCGCCGGAATCGATCTCCAGCTGCTCCAGGAGCTCGGGGAAGGTCAGCGAATCGATGGGCCGGTTGACGACCAGCCCCATGGCGCCCTCGGCGTTGTGGGCGCACATGTAGACGACGGATTTCTCGAACCGGTGGTCGAGCATGCCCGGCATGGCGACCAGCATCTGGCCCGACAGGTAGGCTGAGTCCAAATCGTCTTCAAACATCATCGCTCGAATAGGCCTTTTCCTGTTTTCGGCGTCTCCCCATAAGATGTGGACGCCCGGGCCGCACTGCAAGCGCGCCGGGGCATTATGCCACAGCCCCGATCACCCACAAAGTCAGTAAGGATAATACGGGCGCCCGGGGGCCGCGCCTTCACGCCCTGTCAATAGTCCGTGAAGGCGGCTCGAATGCGTGAACCGGCCGGAAAAACCGCGTATAAACGGGCTCGGACGCGATCAACGGCGGAACGGACCGACATGCCCGGCCTGACGAAATTCCTGCGCATTGCGGCGGCGCTTTCCGTGGCGGCGCTCGGCGCCGCCGGCGGCGCCGGGGCGGCCGAATCGGCGGCCTCGGCGTGGACCGAGACCGAACAGACGCGGCTGCGCCTGATCGCCGCCTCGACGACCACCGGCGCGGCCCGCGAGCTTCGCCTCGGCCTGCAGTTCGAGCTGCAACCCGGCTGGAAGGTTTACTGGCGCTCGCCCGGCGACGCCGGCTTCCCGCCGCAACTGGACTGGACCGGCTCCAGAAACCTGGCCGCCGCCGACATCAACTGGCCGGCGCCGGAACGCTTCTCCGTGCTCGGCCTGCAGACGCTGGGCTACAAGAAGCAGGTGGTGTTGCCGGTCACCGCGAAGACCGTGGCGGCGGACCAGGGCGCCGATCTCAAGGCCCGCGTCCGCTACCTGACCTGCAACGACATCTGCATCCCCTACGAGGCTAAGCTGTCGCTCGCCGTCCCGGCCGGACCGGCGAGCCCGAGCCCGCACGCGCACCTCATCAACCGCTACCAGGCGACGGTGCCCGGCGACGGCAAGGCCCACGGCCTAGCCATCGAGGACCTCCGGAGCTGGAGCCGCGGAGGGACCAGCGGGCTGACCGTCCTGGCCAGCGCCGACGCGCCCTTCCAGGCCCCCGACGCGTTCATGGAAGGCGCGCCGGGCCTCGCCTTCTCGAAACCCAGCGTGGCGATCAGCGACGGCGGCCGGCGGGTCCGCCTCGACATCACCGTCGACGGCCTCGACGGCCTCGACGACGCCAAGGGCAAGACCCTCGACGCACGGACCTTCATGGTCACCCTGGTCGACGGCAACCGGGCGGCGGAGAAATCCCTGGACGCGAAACCCGGCGGCGCCCCGGCGGCGGCAGCGCCGGGCCCGCCCCGGCCCGGCCCGGCCCTGCTGACCATCCTCTTGCTGGCCGTCCTCGGCGGCCTGATCCTCAATATGATGCCCTGCGTGCTGCCGGTGCTGTCGATCAAGCTGTTGAGCGTCGTCAAGCACGGCGGCGGCGATCCGGCGGAGGTCCGCGCCGGGTTCCTGGCATCGGCCGCCGGCATCGTCGCCGCGTTCCTGGGCCTCGCCGGCGCCCTCGCCGCCCTGAAGGCCGGCGGCACCCTGGTCGGCTGGGGGATCCAGTTCCAGCAGCCCTGGTTCCTGATCTCACTGGTCGCGCTGGTCACGGTGTTCGCCTGCAACCTCTGGGGATTCTTCGAGGTCCATCTGCCGCAGGCCGTCGCCGACGCCGGGATCCGCGCCGGCCACGTGCACGGGCTCGGCGGGCATTTCCTGCAGGGCGCCTTCGCGACCCTGTTGGCGACGCCCTGCTCGGCGCCCTTCCTGGGCACCGCCGTGGGCTTCGCCCTGGCCTCCGGCACCACCGAAATCCTGGCCGTGTTCGCGGCCTTGGGCGTCGGCCTGGCCCTGCCCTACCTGCTGATCGCCCTGGCGCCGTCGCTGGCCACCCGGCTGCCCCGGCCGGGGCCGTGGATGGTGAAGCTGAAGGTGGTCCTCGGCGTCGCCCTGGCCGCCACCGGGGTGTGGCTGCTGAGCGTGCTCGCCGGCGTCACCGGCGGCACCGCGGCATTGGCGGTCGGCGCCCTGATGGCGGTGCTGGCGATCGTGCTCTATGCCGTTCACCGGCCCGGCGGCGCCGGCGTCAAGGCCTCCATGCCGGCGCTGGCCGCCGGCCTCGCCGCCGCGCTGGCGCTCCCCACCGCGTTTCCGGCGCCGGCGAACCCGGCGGCGCAGGCCGACCGGGCGGGTATCTGGCAGCCCTTCGACGAGACCGCCATTCCCGGCCTCGTCGCCGCCGGCAAGACCGTCTTCGTCGACGTCACCGCGGACTGGTGCATCACCTGCATCGTCAACAAGAACGTGGTCCTGGCCGACGACCGGGTGCTGGACCTCATCCAGTCCGGCAAGGTCGTCGCCATGCAGGCCGACTGGACCCGCCCCGACGACGGCATTTCCCGCTACCTGGCGCGTTACGGCCGCTACGGCATCCCCTTCAACATCGTCTACGGGCCGGAGATGCCGGACGGCGTCGTGCTGCCGGAGCTGTTGAGCGCCGGCGCCGTCCTCGCGGCGATCGGCGAGGCGGCGAGGCCCGGGACATTGACGGCGACCCGGTGATCGCTTCATAAAAAGGGTGAAATCAAACCGCGCCGGTACTAAATCATAGCGCGAAGGCCCACCCGCGGCGGCCCTCAACGCGAACCAATTCCGACAACCCGAATCACCAACCCGAGGGGAACGACAATGACGATCAGCGTAGGCGACACCATTCCATCCGTAGACTTGGCGACCATGGGCGCGGACGGCCCCGAGGGCGTCAGTTCGGACGACATCTTCAAGGGCAAGAAGGTCGTCATCTTCGGCCTTCCGGGCGCCTTCACCCCGACCTGCTCGGCCAAGCACCTGCCGGGTTTCGTCGAGCACGCCGACGCCATCAAGGCGAAGGGCGTCGACACCATCGCCTGCATTTCGGTCAACGACGCCTTCGTCATGGGTGCGTGGGGCAAGGACCAGGGCGTCGGCGACAAGGTGATGATGGTCGCCGACGGCAGCGCCCAGTTCGCCGCCGCGACGGGCCTCGAGCTTGACCTGGTGGCGCGCGGCATGGGCATGCGCTGCCAGCGCTTCTCGATGTTCGTCGACGACGGCGTCGTCAAGAGCCTCAACATCGACGAGGGCGGCTTCGAGAAGACCAGCGCCGAACAGATGCTGAGCGATCTTTGATCGGCCGCACGCACGGTTACGAAGACCCGAGGGCCTGCCGCCGCGCAGGCCCTCTTTGCCATGCGCGCGCCGCCCGGCGGGGCCGCCGCCGATGACCGTGCTGATCATCGGCGCGGTGCTGCTGGCCGCCATCCTCGGGCTGTTCCACATGAAGGACCGCCTCGAGAGCCCGCTGCTGGCGCGCTGGGCCTATAGCGAGATCGTCGCCCGCCTGGCGGTCGTCGCGGCGGTGCTGATCCTCGTCGGGCTGCTGATGATCGGCGCCGAGCTGATCGGTTTCTCGCCCCGCGCCGACTATTCCTGAGCGTCGCCGCCGAAGGCCGCCGCCTCGGCCATGACCCAATCGCGGAACGCCGCGACGATGGGGCGCTCGACGCGGCCGCGCGGCGCGACCACGTAGTACGAGAGATCGAAGGGACAGACGATCCCGGGGAACAGCCGGACCAGGCGGCCCGAGGCGACGTCGTCGCGGACCAGGGCGTGGCGGCCGAGCGCGATCCCCTGCCCCTCGAAGGCGGCCTGCAGGGCGAGGTTGGAATCGGGAAAGTGGGTGCCTTCGCGGAGCGCCTTCTCATAGACGCTCTCGGGCACGCCGGTGAAATCGAACCAGAACTCCCAGGCCGGGGTCAGGATCTCGTGGTGGCGGAGCAGCAACGGGAACCGGCAGAGGTCTTCCGGCGTCGCCGGGCTGCCGTGCCGGTCGAGGAACTTCGGCCGGCACACCGGGTAGACGAATTCGTCGATCAGCTTCCACGAGTCGTGAGCGGGATACTCGCCCCGGCTCATGTGGATGGCGATGTCGGCGTCGCCGAGATCGAAAGTCTCGCGGATCGCCGTCGACAGCCAGACGTCGGTGCCGGCCTGGGCGTCACGGAAGTCCTGCAGCCGCGGCACCAGCCATTTCGCCGCGAAGGTGGGTAGGGTCTCGACCCGGAGCGCGTTGTCCTCGCCTTCGCGGTGGATCGATCCGAGCGCCTCGTCGAGACTGGCGAAGAACTCACGCACGATGGGCGCCAAGGCCCGGCCCGCGGTGGTCAGTTCCAGGCGCCGGGGCCGGCGATCGAACAGCTTCACGTCCCAAAGCGCCTCGAGATGCTTGATCTGATGGCTGACCGCGCTTTGGGTGATGTTCAGTTCCTCGGCGGCGCGCGTGAAACTGAGATGCCGGGCCGCGGTTTCCAGGGCCTTGAGCGCGGCGGCGGGGGCCGTGTGGTAGCGCATGGCTTTCTTTATGCATGAATATATATTCATGTATTACATTAGAATCCACCCTTTGAAAAGGCTGGATATCAAGCGTATTTAGGATCACACGATGAATTCGACCCCCCTAACCCATGAGGTGATAAAATGTTTAAGACGAACAAGAACGACCGCACCCCCTCTTGGTATCCGGGCGCCCAGGTGATCCGGGACCGGTGGGGAACGCAACTCAACACGGACATCGGCGGGCGCGAGTTCAGCCCCCGGGCCGAGGCGCCCGACAGCATCGTCAACACCATGCGCTGGAGCCTCGGATTGATGTAAGTGCCGGGTTCCGGTTTACTCCCAGGCCGGAACCACCCATCGATCCGGAGGCCGACGTGCCGACCCAAGACCTCCCAACTCTCTCTCCCTACAGCGTGGCGCGGATAGACATTCATGTCTTCCGCGCCACTGTCTTGAAGCCCGTGGTGACGTCGTTCGGCACCATGCCGAGCCGCGCCTCCGTGCTGTTGCGCGTCGAGGACGCGGACGGCGCCTTCGGCTGGGGCGAGATCTGGGGGAATTTCCCGACCATCACGTCCGAATACCGGGCCCGATTGGCGGCCTTCGCGTTGCCGCCGCTGGTCATCGGCAAGGAGGTGTCGGCGCCCGCTTCGTTCAGCGCCGGGGTCCGCGACCAGCTCCGCGTTCTCGAGGTGCAGAGCGACGAGCCCGGCCCCATCGACGGCATCGTCGCCGGTCTCGACCAGGCGCTCTGGGACCTGGCGGCGCGGAAGGCCGGCGTGGCGCTGCGCCGGCTTCTCGACCCGGCCGCGCCGGACCGTGTCGCGGCCTACGCCAGCGGCCTCAACCCGGCCGACGCCGTCGACGTGGTCGCCGAATCGCGGGCCCGCGGCTTCCGCGCCTATAAACTGAAGATCGGCTTCGGCGACGACACCGACCACGCCAACATCCGGGGCATCCTCGACGGCTGCGGCGACGGCGAGGTCCTGTTCACCGACGTCAACCAGCGTTGGCATCCGGAAGCGGCGGGCGGCGAGTTGGCGAAGCTCGCGGATTTCCCGCTCGGCTGGGTCGAGGAGCCGATCCGCGCCGACCAGCCCGCCGAGGCATGGCGCGCCGTCCGCGCGGCCACCGAATTACCCATCGCCGGCGGCGAGAACCTGCGCGGCGACGCCGCCTTCGAAGACAGCCTGGAATGGCTCGACGTCGTGCAGCCCGACGTCGGCAAGTTGGGCGGCGTCTCCGGGTGCCTGGCGATCGCGCGGAAAGCCCTGGCGGCGGGCCGGACCTATTGTCCGCACTGGCTCAGCGGCGGCGTCGGACTGCTGCACTCGGCCAACCTGATGGCCGCCGCGGGCGGCGACGGGCGGCTCGAAATGGACGTCAACGAGAACCCGCTTCGCGACGCCCAACTGGCCGGCGCGATCGCGCTCGACGCGGGCGACGCCCGCCTGCCCACCGGCCCCGGCATCGGCGTCGATATCGACACCGGGGCCCTGTCCGCGTTCCAGGTATACCACGAGGTCTTCCGCTAGGCGCCGGCGAACGAACCGGCCCGGCGACGTTCCCATGACCGGCGAAGCCGGTTAACCTACGGCGACGACACCAACAACCCGGCGGAGACCACATGCCGTATACGATCCCGCGCGAATGGGATTTCGCGCCCGTCTATACCAAGCTCTCCGGCGTCTTCGACGCTGACGCCTGCCGGCAAATCGTCGCCATGCACGCGGGCCGCGATCCCATGGTCTCGGAAATGGAGGTCGACGACGTCAGCATCCGCAGCACCGACCTCTATTGGCTGCTGCCGGAGCACGACGGCACCGACTGGGTCTACGAACGCCTCCGCGCCGTGGTCCACGACTACAACGACCGCACCTACCGCTTCGAGATCGACGGTTGCATGGACCTGCAACTCACCCACTACAAGACCGGCCAGCACTACGGCTGGCACGCCGACCTTTCCGGGCGGTTCTCGAGCCGCCGCAAGCTGTCGATGAGCGTGCTGCTGTCGGACCCCGGCGATTTCGAGGGCGGCGACATTCAATTCTTCGAATCCGACGACCACAAGCCGTCCATTCCGCTCGGCATGGGCGACGCGGTGATCTTCCCGTCCTGGTACAAGCACCGGGTCCTCGAGGTCCTGGAAGGCGACCGCTGGAGCCTGGTCAGTTGGTGGACGGGCCCGCCGTTCCGCTAGTCGCGCCCCGCGGCTTCGCCGGCCGCCGCGCTGGCCAGCGCGTCGACGCGCTCGTTCTCGGCGTGACCGGCGTGGCCCTTGACCCAACGCCAATCGACCTCGTGGCCCTCGAGGGCGGCGTCGAGGCGTTGCCATAGGTCGACGTTCTTCACCGGCTTCTTCGCCGCCGTCTTCCAGCCGTTCCGCTTCCAGCCGTGGATCCACTTGGTGATGCCGTCCTTCACGTAGGTGCTGTCGGTGGTGATGGTCACCCGGCTCGGCCGCTTCAGCGCCTCGAAGCCCTGGATCGCGGCCATCAGCTCCATGCGGTTGTTGGTGGTCTCGGCCTCGCCGCCGGACAGCTCCTTTTCGGTCTCCCGCCAGCGCAACAGGGCGCCCCAGCCGCCGGGGCCGGGATTGCCGAGGCAGGCGCCATCCGTGAAGATCTCGATCACGTCCCTTTCAGCGGCCATCCGAACCCCTCAATCCAGTCCGTAGTCGCCGGGGCCGCGCACGCCTTGATGGAAGCGCAGCTTGGCCAGGTATTCCAGGGGATCCTTCTTGGTCACCAGGGCGTCGGCCGGCGTGTTCAGCCAGTCGTAGAGCCGGGTGACCAGGAAGCGCATCGCGGCGCCGCGCGCCAGCAACGGCAACGCCGCCATTTCCTCGGCGGAGAAATCGCGAACCTCGCGGTAGGCGGTCAGGAGGCGCCGCGCCTTGGTCACGTTGAAGCTGCCGTCGGCCTCGAAGCACCAGGCATTGAGGCAGACGGCGATGTCGTAGGCGAACAGATCCCGGCAGGCGAAGTAGAAATCGATCAACCCAGTGAGCCGGGAGGCCTGGAAGAACACGTTGTCGGGAAACAGATCGGCGTGGATGACGCCGGCCGGCAGGCGGTCGGGCCACGACGCCTCGAGGACATCCAATTCCGCCGCCAGCTCGGCGGCCAGGCCGCTCAGCACTTCGTCGGCGCGCGCACCGGCGCGTTCCAAGAGCGGACGCCAGGCGCCGACCGACAGGTCGTTGGCGCGGGCCAATTCGAACCCCTCGCCGGCCAGGTGCAGCCGGGCCAGGGCGCGGCCCAGTTCCGCCGTATGTTCGGGCGTCGCCCGGCGCGGCCACATGCCGGAGAGAAACGTGACGATGGCCGCCGGCCTGCCGCACAGCTCGCGCAGCACCGCGCCGTCGCGGCCGTGGACCGGCACCGGACAAGGAATGCCGCCGGCCGCCAAATGCTCCATCAGGCCGAGGAAGAACGGCAGGTCGGCGGGATCGACGCGTTTCTCGTAAAGCGTCAGGATGTAGGGGCCGCCGGACGTGGTCAGCAGGTAGTTGGTGTTCTCGATGCCCTCGGCGATGCCCTTCGCCGCCAGCGCCTCGCCGATCTCGTATTCGCCGACGAAGGCGACCAGCTCGTCGTCGCCGACTTCCGTGTATACAGCCATGCGCCGTGTTTACGGAACCGGCGGCGTCGGCGCAAGCCTACCGCGCCGAGGCCGGCCCCTTGTGCGCGCCATCACAGACGCGCATTATGATCGGACGCAGTATCGCCTCCGAAACGTCGTAGAAACCTGGGTTCGGCGACCGAATGTTGAGAGCGCTCGTAACTTGCCTGTTGTTGGCCGCTTGGGCCGGCGCCGCCACCGCGGCGGCCGGACCGGCCGCGGCCGTCGAACTGGCGGCGCGGCCCGTGGAGGGCGAGGACGACCAACGCAAGCCGACGACGCCGGGCCAGCGCTGGCGCTCGGCCGGCAGCGTCAAGCGGATCCAGAAGGCGCTCGCCGACCTCGGGCTCTACCTCGGCGCCGTCGACGGGCACCTGGACGACGAGACCCGCGGCGCCATCCGCGTCTATCAACAGGGCGCCGGCCTCAAGGCCGACGGCAAGGTGTCCCGGGACCTCCTCAATCTGCTGCAGAACGCGGTCAAGGTGCGGGCCCTCCTGAAGCGGCTCGACAAGGCCCGGAAATCGGGCAAGGACGCGGCCCGGCAGGCGTTGCTGTCGCATCCGGCGACCCGCGACCTGGTGCAATCGGCCAACACCGAACGCGCCGACCCGACCCGCGATCCGAGCGCGTGTTTCAAGGATCCGACGGTCCGGTGCCTGCTCCAGGAAGCCTCGGAAAGCGTCAAGGCGGTGTTCCGCCCGGAACTCCGGGATTGGGCGCTCGGCGAGATCCTGGTCGCCGAGGCGCGGGCGGGATTGACCGAGGCCGCGATGCTGACGGCGCGGCGCATCCGCGACCCGCGGCTGATCATGGTGGCGCTCCGCGACATCGCCGAAGCCAGCGCCGCCGCCGGCATGAGCGAGGAGGCCCGCGAGGCGGCGCAGATCATTCCGGACATGGAGAAACGCCTGGAAGGCCTGGCCGCCATCGCCGACATCCAGGTCCGCCGCGGCGAGATCACGGCGGCCGGAGAAACGGTCCGCGCGATGACCGCCCTGACCGCGAAGCTGAAGGACGAACTGAAACGCATCTCCTTCCGCGCTCAGGCCGCGGTGATCCTGGCCAGGGCCGGCGACCTCGCGGCGGCGAACCGGGAGATGGCGCGCGCCGAGACGGAAGCCCGGGCCCGGGCCGGAGAATCCGAGAAGGCGATGGCCTTGCGCTTCGTCGCCTCGGCGCTCGCCGACATGGAACGGCCCGACCGGGCGCTCAACCTGCTCCCGGACATCGACTCCGATTCGGAACGGACCTCGGTCCTGGTCAGCGCCGCCAACGCCCAGGTGCGGGCCGGCGACGCCGCCGCCGCCCTGGCCACCGCCGACACCATCGAGGCGGTCCGGTTCCGGACCGTGGTGCTCGGCCGCGTCGCCCTGGCGCAAGCCGAGGCGGGCGACGTCAAGTCCGCCGAGACGACGCTCAAGGTGGCGCTCGCGGCGGTCGAGAACATCAAGGTGCCGTTCGCGCGATCCTACGCCATCAGCCGGATCGCGCTGGCCATGGCGCGTCTGGTCCCGGGCGACCCGCAGCCGGCGGCGGAAGACGCGGAAGGCGC
>JAPPPF010000262.1 GCA_028817665.1 Magnetovibrio sp. | reverse complement strand
GGCCGCCGCCGCCAACTTCGGGTTCCGCGTCGTCTGGGTCAACCGCTACGGCCAGCCGCCGGAGAATATCCCCGGCGAGCACGAACGCGAGATCAAGAGCCTGGAGCCGCTGCCCGGGATCATGGGGTTCTAGGCGCCGTCATCGCCATGTCGGAAAAGGTTTACACGGAAGGCCGGGTTTCGGCCCAGGACGGCCTCGGCCTCTACTACCGCGACTACGGGCCGAGACGCGGCGGCGCGACGCCGGTCCTCTGCCTCCCCGGCCTGACCCGCAACTGCCGCGACTTCCACGCCGTGGCGAAGGGCCTGATGGCGGACCGCCGGGTGATCTGCCCGGATATCCGCGGCCGCGGCCAATCGGAGCGCGACCCCAACTGGCGCAACTACGATCCGGTCGTCTACATTTCCGACTTCCGCCACATGCTGACGGCGCTCGGGCTGCACCGCGTCTTCGTGATCGGCACCTCAATGGGCGGCGTCCTGGCCATGGCCATGGGCGCGGCCATGCCGACGACGATCGCCGGCGCCCTGATCAACGATGTCGGCCCGGTCATCGACGATGCCGGCATCACCGACATCATCCGCTACGTGGAACGTTCCGACCAGGTCTTCGGAAACTGGCAGGATGCCGCGGATTTCCTGAAGAGCTGCTTCCTCGACATGCCCGGCATGGACAACGACGCCTGGCTCGGCGCGGTCCGGCGCACCTACCGAGAGCGGCCCGACGGTTCCGTCGTCATCGACTGGGATCCGGCGATCGCCAAGCCGCTGCGCGAGCAGCGCCGGAACGCCGATCTCTGGCCTCTGTTCCGAAGCCTGAAAAAGGTGCCGGTGCTGGTGGTGCGCGGCGCCGTATCCGATGTCCTGTCGGCGGAAACCCTGGATCAGATGGCCGACGCCATTCCGGGGCTCGCGACCATCACCGTCCCCGGCGTCGGGCACGCGCCGACCCTCGCCGAAGCCAACATTCCGGAGGCACTGAATGACATCCTCGACGCCGTCGATCGAACCGGGCATTGACGATATCCGGGCCGCCGCCGGGCGGCTCCAGGGGCACGCGGTGCTGACGCCGCTGTTGGAATCGCCGCACCTCAACGCGGCCGTCGGCGGCCGCCTTCTGGTAAAGGCCGAACCGCTGCAACGGACCGGCTCGTTCAAGTTCCGGGGTGCCTACAACACGATTTCGCAGCTCTCCGAGGCGCAACTGAAAAACGGTGTCGTCACCTTTTCGTCCGGGAACCACGCGCAAGGCGTCGCCCATGCCGCCGAACTGCTCGGCATTCCGGCCGTCGTGGTCATGCCCGAGGACGCGCCGGCACTGAAGATCGAGAACACCCGCGGCTACGGCGCCGAGGTCATCCTCTACGACCGCTACGGCGACGTCACCCGCGAGCAGATCGGCGCCCAGATCAGCGCCGAACGCGGCGCCGTCCTGGTCAAGCCCTACGACGACCCCAACATCATCGCCGGCCAGGGCACGATCGGATTGGAGATCTCCGAGCAGGTCGACGCGGCGCCCGACCAGGTGCTGGGACCTTGCGGCGGCGGCGGCCTGATTTCCGGCACCGCCATCGCCATCCGCGACGCCTTTCCCGACGCCCGGGTCTTCGCCGTCGAGCCCGAGGGCTTCGACGACACGGCGCGTTCCCTGGTTCAGGGGACGCGCCAGGAGATCGATCCCGCGGCGCGGACGATCTGCGACGCCCTGATGCCGCCGATGCCCGGCGAACTGACGTTCGCGGTCAATCTCCGGCTGCTCGCGGGCGGCCTGGTGGTCAGCGACGCGCAGGCCCGCGAGGCCATGCGCCAGGCGTTCCTGCGCCTCAAGCTGGTGGTCGAGCCCGGTGGCGCGGTGGCGCTGGCGGCGGCGCTTTCCGGCGCCATCGAATGCCGCGACCGGACGACCGTCGTGGTCTGCTCGGGCGGCAATGTCGATCCGGCGTTCTTCGCGGAGGTTTTGGCGGCCGATTGAGGCCCAGGGACGGGGTTCAGGCGGTCGCCTTGGCGGCTTCCGGAACCTTCTCGGGCTTCACGGCGGCGGCGGGTTCGGGTTTCTTCTCCGGCTTCTTTTCCTGGATGCGCTTGCAATGGCCCTCCAGGAAGGCGCCGGTCTCGATGGCCAGATCCTCGTGCAGGATATCGCCGACCATGTGCGCGGTACGCGCCAGTTTCACCGAACGGGCCTTGATCTGGCCGTTGACGGTGCCGTGGATGATGACCTCGTCGGCGGTGATCTCGCCCTTGATGTGGGCCGATTCTCCGATCAACAGGACGTTCGAGCGGATGTCGCCGTCGACGGAGCCGTCGACCTGAATCTCGCCGTCGCTGCGCAGGTCGCCGACGATCCTGAGATCCTTGCTGATCAGCGACGGCGGCGACGGCTTCTCCGGGGCCGGCGGCGGCGCGTCGTTCGCCGATCCCTTAGTTGTCTTTGAAAACATAGCGGCCCGCCTTGATGAACTTCATCGGGTTGACCGATTTACCATTGTAAACGGTCTCGTAATGCAGATGGGCGCCCGTCGAACGGCCGGAACTGCCCAACAAGCCAATCTTATCCCGGAAATTCACCTTCTGACCACGTTTCACGTAAATTTTGTGCAAATGGCCGTAGCGGGTCCGGATTCCAGACCCGTGATCGATCTCGATGTCGCGG
>JAPPPF010000205.1 GCA_028817665.1 Magnetovibrio sp. | reverse complement strand
CCCTCGAGCACCGGCTCCGCGACCTGGCGTTCCTGAATTCCGGCGTTGCCCTGAAGCTCACCGACGCCCGCGAGGTGGAAACCGTCGAGGTGGACCTGCATTACGAAGGCGGGCTCGCCGCCTTCGTCGACTACCTCGACCGCTCGAAGACCGCGCTGCAGGAGAAATCGATCGCCGTCGGCGGCGAGAAGGAGGGAATCACCGTCGAGCTCGCCATGCAGTGGAACGACAGCTACCACGAGACCACGCTCTGTTTCACCAACAACATCCCGCAGCGCGACGGCGGCACTCATCTGGCCGGTTTCCGCGGCGCCCTCACCCGGACCATCAACAACTACGCGGCCAGCTCAGGCATCGCCTCGAAGGCGAAGATCAACATCACCGGCGACGACGCCCGCGAAGGCATGACCTGCGTGCTCTCGGTCAAGGTGCCCGATCCGAAGTTCTCTTCGCAGACCAAGGACAAGCTGGTCTCGTCGGAAGTGCGTCCGGTGGTCGAGAGCCTGATCAGCGAGGGCCTCGACCAGTGGTTCGAGGAGCATCCCAACGAGGCCAAGAAGGTGATCTCGAAAATCGTCGAGGCCGCGGTCGCCCGCGAGGCGGCGCGCAAGGCCCGCGAATTGACGCGGCGCAAGGGCGCGCTCGACATCAGCTCGCTGCCGGGCAAGCTGTCCGACTGCCAGGAGAGGGACCCGGCGCTGTCGGAGCTGTTCATCGTCGAGGGTGACAGCGCCGGTGGGTCCGCCAAGCAGGGCCGCAACCGGTCGAACCAGGCGATCCTGCCGCTGCGCGGCAAGATTCTCAACGTCGAACGCGCGCGCTTCGACAAGATGTTGAGTTCGGCGGAAATCGGCACCCTGATCGCGGCCCTCGGCACCGGAATCGGGCGCGAGGACTTCGATGTCGAGAAATGCCGCTACCACAAGATCATCATCATGACCGACGCCGACGTCGACGGTAGCCATATCCGAACCCTGCTGCTGACCTTCTTCTTCCGGCAGATGCCGGAGATCGTCGAACGCGGGTTCCTCTATATCGCGCAACCGCCGCTTTACCGCTCGAAGCGCGGCAACTCGGAAGTCTACCTGAAGGACGACCCGGCGCTCGAGGACTACCTGTTCAACGCCGCCATCGACGACGGCGCCGTGTTCGAGACCTTCGACGGCCGCCAGATCGCCGCCGCCGATCTCCGCGAGATCCTGGACGAGGCCCGCGGCATGAAGGCCCTGGTCGAGCGCCTGGCCCGCCACGTGCCGTCCCGAATCGTCGAGCAGGCGGCGATTTCGACCGCCCTCGACCCGGAGATCCTGTCGGACGGTGAACGCGCCCTGCAGACGGCGGATTATCTCGCCAAGCGGCTCAACAAACTGGAGCCGGTCAACGAGAAAGGCTGGGAAGGCGCGCCTTTGGACGACGGCGGCCTGGCCTTCACCCGGACGCTCCGCGGCGTTTCCGAACGCCACGCCATCGACGGACCGTTGATCGGCTCGTCCGACGCGCGGCGCCTGAACAGCAAGGCGGCGAAACTGTTCGAGACCTACGGCGACCACGGCAAGCTCGTCCACAAGGACCGCGAATTGCCGGTCACCGGACCGGTGGCGCTGGTCGACGCGGTGATGGAACTGGGCCGCAAGGGCGTGCAGATGCAGCGCTACAAGGGCCTCGGCGAGATGAACCCGGACCAGCTCTGGGAAACCACGCTCGATCCCGACGCCCGCTCGCTCCTGCAGGTCCGGGTCAGCCACACGGACGACGCCGAGGACGTGTTCTCGACACTGATGGGCGACGTCGTCGAGCCGAGGCGCGAGTTCATCCAGCAGAACGCGCTGAAGGTGGCGAACCTGGACGTTTGACGGCGCCCGCCTCGTTAACCCGATGCTAAGACGCCGGGCCGGATAAAGGCGCATGGCCGAAACCGCGACATCTTCGACTGGCTGGTTCTGGCGGCTCTTCAAGGGGGCCGCGACGCTCGGCGTCTGGGCGGGCATCATCGTCCTCGGCATCGTCGCCTGGTACGCCACCGACCTGCCCGACGTCGACGATGCACTCAACGCGACCCGGCGCCCGACCGTGACGCTGCTCGCCGCCGACGGCTCCCTGCTGGCGACGCGCGGCGATCTCTACGGCGTGCCGCTCCGCGTCACCGATCTGCCGAAGGCCCTGACCCAGGCGGTACTGGCGACCGAGGACCGCCGCTTCTACGACCACTTCGGCCTCGACGTCATCGGCATCGCGCGGGCCGCCTACCGCAACGCGCGCGAGGGGCGCATCGTCCAGGGCGGCTCGACGATCACCCAGCAGGCGGCGAAGAACCTGTTCCTGACGCCGGAGCGCTCGCTGAAACGGAAGGTCCAGGAAGTGCTGCTGGCGCTCTGGCTCGAGCACAAGTTCTCGAAGGACCAGATCCTGACGATCTATCTCAACCGGGTCTATCTGGGCGCCGGGACCTACGGCGTCGACGCGGCGGCGCGCAAGTACTTCGGCCGCTCGGCGAAACAACTCAACACCTACCAGGCGGCGATGATCGCCGGCCTCTTGAAGGCGCCGAGCCGGTACAACCCGCGGGCCAGCCGGGAGCGCGCCGAGGCGCGTACCGCGCAGGTGCTGAAGAACATGGTCGCCGCCGGGTACCTGAGCGACAAGCAGGCGACGCGCTGGGCACGGACCAAGTCCGGGACCGGCGCCGGCCTCACCGGCGGTGCCGGCGGCCGATACTTCATCGACTGGGTGCTCGACAGGGTCGCCGGATACGTGGCCCCCGGCGACAACGATTTGAGCGTCGTGACCACGCTGAACCCGGCCTTGCAACGGGCCGCCGAACGGCGCCTCGAGGCGGCGCTGGCGGGTCCCGGCGTCAAGCAGGGCGCCAGCCAGGGCGCCCTGGTGGCGATGGCCGGCGATGGCGCCGTCCGCGCCCTGGTCGGCGGCCGCAGCCACGCGAAGAGCCCTTTCAACCGCGCCACCCAGGCCCGGCGCCAGCCCGGTTCGGCGTTCAAGCCGTTCGTCTACCTGGCGGCGCTGGAGGCCGGCATGGCGCCGTCGAGCGCCGTTGAGGACGGGCCGCTGACCATCGATGGCTGGGCGCCCCGGAACTTCGACGGCAAGTACCACGGCCGGGTCAGTCTGTCGGAAGCCATGGCGCGCTCGCTCAACACCGCCGCCGTCCGGGTCGCGCGCCGCGCCGAGCTGACGCGGGTCGCCCGGGCCGCGGCGCGTCTCGGCATTCCCGGCGAGATCACCGCCACCCCGAGCTTGGCGCTCGGCACCCACGACGTCAGCCTGATCGATCTGACCGCCGCCTACGCGCCCTTCGCCAACGGCGGCCAGGCCACCTGGCCCTACGGCATCGCTGAAATCCGGAACGGCGACGGCAAGATCCTGTACGCCCGCCGGGGTTCGGGGCCCGGGCGCGTCATCGACGCGCGCCACGCGGCGGCCATGAACGCCATGTTGGGCGCCGTCGTCGCCTACGGCACCGGCAAGCAGGCGCGCCTCGACCGCGCCGCCGCCGGCAAGACCGGCACCAGCCAGAACCACCGCGACGCCTGGTTCGTCGGCTACACCGCCGACCTGGTCGCCGGCGTCTGGATCGGCAACGACGACGGCAAGCCGATGAAGGGGGTCACCGGCGGTGGCCTGCCGGCCCGGCTCTGGAAGCGCTTCATGAACGACGCGCACAAGGGCTTGGCGAAACGCCCATTGCCCGGCCTCGACGGCCCGATCAAGGCGCCCGAGCCGAAACACCTGGCGAAACCGAAGGCAGCGCCGGCCAAGCCCAAGGAAAAGGGTCTTTGGGATCACATCATGTCTGTGGTCACCGGCGCCAATTGAAGGCCCGGCCGGCCGCTAGCCGGCGAAGCGGGCTTGCGGCAATCCGGTGAATTCCGTCTCCACCTCGAACAGGGCGCCGGAGAGCGGCGCCCGGGCGAGCGCCTCGTCATCGAGCCCGATGCGCGCGGTGGTGACGTATAGTCGGTCGAGACCGGGGCCGCCGAATGTCGAACTGGTGACCCTGGGGACCGGAAACTCGATGGTCCGGTCGACCGTGCCGTCGGGCCGAAACCGGGTCAGCCGCCACCCATCCCAATGCGCGCACCACAAGCCGCCATCGGCGTCGACGTTGAGGCCGTCGGGGTAACCGAGGGCGTCGGGGATGCGGGCGAAGACCCGAGGCGGGCCGGCCTCGCCCGCGGCGGGATCGTAGGGGAAGGCCAGAATCTCCCGCTCGGCGCTGTTGGAGAAATACAAGATCCGCCCGTCCGGGCTGAACGCCGGTCCGTTGCAGACCATGTATCCCCCGAACAACCGTGTGACCCGGTGGTCGGCGTCGAGACGGTAGACGGAACCCGACGGCGAGGTTTCCTGATCGTCCATGCTGCCGGCGATGAACCGGCCGACCGGGTCGCATTTGCCGTCGTTGAAGCGGTTGTCCGGCAGCCCGCTCTCGGGATCGGCGAGGATCGTGATCGCGCCGGTATCCGGGTCGATCTCGGCGAAGCCGTCCCGCGTGGCGCCGATCAAACCGCCCCGGGCGCGCGGCGCGACGGCGCCCACCTCCACGGCCAGCGGCCGCGATTGGCGGTCGCCGTCGCTTGGCCGATATTGGTGGAGATGCCGGCCCTTGATATCGACCCAATAGAGTATTCCGGCGCGGCCGTCCCAAATGGGCCCCTCGCCCAGCAACGCCTTCGCCTCCCACAGAGGTTTCGGCAGGGCGGTGGATTCCGTCATCTTGGCCGCCTCCGGTTCCGATTACTTGATGGCCTTGCCGCGCCACGGCACGAATGCCGGCACGCGCTTGCGGTAATCCCGGTAGGCGTCGCCATAGAGGCGCCTCAGCCGGCGCTCCTCAAAACGGCTGCCGACGATCAGGTACATGGACCCCCAGGTCGCCGTGGCCAACCCGAAATCGTTCCACGCGGCGCCCCACAGGATCAGGAATCCGGCCGCGTAGAGGGGGTGGCGGACATAGGCGTGGAAACCGGTGGTGATCAGCGGCTCGTCGTCATCGATGGCCTCGCCCTGTTTGGCGGCGCGGATCTGCGCGAGGCCGGACAGGCGGCCGAGGTCGTAGGTCCGGATCGCCAGGAACAGGATCGTCCAGCCGCTGACCGCGACGAGGGTGTAGGCGGTCCAGCCGCCGCCGGAGATGGCGAAGCGCGGCAGGCCCTGGAACGCCCAGTTGCCGTAGATGATGATCAAGGTCAGGTGGACCGCCGCGATCAGGTTGTAGATGAGACGGTCATGGGCGCCAAAGGCCGAACGGAAGCGGGCCTTCATGGCGGCGCCGGCGAGCCAGCTATGACCGGCCGCGAAGCTGAGCCAGGCCAGCATGTAGGTGACATGGGCGACGTGGTGGGCGAGGTTGTCCGGCTCAGGCACCCGGCGCCACTCCTAAGCCCGGTCTCCGGCCAGTCGCGCGATCGTCGCGGTGGTCGAAAACCCTTCCTCGAGATCGGCGAGCACGACGCGGCCGCCCCAGGACTGCACTTCCTCGGCGCCGACCACGTCGGCGAGGGCGTAATCGGCGCCCTTGACCAGGACATCGGGCTTCAGCGCGCCGATTAAGTCGAGCGGCGTGTCGTCTTCGAAGATCACGCAAAGATCGACAGACGCCAGCGAGGCCAGCACGGTGGCCCGCGCCGCTTCGTTCTGCACCGGCCGGCCGTCGCCCTTCAGGCGCGCCACCGACGCGTCGGAATTGAGCCCGACGATCAGCCGGTCGCAGGCGCCGCGGGCCTGGGCCAGCAGCGAAATATGCCCCGGGTGGAGGAGGTCGAAACAGCCGTTGGTGAACCCCACCTTGAGTCCCTGGCGGCGCCAGACCTCGGCGCGGTCGGCGGCCTGGCTGGCGGTCATCAGCTTCGCCTCGGCGCGCGAGATGTCCTGGTGATGCAGGGTCGCGATGGCTTCGGTCATGTAGGCCGCCGCGGTGCCGACCTTGCCGACGACGATGCCGGCGCAGACATTGGCGAGGCGGGCCGAGTCGGCCAACGCGGCGCCGCTGCCGAGGCCGCTGGCGAGCGCCGCGACGACGGTGTCGCCGGCGCCGGAAACGTCGAAGACTTCCTGGGCCTCCGCCGACAAATGCTCGGTGCCGGCTTCCGAGACGATGACCATGCCGTCCTGGCTGAGGGTCGCCAGCACCGCGCCGAACCCGTGATCGCCGCGCAGCCCGGCCGCCGCCCGGGCGGCCGCGTCGACGTCTCCGGTGGTGGCGCCGCTGGCCTCCGCCAGTTCGCGCCGGTTCGGCGTGATCACGTCGGCGTCGGCATAGATGCCGTAGTCGCGGCCCTTGGGGTCGACGATCACCGGTTTTCCCGCGTCGCGGGCCATGGCGATCAGTTCGGCGGCCCGGCCGTCGGCGAGCACGCCCTTGCCGTAATCCGAGAGCACCAGGACGTCGTGGTCGGCGAGCCGCTCCTTGACCGCGCCGACCAGCGCCGCGCCGGTCCCCGGGGCCAGGGGCTTGGTGGTTTCCCAATCGGCCCTCAACATCTGCTGGGTGCCGGCGACGAAGCGCGTCTTGATGGCCGTCGGCCGCTCCGCGTCGATAACCAGTTGCGGCGTCGCTCGGCCGAGGCCGAGCAACAAGCGCTCGACCTCCTCGCCGGCGAGGTCGTCGCCGACGGTGGCGACGAGGCTCACCTGGGCGCCGAGCGCGACGACGTTGCGCGCGACGTTGCCGGCGCCGCCGAGCATCGCCGTTTCGCCATCGATCCGGAGCACCGGCACCGGCGCCTCCGGCGATATCCGTTCGACTGCGCCGCTGACGAACTTGTCGAGCATGGCGTCGCCGACGCAGAGCACCCGAGCCTTGGCGAGGTTCGAGACGATAGCGATCAGGTCGCCGGTGGACGTGCCGGTGGCGCTCATATCAGGCCCAGTTCGCTTTCCAGGGCGCCGCACAGCATCTGTCCCAGCGTGATGTGCATCTCCTGGATCCGCGCCGTGGTCTCGGAGGGCACCACCAGGTAGGGGTCGGCGAATCCGGCCATGCGGCCACCGCCCTTGCCGCCGAAGCCGGCCGCCGTGACGCCCATGTCGCGGGCCTGGGCGAGGCCGCGGATGATGTTTTCGCTCTCACCCGAGGTCGAAATGCCGATGGCCAGGTCGCCCGGTTTGGCCAGCGCCGCGACCTGGCGGGCGAAGATCTCGTCGAAGCCGAGATCGTTGCCGCCGGCGGTCAGCGCCGAGGTATCCGTGGTCAGGGCGATGGCGGCGATGGGCGCGCGGTCGGTCTTGTAGCGGATGGTCAGCTCGGTGGCCAGGTGCTGACAGTCGGCGGCGCTGCCGCCGTTGCCGAAGAACAGGAGCTTGCCGCCGCCACGGATGCTCTCGGCGGCGATGCCGACGAGGCGGCCGAACGGTTCCTTGAGCGCCTCCCGGGTGGCCGCAGCGACCTGGGCGTGCTCGTCGAATTCAGTGTCGAAAAAGGCGTTCAGGTCCATGCGGCGTTCCGTGGTTCCTAGAGTTCAATGCGTTCGCCGGTCCGGAGGCTTTCCAGGACGGCGAGGGTGGCGGCGCTGGTCTCGATCAGTTCGGCCTCGTCAATGGGCGCCGTCGCGCCGCCCGCGACGGCGCCCGTGAAGGCCTTGAGCGCGCCGCGGAAGCCCTTGTCCTGGCTGCCCTTCCATGGCGCCGTCGCGGCGTCGCCGTGGACCTCGAAGCTGCGGAAATCCTCGATCACGTAGGACGCGCCGCCGGCGTGGGCCTCGATCATCTCCTTGCCTGCGGCGCCGTCGCCCTGCGCCGTGTAGAGCAAGTTGGCGAGGCTGCCATCGGCGAAGCGGAGCGAAATGGCGGCGTCGTCGCAGGCCCCGTCGGCGGCCGCCGCCTCGGCCTGCACGGCGTCGATCGGAGCGCCCACCAGATACCGGGCGAGGTCGATGAAGTGACAGGCCTCGCCGAGCAGCCGGCCGCCGCCCTCGGGCCCTTGAATCCAGTGATCGTCGTCGATGGCGCCGGCGTTGACGCGGAGCAGCACGACCTTCGGGCCGGACTTCGCGCCGAGGGCGCCGGCCAGGCGCTGGGCGGCCGGCGCGAAGCGGCGGTTGAACCCGACTTGGAAAAAGGCGCCGCCGCGGCCGTCCTGGCCGTTCCGCGCCTCGATGACGCCGTTCAGCTGGTCCCAGTCGAGGGCCAGCGGCTTCTCCACCAGCACCGCCTTGCCGGCCTCCAAGGCGCGCGCCGTCAGCGCCGCGTGGCTGTCGTGGCGGGTGGCGACGAGAACGGCGTTGATCTCCGGCGCCGACAGGACATCCTCGGCGTCGGCGCTGGCCCGTTCGAAGCCGAAGGTTTCCTGGCCGTGCCCGGCGCTGGCGCCGCGCTCGGTGGCGAGGGTGTGGAAGTGAACGCCGTCGAGGCGTTTCAGCTCCGGCAACAGCACGGCGCGGGCGAAGTTGCCGGCGCCGATGACGCCGAGGACGCAGCCCGCGCCGGTGCCGGACGCCGGTTGGAAATTGGGGCTGATGACCTTGGTCTCGCCCTCCGGGTAGGTCAGGAGAACGCCGAGGTGCCGTTCGCCGCCGCCGATCAGGCCGTAGGCGGCGGCCGCCTCAATGAGGGGAAAGCGGTGGGTCACCAGGGCGGCGACGTTCAGCCGCCGCGGCGGGCCGGGCGCCAACAGCCTCAGCGTTTCGGCCAGGTTCTCGGTCTCCGTCCAACGCACCCAGCCTTCCGGATACTTGACGCCGCGGCCTTCGAACTCGGCGTCGTAGCGGCCGGGGCCGTAGGACCGGGAGACGACGATGTTCAATTCCTTCTTCATGAACTCGGCATAGGGGAACGCCGTTCCAGTGAGGCCGACCATGACGACTCGGGCCCGGTCGCGGGCGACCGCGGCGGCGGTCTCGAAGGGCTCGCTGGAGCTGGTCGCGGCGGCGATGATCACGGCGTCGCAGCCGCGTCCGCGGGTGATCGCGCCGACCGCCGCCTCGCCATCGCCGCCGCCGAGATCGACGGCGGCCTCGGCGCCCAGCGAGCGCGCCAGGTCGAGGCGTTCCGGATCGTAGTCCATGACCACGGCGCGGGCGCCCGCGAGGGTCAGGAACTGCGCCGCCAACTGGCCAACCAGCCCGCAGCCGAGCACGCAGACCACGTCGCCGAGGCCGGCGCCGGTGTTCCGCACCGCGTGCAGGGCGATGGCGCCCAGCGTGCCGAAGCTGGCGTCCTCGTCGGTGACGCCGTCGGGAATCGCCGCCAGGAGGTTCTCCGGCACCGCGTTCAGCTCGGCGTGGTTGGCGATGCCGGCGCCGGCCATGGCGACCCGTTCGCCGACCCGGAACCGGCCCTCCAGCCCGGCGCCGACGGCGACGACCTCGCCGGCCGCCGAATAGCCGAGCGGCAGCGGTTCGTCGAGCCGCGCCATAACCGTCTGGAAGGTCGCCTTGAGGCCGTCGCGCTTGGCCTTGTCGACGACCTTCTTGACCAGGTCCGGCCGGGCCCGGGCCTTGCCGGCCAGGCTCTTCTTGGCGAAATCGACGACCATCCGTTCGGTGCCGGCGGAAATCAGCGAGGCGCGCGTCCGAACCAGGACGTGGCCGGCCTTGACCTTCGGCGCCGGGACCTCCTTGAGGCTGAGACGGCCGGAGCGGCGGCTCTGGATGACTTGCTTCATGCGCTCTTTTACTCCGAATTGCCCCCCCTATGCAAAGACCTGATTCCATTGGGAAAATGATCGAAATGACTTTGTTCCCCGGCGCCGCCGCGCTATGAAGCAGGGATGTGCGGATTAGCCGCCCTTTTCGCCTATCACGCGGAAGCGCCGCCGATCGCCCTCGGCGAGCTTCTGGAGATCAACAAGGCGATGATTCGCCGCGGTCCAGACGGCGGTGGCCATTGGATTTCCGATGACAGCCGCGTCGGCCTGGCGCATCGCCGGCTCGCCATCATCGACCCCGATCCGCGCGCCAACCAGCCGATGGTCCTCGATCCCGGCGCCGCCGGCGGCGGCCGCTACCGCATCACCTACAACGGCGAGATCTACAATTTCCGGGCCTTGCGCCGCGAGTTGGAGGCCCAGGGCGAGCGGTTCATCACCGAATCGGACACCGAGGTCCTGCTCCGGCTCTATAAGCATCACGGGCCGTCGATGGTCGGGCGGCTGCGCGGCATGTTCGCGCTGGCCATCTGGGACGACGCCGAACGGCGCCTGTTCCTGGCTCGCGATCCGTTCGGGATCAAGCCGCTCTATATCGCCGACGACGGCCGCACGCTACGCGCCGCCTCGCAGGTCAAGGCGCTCTTGGCGGGCGGCCGGGCCGGCGCCGCCGGGCCCGACCCGGCCGGCCACGTCGGGTTCCTGCTGTTCGGCAGCGTACCCGAACCGCACACCCTCTACGCCGACATCGAAGCGCTGCCGGCCGGTCATCACCTGACCGTCGAGGCCGACGGGCGGCGCACGCGGGCGAAGTATTTCGACGCCGCCGAAGTTCTCGCCGGGGCGCCGCGAGCGACCGAGGCGATGGACCCGGCCGACCTCAGGGAAGCGCTCCTCGACAGCGTCCGCCATCACTTCGTCGCCGACGTGCCGGTCGGCGTGTTCCTGTCGGCGGGCCTCGATTCGACCACCATCACCGGCCTCGCGGCGGAGAGCCAACAAGGCGAGATCCGCTCCTTCACGCTCGGCTTCGAGGAATTCGTCGACACCGACAGGGACGAGGTGCCGCTCGCCGAGGCGGTCGCCAAGCGCTACGCCACCCGGCAGTCGACGGAGCGCATCGCCCGGCTGCACTTCGACGGCGCGCTTCCCGATCTCTTGAAGTCCATGGACCAGCCGAGCATCGACGGGGTCAACACCTACTTCGTCGCCCGCGTCGCCGCGCACGGCGGCCTGAAGGTCGCCCTGTCGGGCCTCGGCGGCGACGAGCTGTTCGGCGGCTACGACAGCTTCCGCCAGGTGCCCCGGCTCGCCGGGACGCTCGGCCTGATCCCCGGCATCGGCGCCGTCGGGCGGGCGCTGAGGATGGTCGCGGCGCCGCTGCTCGGGTCCATGTTGCCGCCGAAGTACGCCGGCCTTTTCGAGTTCGGCGGCAGTTTTGGCGGCGCCTACCTGCTGCGCCGCGGTCTCTACATGCCCTGGGAACTGGCCGACGTCATCGATCCGGAGATGGCGGCCGCCGGCTGGAACGCCCTCGGGCCCCTGGTCCGCCTCGACGCCAACGCGGCCAAGGTCCGCAAGCCCGGCAACAAGGTTCGGATCCTCGAGACCCAATGGTACATGCGCAATCAGCTGCTGCGCGACGCCGATTGGGCCGGCATGGCGCATTCCCTGGAAATCCGGGTGCCGCTGGTCGACGCGACGCTGTTCGCGGCCCTGGCGCCGGCCCTCGGCGGGCACATTCCGCCGTCCAAGCGAGACATGGCGGAGACACCGCTGCCGGCGTTGCCGACGGAGGTGTTGAACCGGCCGAAGACCGGCTTCTTCGTTCCGGTCGACCGATGGCTCCGTGACACGGGCGGCCCCAATGGCGGCGCCGGGCGCGGCTTGCGCGGCTGGGCGCGCCGGGTCTACGCGGCGCAGACCGGCGCCGCCTGAACGCGCCGAAGCGGCGCTTTAAAGGCCTCGCGGACTAGTGATACGGTGAGCCGACGCCCGGCGACGACAAGGGAGGGCGCGTGCAAGCCCAGGAGACCACCAAGCTCTATCTATGTTCCGGCGGCGCCGACGTCCGCGCCTACCGCGACGGGCTGGCCGCGGCGCTGTCCGGCATTCCCGAAATTGACTTGGTGCGCCCCGAGGATTTCGGCGCCGACAACCCGGCGCCGGGCTGGGCGGCGGCCCGGGAGTGCGGGTTGTTCATCGCGGTCATGGGGCATTGCTACGGCGCCCTCGACCCGGCCTCGGGCAAGTCCTTCACCGAGCGCGAGCTCGAGCTGGCGGCGGCCGAGGGCATCCCCTTCCACGCCTATCTCGCCCCCGGCGACTTCATGGTGCCGGCCCACCTGTTGACCGCCGACAGCGATCCCGCGAGGCAGGACGCGCTCCGTCAGCGGACCGGCGCCGAGCGCGGGTTTTCGCAAATGGAAACCCCCGACGACCTGGCCCGGACGGTGATCGGCGCGGTACGCCGTTGGCTGGCCGAGACCGGGACCGACGCAGCGGCCGATCCGTCGGCGCCCGCCGGCCCGCCGGCGCCGGCGCCGCCGGAACCGGATTTCGCGGCGCCCCGGTTCGCGCCGCCGCTTTTCGCCGGGCGCGACGACGAACGCCGGCGGCTCGATACCTGGTGGGCCGCGCCGGCCGCCGTCGGTTTCGCGATCGACGGACCCATGGGCGTCGGCAAGAGCGCCCTGGCGCAGGCCTGGTTGGATGGCGGTTTCGACGCCGCGCCCCCGGAAGGCGTGGTTTATTGGAGCTTCCGGAACGCGCCGGGGAACTTCCGGGCCTTGGCCGAACGTGTCCTCACCTACATGGGCCGCGACGAGACCGCCTGGTCGACGGCGCACGCGCGGCTTGATCATCTCGGCCAATGCCTCCGCGATCACCGGTTGCTGGTCGTGCTCGACGACTTCGAGACGGAGTTGCGCGACGACGGCCGGGACGCCCGTTCCTGCCGGAGCCACGAGACGGCGGCCTTCCTCAGACTCCTCAACGCCGCGGCCGACATGCCCATGCGCGGCAAGGTCCTGATCGTCACGCGGCATCCGCCGGCCGAATTAGAAATCGCCGAGACCAGCCGATTGACCCTCGGTGGATTGCCGGCCGCCGCCGCCGAGGTCCTGGCGACGCCCGAGATCGCCGCCGCGGCGACGGCCTGTGAGAACCACCCGTTGGCGCTCCGGCTACTGGCGGGGCTCGCCGGCGCCGGCGACGACATCTCCAGACTGAAACCCGATCAGGCACGGGCGCGGACCCTGGCGGCGGCCCACGAGGCGCTGCCGGCGGAAGCGCGCGGCGTGCTCGCCATCTTGGCGGCGTCGCGCACGCCGATATCGCCGAAATTGCTAGCCGTCGCCCACGCCGACGACGGCGATCTCGACGCGGCCCTCGGACGTCTCGCCAAGCACGGGTTCTTGGATCGAAGCGCGGCCGACGGCACCGTCGGGATGCATCCCGGCCTCGCCGCCGACGTTTACGGCCGCATCGGCGACCCGGCGGCGGCGCATGAGCGATTGTGCGCCGCCTACCGGCACGCCAGCGCCGACCGGCCCGACGCCATTCGGCGTCTCGACGACATGGGACCACTGATCGAGCTCTTTCACCACACCGCCGCCGCCGGCCGCCCGGATGATGCCTACAAGCTGTTTTCCGGACGCATGGCGAACTGGCTGCAGTACCGGTTCGGCGATCACGAAACGATCGCGGCCCTGCTCGAAAGCCTAATTCCCGCGGATGGCGTCCCGCATCCGAACTTGAGCTCGGCGACCGAACAGGGCCGCTGCCTGACCCACCTGGCGCAGGCCTTGCGGCGGACCGGCAACCGCCAGCGGCTGACCGCCATCGAGGTGGCGACCAC
>JAPPPF010000281.1 GCA_028817665.1 Magnetovibrio sp. | reverse complement strand
GTTCGTGCCGGGCGGCCCCGTCGAGCAGATGATCGCGCAGATCTCCGGCGACAGCGTCGATGCCACCGCCCGGGTCGGCGGTCAGGCCGGCCAGGAGACGGCCGGCTCCAAGCAATCGAAGACGACGGCCGGCAAGACCGGCGACGCGGCCAGCCGCTACCGCGGCGCCCAGGGCCTGCCGCCGGAACTGATCAAGCAGATCGAGAAGCAGTTCGGCCTCGACAAGCCGGCCCACGAGCGCTTCCTCCTGATGATGGGCAACTACATCCGCTTCGATTTCGGCGACAGCTACTTCCAGGACAAGTCCGTCGCCCAACTGGTCATCGACAAGATGCCGGTCTCCATCTCATTGGGCATCTGGACGACGCTGCTGGTCTACCTGATCTCCATCCCCTTGGGCGTCGCCAAGGCGGTGCGCGACGGCTCCAAGTTCGACGTCTGGACGTCCGGCGTGGTGATCTTCGGCAACGCCGTGCCCGGATTCCTGTTCGCCATCCTGTTGATCGTGCTGTTCGCCGGCGGCCGCTATTTCGACTGGTTCCCCTTGCGCGGCTTGACCTCGCCCAATTTCGACGACCTCTCGACGCTCGGCCAGATCGGCGACTACTTCTGGCACATGACCCTGCCGATCCTCTCGATGGTGATCGGCGGCTTTGCCGGGCTGACCATGCTGACCAAGAACTCGTTCATCGAGGAGATCAACAAGCAGTACGTGACCACGGCGCGCTCCAAGGGGCTGAGGCAGAAACAGGTGCTCTACGGGCACGTCTTCCGGAACGCCATGCTGATCGTCATCGCCGGCTTCCCGAGCGCCTTCATCGGCATCCTGTTCACCGGCGCGCTGCTGACGGAAGTGATCTTCTCTCTGGACGGCCTCGGCCTGCTGGGCTTCGAGGCGGTGCTGAAGCGCGACTATCCGCTGATGTTCGGCACCCTCTATTTCTTCACCCTGCTGGGTCTCCTGATGGGGATCATCGGCGACATCATGTATCACATCGTCGATCCCCGGATCGACTTCGAGGCGCGGGACGTCTGAGGGACATGGACGGATGAACGACACCGCCAAGACCGCCGCCGCGCCCCCGGCCCCGCACACGTCGAAGGAAGCGCTCAAAACGGATCACTTCCTCGGCCTCCGCATCACCCCGATCACGCGGCGGCGCATCGACAACTTCAAGCGCAACCGGCGCGGCTACGTGTCGTTCTGGATCTTCGTCTGCGTCTTCGTCGTGACCCTGTTCGCCGAGGTCGTCGCCAACGACAAGCCGCTCGTGGTGAGCTACGATGGCGGCCTCTATTTCCCGGCTTTCGCGGTGTATCCGGAAACCACCTTCGGCGGCGAGTTCCAGACCGAGGCCGACTACCGCGACGAATTCGTCCGCGACCTGATCAACGAGAAGGGCTGGATGGCCTGGCCGCCGATCCGCTTCAGCTACGACACCGTCAACTACGAGCTGCCGGTGCCCGCGCCGGCCCCGCCCTCGGCCGCCAACTGGCTCGGCACCGACGACCAGGGCCGCGACGTGGTCGCGCGGCTGATCTACGGGTTCCGGATCTCCGTGCTGTTCGGCTTCGTGCTGACCCTCATCAGCGCCGCCGTCGGGGTTTCCGTCGGCGCCTTCCAGGGGTTCTACGGCGGCCTGATCGATCTCCTGGGCCAACGCTTCATCGAGATCTGGGCCGGCATGCCGGTGCTCTATCTCTTGATCATCATGGCCAGCATAATCACGCCGAATTTCTGGTGGCTGCTGGGGCTGTTGCTGCTGTTCAGCTGGATGGGCTTCGTCGGCGTGGTTCGGGCCGAGTTCCTGCGCGCCCGCAACCTCGATTTCGTCCGCGCCGCGCGTGCCTTGGGCGTCTCCGACCTGGTGCTCATCTACAAGCACGTCCTGCCCAACGCCATGGTCGCCACCATCACCTTCATGCCGTTCACGCTGGCGGGCTCGATCACCACGCTCACGGCCTTGGATTTCCTGGGCTTCGGATTGCCGCCGGGCTCGCCGTCGCTGGGCGAATTGCTGAACCAGGGCAAGGCCAACCTGCAGGCGCCGTGGCTCGGCATTTCCGGTTTCTTTGTGATCGCCCTCATGCTCTCCTTGCTGGTCTTCATCGGCGAGGCGGTGCGCGACGCCTTCGACCCGAGAAAGGTCTACAAATGAGTAAGTTGCTGGAAATCACCGATCTCTCTACCTCGTTCGGGCGCGGGCCGTCCGAGGTCAAGGCGGTGCGCGGCGTGTCGCTCTCCATCGAGCGCGCCGAGACCGTCGCCCTGGTCGGCGAGTCGGGGTCGGGGAAGTCGGTCACCGCGCTCTCGGTGATGCGGTTGCTGCCCTACCCGCTGGCCCACCATCCCGGCGGCTCCATCAAGTTCCACGGCGAGGAACTGATCGACGCGCCGGACCGCCGCATGCGCGATCTCCGCGGCAACGACATCGCGATGATCTTCCAGGAGCCGCTTTCCAGCCTCAACCCGCTGCACTCCATCGAGAAGCAGATCGCCGAGGTCCTCTTGCTGCACAAGAACATGTCGCCCGAGCAGGCGCGCGAGCGGGTCGTCGAGCTCCTGACCCTGGTCGGGCTGGAGAGCGCGACGGCGCGGCTGCAGTCCCTCCCGCACGAGTTCTCCGGCGGCCAGCGGCAGCGCGTGATGATCGC
>JAPPPF010000114.1 GCA_028817665.1 Magnetovibrio sp. | reverse complement strand
GGTTCCTCCTGTTCTCAATAGGGCCGCTGGTGCTGGAACTCTTGATGATCGCGGTGATCCTGTTCTGGCTGTTTGATGCGCGCTACCTGGCAATCGTTGCTGGCACCATTGCGCTCTATGTCTGGTTCACTTTCAGGATCACGGAGTGGCGCGTCGCCATCCGCCGCGAGATGAACAGGCAGGACACCGAGGCCAATCAGAAAGCCATCGACAGCCTGCTGAACTTCGAGACGGTCAAGTACTTCGGCAACGAGGACCATGAGGCCCGGCGCTTCGACCAGGCGCTGAACCGCTACGAAGAGGCGGCGGTGAAGAGCGGCACCTCGCTGGCCTTCCTCAACATCGGCCAGGGCGTGATCATCGCCCTCGGCGTCACCATCGCGATGATCATGGCCGGCCACGGCGTCGTCGACGGCACCATGACGGTCGGCGATTTCGTGCTCGTCAATTCCTACCTGATCCAGCTGTTCCTGCCATTGAACTTCCTCGGCTTCGTCTACCGCGAGATCAAGCGCTCGCTCACCGACATGGAGACCATGTTCGAATTGCTGGGCGAACGCGCCGAGGTCCGCGACGCGCCCGACGCGGCGGCGCTCCGGCCGGCCGGCGGCGAGGTCCGGTTCGAGGACGTGGCCTTCGCCTACGACCCGCGCCGGCCGATCCTGCAAGGCATCGGCTTCACCGTGGAGCCGGGCAAGACGGTGGCCATCGTCGGTCCCAGCGGCGCCGGCAAATCGACCATTTCGCGGTTGCTGTTCCGGTTCTATGACGCCACCGACGGCCGCATCACCATCGACGGCCAGGACATCCGAGACGTCACCCAGGAAAGCCTGCGCGCCGCCATCGGGATGGTTCCTCAGGACACGGTGCTGTTCAACGACACCATCTACTACAACATCGCCTACGGCCGCCCCGACGCGTCGCCGGCGGAAGTCGAGGAAGCGGCGCGGCTGGCCCATATTCACGAATTCATCATGAACCTGCCGGAAGGCTACCAATCGACGGTCGGCGAACGCGGACTGAAGCTGTCGGGCGGCGAACGCCAGCGCGTCGCCATCGCCCGCACGGTCCTGAAACGCCCGGAAATCATGATCTTCGACGAGGCCACCTCGGCGCTCGACAGCCAGACCGAGCAGGACATCCTGGCGGCGCTCCGCGAGGTCTCGGCGGACCGCACCACCCTGACCATCGCGCACCGCCTGTCGACGATCATCGAGGCGGACGAGATCCTGGTCCTGAAGGACGGCCGCGTCGTCGAGCGCGGCACCCATATCGCGCTGCTCGCCACGGACGGCGTCTACGCCGACATGTGGGCCCGCCAGCAGGCCGCGGCGGAAGCCATGAAGACGCTGGAGGCGGCGGGTCCGGAGGCCGGCGCCGTGCGCGCCTGATTGCGGATCAAACGGCGGCGCTGTCGATCCAGCCGCCGCCGAGGCAGCGTTCGCCCCGATAGAACACCGCCGCCTGGCCGGGCGCGACACCGGCTTGCGGCTCGGCGAACGCGACCTCGATGCGACCGCCGTCCTTGCGTTCGATGGCGGCGGCCTCCGGCGTCGTGGTCGAGCGGATTTTCGCCGTCACCTCACCGGTTTCCCCGTCGGTGCCGCCGAGCCAGTTGGAGTCGCGGACGGTGAGCCTCGAGCGCAAAAGCGCCGCCTTCGGACCGACGCTGACGTGCCGGGTGTCCGGATCGATGCCGACGACGTAGAGCGGATGCTGGGCGGCGACGCCGATGCCACGGCGCTGGCCGATGGTGAAATGGACGATGCCGTCGTGCCTACCGAGCACGTTGCCGTCGAGATCGACGATGTCGCCGGGCTCCCAGGCGCCCGGCCGCAGCTTCTCGACGACGCGCGCGTAATCGCCGTTCGGCACGAAGCAGATGTCCTGGCTCTCCGGCTTCTCGGCGACCGGCAAGCCGAATCGCTCGGCGTGCGCGCGGGTCTCCGCCTTGGTCATGTTGCCCAAGGGAAAACGCAGGTAGTCGAGTTGTTCGGGCGTCGTCGCGAACAGGAAATAGCTCTGGTCCTTGGCGTGGTCCAGGGCCCGGTGCATCTCGGCACCGCCCGGGCCCTCGACGCGGCGCACGTAGTGGCCGGTGACCAGGGCTTCGGCGTTCAGGTCCCTGGCCGTCGCCAGGAGATCGCGGAACTTGACCGTCTGGTTGCACTTGACGCAGGGGATCGGCGTCTCGCCGCGCAGGTACGAATCCGCGAACTCGTCGATGACGCTTTCCTTGAATCGGCTTTCGTAATCGAGGACGTAATGGGGGATGCCGAGCTTCTCGGCGACGCGGCGCGCATCAAAGATGTCCTGGCCGGCGCAGCAGGCCTTCGGGTTGCCGATGGCGGCGCCGTGGTCGTAAAGCTGCAGGGTGACGCCGACCACGTCGAACCCGGCCTCGACCATGAGGCCGGCGGTGGTCGATGAATCGACGCCGCCCGACATGGCGACGACGACGCGCGTCCCGGGCGCCAGGGTTCCAAGCTCGAGATCGGTCATGGCCGGGAATATAGGAACTTCCGAGGTGGGAACAAGGGCTTTGGCGCCGGACGAACGTCAGGACGAGGCGCGGTCGTCGCCTCCGACCAGGGTGTTGAGGGTCACCGAACGGTAGTCGCGGCGGTAGTTGACGGCGATGACGGCGATCACCGCGACCATGAAC
>JAPPPF010000270.1 GCA_028817665.1 Magnetovibrio sp. | reverse complement strand
CCCGTGACCGCCCCAGGAGTCTCGATATCATGCGCGATTCCAGGATCGGTACCTTCGGCGTGCTGGCGCTGATCTTCACCACCGGCATCAAGGCGGCGCTGCTCGCCGGGTTCCTGGGGCCCGGCCTCGCCTGGGCGGCGCTGCTCGCCGCCGCGGTGTTGTCGCGCGCCGTCATGCCGGCGCTCATGTACCGGTTGGCGCCGGCCCGCGCCGACGGCCTCGGCCACGCATCCGGCCGGCCCGACGGGGCCGGCGTGCTGACCGCGCTCGGGCTGGCCGCGGCGGCGGCATTCGCTTGCCTGGGCCCGGCCGCCGGCGCCCTCGCGCTCGGGATGGCCGCATGTGCGGCGGGCATCGTCGGATGGCTTGCCCGCCGCCGCCTCGGCGGCTATACGGGCGATGTGCTCGGCGCCGCCCAACAGGCCGCCGAGGCCGCCGTTCTCATCGCCGCCGGAGCCTTCGCCACATGAGTACCGTGACCCGCTGGTGGTTCGTCCGTCACGCCCCCGTCGTCGGCGTCGAGGGCAAGATCTACGGTTCCGACGACGTCGAATGCGACGTCTCCGACGCCGCCGCCTTCGCCGTTCTCGCCCAGGCGCTGCCCGGCGACGCGGTCTGGCTGACCAGCCACCTGAGCCGCGCCCGGCTGACCGCCGGTGCCATCGCCGCCGCCGGCCTGACGTTCCCCGAACCGGTGGTCGAGGCGGATCTGGGTGAGCAGTGTTTCGGCGACTGGCAGGGCTCGAGCTGGGCCGAGATGGAGGCCGGCGATCCCGACGCCTACCGGGCGTTTTGGGAGAAACCGGCGTCCAGCGCGCCGCCGGGCGGCGAGAGCTTCGCCGACCTGATCGGCCGCGCCGGTGCCATCATCGACCGCTACACCGCCGATCACGCCGGCCGCGACATCGTCGCCGTCTGCCACGGCGGCACCATCCGCGCCGCCATCGCCCACGTGCTGGACTTGAGCCCGGAGATGGGCATGTCCTTCAGCCTCGGCACGCTCTCGGTGACCCGCCTCGAACACGTCGAGGGCGGCCTGCTCCGGGGCCGTGGCGGCGCCTGGCGGATCGCCGGCATCAACCAGCCGTCCGGCGGCCTCGACGACGGGGTGATCCGGTGAGCGTCAGCCTGCCTCCCGTCACCCTGGTCCTCGGCGGCGCGCGCTCGGGCAAGAGCCGCTACGCCGAGGAACTGGTCGAGGCCCGGGGCGCCGGGCTCTACCTGGCCACCGCGCAGGCCCTCGACGACGAGATGGCGGCGCGCATCGAGAAGCACCGGGCCCGGCGCGGCGAGCTCTGGGAGACCATCGAGGAGGTCCGCGAGATCGTCGGCGTGATCGAGCGCGAGGCCCGGCCCGACCGGCCGATCCTGGTCGACTGCCTGACGCTCTGGCTTTCCAACCTGCTGTTCAACGACCTCCGGGCCGGCGACGAGATCCAGCGCCTGGCGGCGTTCCTGCAATCCGACGCTTTACGCGGGCCGGTGGTTTTCGTATCCAACGAGACCGGCCTCGGTGTGGTGCCGGACAATCAGATGTCGCGGTTGTTCGTGGACGCCCAGGGCGAGCTCAACCAACTGGTCGCCAAGCTCGCCGACCGGGTCGTTTTCGTCGCCGCCGGACTGCCGCAGATATTGAAGGAAGAGACATGAAAATTCCCGCCACCGTCATCACCGGATTCCTGGGCGCCGGCAAGACCACCGTGATCCGCCACATTCTCGAGAACGCCGGCGGCAAGCGCATCGCGCTGGTCATCAACGAGTTCGGCGACCTCGGCATCGACCGCGAACTGGTCACCGGCTGCGGCATCGAGGGCTGCGAGGACGAGAACGTCATGGAACTGGCTAACGGCTGCATCTGCTGCACCGTCGCCGACGACTTCCTGCCGACCATGGAGACGCTGCTCGACCGCCCGGACCCGCCCGACCACATCGTCATCGAGACCTCGGGCCTGGCCCTGCCGAAGCCGCTGGTCAAGGCCTTCAACTGGCCTGAGATCCGCTCCCGGGTCACCGTCGACGGCGTCGTCGCCGTGGTCGACGCGCCGGCGGTCGCCGCCGGCCGCTTCGCCGACGACCCGGACGCCGTGCAGACGCAGCGCGAGGCCGACGAGATGCTCGATCACGAATCGCCCCTCGAGGAGGTCTTCGAGGACCAGCTCCTGTGCGCCGACATGGTGCTCCTGAACAAGAGCGACCTCCTCGACGGGCCGGCCCTGGACGGCGTCAGGCGCGAGGTCTCCGGCGAGGTCGCGGCCCAGGTGAAGCTCGTCGACGCCGTGCACGGCGCCGTCGACACCAAGGTCCTGCTCGGCATCGGCGCCGGCGTCGAGGACGTCATCGACGGCCGCAAGTCGCATCACGACGACGAGGACGACCACGACCACGACGATTTCGAGAGTTTCGTCGTCAGCCTCGGCGCCATCGACGACCCGGACGCCCTGGAGGACCGCATCAAGGCCGCCGCCGTCGACCACGACATCCTCCGCATCAAGGGCTTCATCGACGTGCCCGGCAAGGACATGCGCCACGTCGTCCAGGCCGTCGGCGCCCGGGTGCAGCGCTATTACGACCGGCCCTGGGGCGACGGCGAGACGCGGGGCACGGAACTGGTGGTGATCGGCGAGACCGGCCTCGACCGGGCCGCCATCGAACGCGCCCTCCGCCCGGGCGACTGACGTGCATCTCCTCGCCGCCCAGCCTGGCGGGGTGTCCGACGGCTCGGAAGCCGTCGACCTCGGCCAGACGCCGGGCGACGTGGTCGTCATCTCGGCCGCCGACACGGAGCTTTCCTTGCTCGCCGCCGCCCGCGCCGAACATCCGGCCGACGGCTTCCCGAGCCTGCGCCTCGCCAACCTGATGCACCTCGGCCACAACATGTCCGTCGACATGTACGTGGACGCCGTCGTCGCCGAGGCCAAGCTCGTCGTTCTCAGGCTGCTCGGCGGCCGCGGCTACTGGCCCTACGGGTGCGAGGAGGTGGCCCGGGTCTGCCGCGAGCGGAACATCCCGGTCGCGTTCCTGCCCGGCGACGACCAGCCCGACGCCGAGCTCGCGGCGCTCTCGACGCTCGACGCCGAGGCCCAGCACCGGCTTTGGCAGTACCTGGTCCACGGCGGGCCCGAGAACGCACTGGATTTCGTCAACTACGCCGCCCATCTGACCGGTTTCGAGGTCGATTGGCACGAGCCGCGCCCGCTGGTCCGCGCCGGGCTGCACTGGCCGGGCGCGGCCAACACCGATCTCGCCCGGGTCCGTTCCAACTGGGTCGAGGGCCGGCCGGTGGCGGCGCTGGTGTTCTACCGGGCGCTGGTGCAATCGGGCAATCTGTGGGCCGTCGAGGCGGTGATCGAGGGCCTGGCCGAGGCCGGACTCAACCCGCTGCCGGTGTTCGTCGCCAGCCTCAAGGACCCGGTCGCCGCGGCGACCCTGGAGACCCTGCTGGCCGAGGCGCCGCCGGCGGTGATCATCAACGCCACCGGCTTCGCCGTCTCGGCGCCGGGTCAGGCGCGCACCCTCGGCCCCTTCGACCGCGGCGCCGAGGGCGACGGCGGGGAGGCGACGCCGGTGGTCCTGCAGATGGTCTTCTCCGGCGGCAACGAGACCGACTGGCGCGACGGCACCCGCGGGCTCGGCGCCCGCGACATCGCCATGAACGTGGCGCTGCCCGAGGTCGACGGCCGGGTGCTGTCGCGGGCCGTTTCCTTCAAGGGCAGCCAGCGCCGCGATCCGCTGACCGAGACCGACATCGTCCGCTACGAGCCCGTCGCCGACCGCGTCGGTTTCGTCTGCCGGCTGGCCGCGGCCTGGGCGGCGCTGCGCGGGACGGCGCCGGCGGAGCGCCGCGTCGCCATCGTCCTCGCCAACTATCCGAACCGCGACGGCCGGCTCGGCAACGGCGTCGGCCTGGATACGCCGGCCGGCGCCGTCGAGCTGCTGAACGGCCTCGCCGGCGAAGGCTACCGGGTCGCCGACATCCCCGCCGACGGCGACGCCCTGATCGAACGGCTGATGGCCGGGCCGACCAACGATTTCAAGGCCCTGAAGACGCGCGACATCCGCGAGACCCTTTCGATGGCGGATTACCAGATCTTCCTCGCCGAGCTGCCACAGGCGGTCCGGGACGCGGTCCACGACCGCTGGGGGGCGCCGGAGGAGGACCCCTTCTACCTGCCCGGCGAGGTCGACTGCGGGCGCTTCGCGGTGGCCGCCTTCCGCCTGGGCAACGCCGCCGTCTGCCTGCAGCCGGCGCGCGGCTACAACATCGACCCGAAGGAGACCTACCACGACCCGGACCTGGTGCCGCCGCACAACTACCTGGCCTTCCATGCCTGGCTCCGGAACGCGTTCCGGGCCCACGCGGTGCTGCACTTCGGCAAGCACGGCAACCTGGAGTGGCTGCCCGGCAAGGCGCTGGCGCTCTCAAGTGAATGTTTCCCGGAGGCGGCGCTGGGGCCGCTGCCCAACGTCTATCCGTTCATCGTCAACGACCCCGGCGAGGGCACCCAGGCGAAGCGGCGTACCAGCGCCGTCATCGTCGACCACCTGACGCCGCCGCTGACCCGGGCCGAGAGCTACGGGCCGCTGAAGGACCTGGAGCAACTGGTCGATGAGTACTACGAGGCCGCCGGCGTCGACCCGCGCCGCCTCAAGGTCCTGACCCGCGATATCCTGACGCTCTGCCAGGCCACCGGGCTCGACGCCGACTGCGGCATCATCGAGGCCGACGACGAGGCAGCGGCGCTGGGCAAGCTCGACAACTACCTCTGCGAGCTTAAGGAAATGCAGATCCGCGACGGGCTGCACGTCTTCGGCCGGGCCCCGGAGGGCCGGTTGCTGACCGATCTGCTGGTCGCCCTGGTGCGCGTGCCGAGGGGCGCCGGCGAGGCGGGCGACGCATCGCTGCACCGGGCGCTCGCCGACGACCTCGGCCTCGCCTTCGACCCATTGGACTGCGACATGGCGGCGCCCTGGACGGGGCCGCGGCCGCACGCGCTGGGCGGGCCCGAGCCCTGGCGCAGCGCCGGCGACACGGTCGAGCGCATGGAGGACCTGGCGGCCCGGCTGGTCGACGGCGAGACGGCGCCGGATCCGGCCTGGACGGCCACGGCGGCGGTCCTGGAGACGCTGAACGCCGTGATCAGGCCGGCCGTCGAGAGCTCGGGCAAGGCTGAGACGGCGGGCGCGTTGACGGCCCTCGCGGGCCGCTTCCTGGAGCCAGGCACCTCGGGCGCGCCGACCCGCGGCCGGCCCGACGTGCTCCCCACCGGGCGCAATTTCTATTCCGTCGACACCCGGACCGTGCCGACCCCGGCGGCCTGGCAACTGGGTTGGAAGTCGGCGACGCTGCTGGTCGAGCGCCACATGCAGGATCACGGCGCCTGGCCCCGGACCATCGCGCTGTCGGCCTGGGGCACGTCGAACATGCGCACCGGCGGCGACGACATCGCGCAGGCCCTGGCGCTGATGGGCGTCCAGCCGACCTGGGACACGCAGAGCCGCCGGGTCACCGGGTTCGAGGTCATGCCGGCGAGCGTGCTCGGCCGGCCCCGGGTCGACGTGACGCTCCGGGTGTCGGGGTTCTTCCGCGACGCCTTTCCGGGGCTGATCGACCTGTTCGATTCGGCCGCCCGCGCCGTGCAGGCGCTGGACGAGGCAGAGGACGTCAATCCCGCCGCGGCGCGGGCCCGCGCCGAGGCCGCCCAGCTGGTCGCCGACGGCATGGACCCGGCCGCCGCCGAGACCCGGGCCGGCTTTCGGGTCTTCGGTTCGAAGCCGGGCGCCTACGGCGCCGGACTGCAGGCCCTGATCGACGAACGGGGCTGGGAAACCGACGCCGACCTGGCCCGCGCCTATGTCGCCTGGGGCGGCTACGCCTACGGCGCCGGCGCCGAGGGCGCCGCCGAACACGCCCTGTTCGAGACCCGCCTCAAGACCGTCGAGGCGGTCGTCCACAACCAGGACAACCGCGAGCACGATCTCCTCGATTCCGACGACTACTACCAGTTCGAGGGCGGCATGACGGCGGCGGTGCGCCACCTTTCGGGCGCCCAGCCGGACGTCTACCACATGGACCACGCGCGGCCCGAGACGCCGCGCGCCCGGACGCTCTCCGAGGAAGTCGCCCGGGTCGTCCGGGCCCGGGTGGTCAACCCGAAATGGGTCGCCGGCGTCATGCGCCACGGCTACAAGGGCGCCTTCGAGATGGCGGCGACGGTCGATTACCTGTTCGCCTTCCAGGCCACAGCGCGCTGCGTCGCCGACCATCACTTCGACGCCGTCTTCGACGCCTACCTGAACGACGACGCCGTCCGGGAATTCCTCGAGGACCACAATCCGGCGGCCTTGAAGGAAATGACCGAGCGCCTGCTCGAGGCCCAGGAACGCGGCCTCTGGTCGCCGAGGCGCAACGACACCCGGAGCGTCCTCGAGACGCTGGCCGGGCGGGCCCGGGCCGCTTCGTGACGGCGACGCCGGTCATCCGCGCCGGGTTGTGGATGATCGGCACGATGGTGTCGTTCGCGACCATGGCGGTCTGCGGCCGCGAACTGGCCGACGGGCTCTCGACCTTCCAGATCCTGTTCTGGCGCAGCCTGATCGGCGTGATGATCCTGGTCGCGCTGCTCAACCATCAAGGCTGGGCCCAGGTGCGGACCCGGAACCTCCAGGTCCACGCGATCCGCAACGTCGTCCATTTCGGCGCCCAGTACTGCTGGTTCTTCGCCGTCGCCGTGATTCCGCTGGCCGAGGTCGTGGCGCTGGAGTTCACGACGCCCTTGTGGACGGCGGTGCTGGCGATGCTGTTCCTCGGCGAAAGCCTCCGCCGAAAACGCCTCGCCGCCATCGCCTTCGGCTTCATCGGCACCCTGATCATCGTTCGCCCGGGCATGACCGAGGTCGGCATCGGCACCGTCGCCGGCCTGGCCGCCGCCTTCGGCTACGCGGTGGCGCTGACCTCGGTGCGGTTCCTGGCGCAGCGCGACACGCCGCTCTGCATCCTGTTCTACATGCTGGCGCTGCAGCTCCCCATGGGCTTCTTCCCGGCGCTCGACGGCTGGGTCTGGCCTGCGGCGGCGGACTGGCCCTGGCTGGTGGGCGTCGGCGCCACCGGCTTGAGCGCGCACTACTGCATCGCCCGCGCCATGCGCCTCGCCGAGGCCGCCGCCGTGACCACCATGGGCTTCCTCCGGCTGCCGCTGGTGGCGCTCGTCGGGTTCGTGCTCTACGGCGAGGTCCTGGAGGTCTGGGTCGCCATTGGCGCAACCCTGATATGCGCCGGCATCTACCTGAACGTGCGTGACGAAAGCCCGCCGAAGGCGTAGAAACCGCCCATGAGCGACACCGACCGCACCCCGGCGCCGAGCCGCGGCACGTCCCTCTGGCGGGGCTTCCTGAAACGCTGTCCGAAATGCGGACTCGGGTCCGTTTTCGCGCGCTACCTGAAGCCGACGGCGGCCTGTCGGGTCTGCGCCGAGGACTACAGCCGGATCCGCGCCGACGATTTCCCGCCGTATCTCACCATCGTCGCCGTCGGTCACATCGTGGTGCCGCTGATCCTCATCGCCGAGGACCGGTGGAGCCCGCCGGCCTGGCTGCACCTGGCCGTGGCGCTGCCGCTGACGGTGGCGCTGATGTTCTGGTTCCTGCCCCGGTTCAAGGGGCTCGCCGTGGCCTGGATGTGGCTGCTGGGCCTCAGCGGCGACGAGAACCAGGGCGCCGACGCCGGCGACTAGGCGCCTGTGCTATGCTTGCCGCCGGATCGACGGAGGCATGGCTCCCATGACCAAAGGCACCGATACCCTGCGGCCCTTCATGGCCGAGGCCGAGACCATGCGGCGGCGCGCCCTCGACGCCGGCGACCAGGGATACGGCGCCGTGGTGGTCAAGGACGGGCGGGTCGTCGGCGCCGCGCCGAGCCGCGTCGTCACCGATTCGGACGCCACCGCGCATGCCGAGATGGAGGCGATCCGCGACGCCGCCAGGCGCCTCGGCAGCGCCGACCTGACGGGCTGCACCCTGGTCTCGACCTCGCATCCCTGCGCCATGTGCGAGACGGCTGCCTATTGGGCCGGCGTCGAGCGGATGGTCCACGGCGGCGCGCTCAGCGACGCGGGACGGCCCCGCTACGGCGGATGCTGAGGCGGCGGTTCCTGGCCGGCCTGGCGTCGGCGTCGGCGGCCCTGGGCTGGCGCCGTGTCGGAGCGGACGACCCCTGGCAACCGCGGACCCCCGGCGACGCCGCCTTCCTGGCGCGCGCCATCGACCTGGCGCGGACCGGCTCCGAACGCGGCGACGGCACGCCCTACGGCGCCGTCGTCGTCCGCCGCGGCCGGATCGTCGGCGAGGGGTGGAACCGGGCCCACGCGAAGAACGACCCCACCGCGCACGCCGAGATCGAGGCCATCCAGGACGCCGCCCGGCGGCTCGGCCGGCGCGATCTCTCCGACTGCGTGCTCTACGCCAGCGGCGGCCGGCCCTGCCCCATGTGCGAAGGCGGCGCCTACTTCGCCAATATCGGCCGGGTCGTGCACGGCCACAGCGCCGACGCGTTCATCGACGCCGGCCCGCCGCGCCTGGGGCGGTGTTGAGAGGCCGTTTCACTCCGGCGGCAGGTAGGAATAGAGGATGCCGCCCCTGACGAAGGCCTTGAAGGCGAAGGCGAAGGTGACGTCGTGGACGGCGTCGGCCCATTCGCCGGATTCCGGGTCGCGGCGCCGGACGACGACGTTGCCGACGTCGCGGCCGAAGGGTATCCACTTGGCGTCGTGGATCGAGTTCTGCCCCGGCGTCCAGGAGATGACGAGGCCGTTGCGTTCGATCGTGCCCTTCTCGCGCAGCAACTTGACCGTATAGGCCTCGTCGCCGACGACGACGACCCGGTCGTAGGGCTTGACCTCGTCGGAGAGACCGTAGACCTCGAGGCCGTGGCCGGGGCTCGTATCCATCCGCACGAAGGGCGTCGTGCCGTAGGGCCGGGCCTTCGGCCGGTTCGGCACCAGGACCCGGCCCGACGGGTGGGTGTCGCGGAACAATTTGAAACTCTCCACCCGGGACGGCAGCGCCTTCAGCTTGGTGCCCGTGAGCGCGCCGACGATCGCTTCGCCGGTGAACTGTTGCCACCAGCTTCCGGTCTGATGGTCGTACATGACCATGTCGAAATGCCGGAGCCGCCCGGTGTTGCCGAAGACCAGCCTCAGGTCCCGGTTCTCGGTGTCGATGGCGCGTTCGAAGACGACGCCGGAATTGCAGAGCGGGCAGTAGGTGACCAGCAGCGGTGTGTCGCCGACCCGGTCGTTGACGATCTCGTGCCAGAGCAGCAGGCGCAGCGGGTAGGCCCGGGCGTCCGCGCCGACGCGCACGCTCAGCACCGGCTCCAGCGCCCCCAGGCCCTTGACCTTGCTGGCCGGGATGAAGGTCGGGTTGGTGATCGGCGGGATCGAATCGCGGGTCGCGCCGTCGGACCGGAATTCCGAGTAGGGGACCGCGGCCTTGGAGAAATCCGTGCTTGGGAACTCGGCCCGCCAGTACTGGATGCCGTCCGCCGCCCGGGCCGGCGCCGCGGCGGCGAGGACCGCCGCCAGAAGACCGGCGGATGCACCTATCACGACTGGCCATCTTGCGCGACGCATGGCCGGAATGCTACCCAACGAGACCTGCCCGCACAAATCAGAGAGCCGTGAGATGAACGCCAAACCGAAAGCCGAGATGACGGAAGCCGAACTGAATGAGCGCCACGCCGAGAAGATGGCCAAGAAGAAGGCGGCGCGCGACAAGATCGTCGCCACCAAGACCATCGAGAAGGGCCTGCTGATCGTCCACACGGGCAAGGGCAAGGGCAAGTCGACGGCGGCCATGGGATTGGCCGTCCGGGCCATCGGCAACGGCATGAAGGTCGGCATCGTGCAGTTCGTCAAGGGCGTGTGGGAGACCGGCGAGCGCGCCGTCCTCGACAAGTTCCCCGACCTCTGCGTGATCCGCGCCATGGGCGAGGGCTTCAGCTGGGAAACCCAGGACCGCCAGCGCGACATCGACGCGGCGGAGAACGCCTGGCGCATGTCCATGGAGATGATCGAGGATCCGAGCTTCGACATGGTCATCCTCGACGAGCTCAACATCCCGCTGCGCTACGACAACCTGGACATCGACACGGTGGTCAAGGGGCTGCAATCGAAGCCCGAGATGCTGCACGTCGTGGTCACCGGCCGCAACGCCAAGGAGGAACTGTTGGAGGCCGCTGACCTGGTCACCGAGATGACCATGGTGAAGCACCCGTTCCGTTCGGGCGTGAAGGCGCAGAGGGGAGTGGAGTTCTGATCATGCGACGTCTGATTGCCGCGTTCACCGCGACCCTGCTGATCGCCGTCGGCGCCTGCACCACGTCCGAGCCGCCGGCGCTGATCGCCAAGCACCTGATCGACCAGGCCGCCCAGACCCTGGAGCGGTTCCGGGTCCACAAGGATCTGAAGAACTACGTCCAGCACCTGCCGACGGCGCGCGGCCTGGTGATACTGCCGCAGGTGGTGAAGGCAGGCCTGTTCGCCGGCGGCGAGGCCGGCAACGGCGTCCTCGTCGCCCGGACGCCGGGCGGCGGCTGGAGCAACCCGACCTTCCACACCTTCGGCGCCGCCAGCTTCGGCCTGCAGGTCGGCGTCCAGGACACCGCCGTGGTCCTGGTCGTGCGCTCCGACGGCGCGCTGCAGTCGATCCTCAAGCACCAGGGCAAGCTGGGCGCCGACATCGGCGCGTCCGTCGGCGTCGTCGGCGTCGGTTTCGAGGCCTCGACGACGACCAACGTCGGCGCCGACGTGCTCGCCTTCGCCAACACCAACATGGGCGCCTTCCTCGGCAGTTCGCTGGAAGGCGGCGTGCTCGCCGTGCGGCGCGACCTGAACGAGGCCTTCTACGGCGCCGGCGCGAAACCGGCGGCGATCCTGTCGGGCAAGCTGGTCAACCCGGCGTCGCGCCGGCTCTTGGATGCCCTCGGCTCCTGACCGCGCCTTCCGGGCCCTGATGGTGCAGGGCACGGGTTCCGACGTCGGCAAGTCGATGCTCGTCGCCGGGCTCATCCGGGCCTACGCCGACCGGGGCCTCAAAGTGGCGCCCTTCAAGCCGCAGAACATGTCCAACAACGCCGCGGTGACGCCGGACGGCGGCGAGATCGGCCGCGCCCAGGCGCTGCAGGCGCGCGCCGCCCGGTTGCCCCTGAGCGTCGACATGAACCCGGTGCTGTTGAAGCCGCAGACCGACGTCGGCGCCCAGGTGGTGGTCCGGGGCCGGGTCGAGGGCAACGCCCAGGCGCGCGACTACCACGACCTGAAGCCGAAACTGATGCCGCGCGTGCTGGAGAGCTTCGACGCCGTGGGCGCCGGCCGCGACCTGGTCGTCGTCGAGGGCGCCGGCAGCCCGGCCGAGGTCAACCTGCGCGCCGGCGACATCGCCAACATGGGCTTCGCCGAGGCCGCCGACGTGCCCGTGGTGCTGGTCGGCGACATCGACCGGGGCGGCGTCATCGCCAGCATCGTCGGCACCTTCCAGCTGCTGAGCGAGAGCGAGGCGGCCCGCACCCGGGGCTTCATCGTCAACAAGCTCAGGGGCGATCCCACGTTGTTCGACGACGGCGTCGCCATCCTCGAGGACCGGACCGGCCGGCCCTGCTTCGGGGTCGTGCCCTATTTCGCCGACGCCCGCCGGCTGCCCCAGGAGGACGCCATGGCGCTCGATTACCGGGAACGGGCCGATGCTGCCGGCAGCGTCAAGATCGCCGTGCTGCGGCTCGGCCGGATCGCCAATTTCGACGACCTCGACCCGCTCGCCGCCGAGGCCGATGTCGATCTCCAGATCATCGAGCCGGGCAGCCCGGTTCCCGGTGACGCCGACTGCGTGCTGATCCCGGGCTCGAAGGCGACTCTGGCCGATCTCAAGCAGATCCGCGCCGAGGGCTGGGACATCGACATCCAGGCCCACGCGCGCCGCGGCGGCTGGGTCGTCGGCATCTGCGGCGGCTATCAGGTGCTGGGCCGCGCCGTCGCCGACCCGGACGGCATCGAGGGCGCGCCGGGCGCCGCCGAGGGACTCGGGCTCCTCGACGTGGAAACGGTGCTCGGCGGCGACAAGGCGCTGGTCGAGCGGACCGGCACGGAACTGGCGTCCGGGGAGGCCGTCACCGGCTACGAGATGCACATCGGCGACACCGACGGGCCCGATCGCAGGCGGCCCTGGCTGCGGCTCGCCGACGGCCGCGGCGACGGCGCCGTCTCCGCCGACGGCAGGATCATGGGCGGCTACCTGCATGGGGTCTTTGCCGCCGATGCGTTCCGCCGCGCCTTCTTGGCGCGCCTCGGCGGCCGGGCGGGCAACCTCGTCTACGAAGACCAGGTCGAGCGGGCCCTGGATGATCTCGCGCGGCACCTGGCGGCGCACCTCGACCTCGATGCGCTGTTGGCGGCGGCCGGCTGAGGCCGGCTGAGGATTACGTCGGCATGCCGATCCGGACCACGGTTAGCGACGCGGCGAAGGCGGCGTTGACCAGGTTCGCGGCGGCGTAGAGATAGAGGGCGCGGCGGATGTCGCGGGCCGTGACACGGGCCTTGCCGTCGCCCATCCAGGCCCCGTCGACCACCGTGTCGCCGTACTTCCGGGGCCCGGCCAGCGCCAGGCCCAGCGCGCCGGCCATCGGCGCCTCGGTCCACCCGGCGTTCATGGAGCCGTGCTTGGCGGCGTCGCGCATCATCGCGGCGAAGGCGCCTTTCGGGCTGGCCGTCGGCACGAACACCGACGCGATAACGATGAAGATGCCGGCCAAGCGCGCCGGAAAGATGTTGAGGACGTCGTCGAGGCGCGCCGCGGTCATGCCGAAGGCGCGGTAGCGTTCGGACCGGTAGCCGATCATCGAATCCATGGTGTTCACCGCCTTGTAGACGCAGAGCCCGGGAAAGCCGAACAGCACGTACCAGAACACCGGCGCGACGACGCCGTCGCAGAAGTTCTCGGCCGCCGACTCGATGGCGCCGCGGGCCACTCCGTGTTCGTCGAGGGTCGACGGGTCGCGGCCGACGATGTGGCGGACCGCCCGGCGCCCGGCCTCCAGGTTGTCCTCCAACCCCACCGCCACCGCCTTGACGTGGTCGTAGAGGCTGCGCCCGGCCAACAGCGCCATGATCCCGAACAGCTCGATGAACCAGCCCCACGGATTGGTCAGGCTGACCCAGGCGACGGCCCAGCCGACGCCGCCGGCGAGGCCGCCGACGAAGACGACGACCAGGGCGCCGCGGATGGCGCGGTCGACGTCGCTGCGCTTCTCCCGGTTCAGCTTGGCGTCGAGGAAGCCGATCAGGAGGCCCATCCACTCGACCGGATGGCCGGTGAACTTGAACAGGAAACGGGCGTCGCCGAGGTAGGCGTCGAGGACCAGAGCCAGGAGCAGCAGGATCATCGGGTCGAGCCCGCTGACGCTTTCCGCCATGCCGAAGGTGAACATCCGTCGAGCATGCCGAGACGGCGCCGGGGGCGTCAATAAAAGAGTCTGTATTTTCAAAGGGTTTTTACGTATTAATTCGGTATGGCCAGCGAAACCCAGGAACCGAAAATCCCGGACGAGAACCCGCTCGCCGAAGACGCCGAGAAATTGCTCGAGGGCGACGACGGGAAACTGCCCGACGCGG
>JAPPPF010000289.1 GCA_028817665.1 Magnetovibrio sp. | reverse complement strand
TTGTTCAGATTCGTCAGGACGAACTGCAGAATGCCGCCGGCGAGATAGTAGTCGACCTCGTCCAGGGTATCGATGCGGCAGAGCAGGGTCGTCTCGTCCTTGCTGCCGTCGGCCCGGTTGATCGTCAAGGTCACGTCCATGCGCGGCGTGATACCGCCGGATATGCCCGTCAGATCGAAGGTTTCCGAGCCGTCCAAGCCGAGGGACTGACGGGTGACGCCATCCTTGAACTGCAGCGGCATGACGCCCATGCCGACCAGGTTCGAGCGGTGGATGCGTTCGAAGCTCTCGACGATCACCGCCTTCACGCCCAGGAGGAACGTTCCCTTGGCCGCCCAGTCGCGGCTCGAACCGGTGCCGTACTCGGCGCCGCCGATGACGACCAGCGGCGTCCCCTCCTCCTTGTAGCGCATGGCCGCCTCGTACATGGACATGCGTTCGCCGGAGGGCTGATGGGTCGTCCAGTTGCCTTCGGTGCCCGGCGCCATCTCGTTCTTGATGCGGATGTTCGCGAAAGTGCCGCGCATCATCACTTCGTGGTTGCCGCGCCGCGAGCCGTAGGAGTTGAACTCCTGCGGGCGCACCTGGTGCTGAAGCAGGAATTCGCCGGCCGGGCTTTCCTTCATGATCGAGCCGGCCGGGGAGATGTGGTCGGTGGTGATCGACGCGCCGAGCAAGGCCAGCGGACGCGCGCCGACGACGTCGGCGGCCTCGCGGCCCTCCGGCGAAACGTCGGCGAAGAACGGCGGATGCTGGATGTAGGTCGAGCCCGGCGACCAGTTGAAGGTCAGGCTCGGCGTGGTCTTGATCTTCTGCCAGTTCTCCTCGCCGTCCAGGACATTGGCGTAGCGCTGGCGGAACATCTCCGGGGTCAGGACCGAGGAGATATAGTCCTGGATCTCCTTATTCGTCGGCCAGATGTCCTTGAGATAGACCGGGTTGCCGTCGGTGTCATCGCCGAGGGAATCGTTGAGCAGATCGACGTTCATGTTGCCCGCGATCGAGTACGCGACCACCAGCGGCGGCGAGGCCAGGTAGTTAGCCTTGGTCCACGGGCTGACCCGGCCCTCGAAATTGCGGTTCGACGACGTCACCGCGGTGACCGCCATGCCGTGCTCGCCAATGGCGTCGATGAGCGCCTGGTTGATGAGGCCCGAGTTACCGATGCAGGTCGTGCATCCGTACCCGATGACGTGGTAGCCGAGCGCGTCCAGGTGCTCTTGGAGCCCGCCGGCGGAGAGATAGTCCGACACCACCTGGCTGCCCGGCGCCAGCGAGGTCTTCACCCAGGGCTTCGCCGTCAGGCCCTTTTCGTTGGCCTTTTGGGCGACCAGGCCGGCGGCGACCAACACCGCCGGGTTGGAGGTGTTGGTGCAGCTGGTAATGGCGGCGATCATCACGGCGCCGTCCTCGAGTTCGTAGTCCTCGCCATCGACCGGCACGCTCTTCTGGTCGGCACGGCCGGAGATGTCCTCGAATTGCGCGCTGAAGGTCGCCGCCGCCTCGGCCAGCGTGATCCGGTCCTGAGGCCGCTTCGGGCCGGCCAGGCAGGCTGTGACGTCACCGAGTTCGAGCTCCAGCGTGTCGGTGAACACCGGGTCCGGGCTGTCGGCGTCGCGCCACATGCCTTGCGCCTTGGCGTAGGCCTCGACCAGGGCGACCCGGTCCGCGTCGCGTCCGGAGAAGGTCATGTAGTCGAGCGTCGCCTGGGTGACCGGGAAGAAACCGCAGGTGGCGCCGTACTCGGGCGCCATGTTGGCGATGGTCGTCTGATCGGCGAGGGTGAGATTGTCGAGGCCGGGGCCATAGAACTCCACGAACTTGCCGACCACGCCCTTCTGGCGCAGCATCTCGACGACGGTCAGCACCAGATCCGTGGCGGTGGTCCCTTCCGACATGGCGCCGGTCAGTTTGAACCCGATCACTTCCGGCACCAGCATCGAGATGGGCTGGCCAAGCATCACGGCTTCGGCCTCGATGCCGCCGACGCCCCATCCGAGAACGGATAGTCCGTTCACCATCGTGGTGTGGCTGTCCGTACCCACCAGGGTATCGGGATAGGCGATCTGCTTGCCGTCCTCTTCCTGGGTGAAGACGACCTGGGAAAGATATTCCAGATTGACCTGGTGACAGATCCCCGTGCCGGGCGGCACGACGCGGAAGTTGTCGAAGGCGCCCTGCCCCCATTTCAGGAACTCGTAGCGTTCCTGGTTCCGCTCGAACTCCATGTCGACGTTCTTGGCGAAGGCATCGGCGGAGCCGGCGTAGTCCGCCATCAACGAGTGATCAATGACCAGGTCGACGGGGCTGAGGGGGTTGATCTTCTCGGCGTCGCCGCCCATGGCCACCATGGCGTCACGCATGGACGCCAGATCGACGATCGCGGGCACGCCGGTAAAGTCCTGCAGCAGGACGCGCGCCGGCCGGTAGGCGATCTCCTGGCTCGAGCGGCGTTCGGCCCCCCATCCGGCGACGGCCTTGACGTCGTCGAGGGTGACCGTCCGGCCGTCCTCGCGGCGGAGAAGGTTCTCAAGCAGGACCTTGAGGGACACCGGCAACCGCCTGACCTCGCCGAGGCCTGCCTCTTCGGCGGCCTCCAGACTGAAATAATCATATGACTTATCGCCGATGGTCAGAGTGCGGCGGGCGTTCAAACTATCTTGACCAGTGACGGACATGGGCTCCTCCTGGAAAT
>JAPPPF010000079.1:3995-13781 GCA_028817665.1 Magnetovibrio sp. | reverse complement strand
CCCCGGCCCCGCGCGTCGAGGGCGGCGGCCTCTCCAGACTCCGCGAGGCCGGCCTCGAGGTCGAGACAGGCGTCCGCGGCGACGCGGCGCGGCGCCTGAACGACGGCTTCCTCACGCGGCTGACCCGCGGCCGGCCCCGGGTGACGATGAAACTGGCGACCACCATGGACGGCCGGATCGCGACGCGGACCGGCGACAGCCAATGGATCACCGGCCCGCTGGCCCGCCAACGCGGGCACCTGCTCAGGGCCCGCCACGACGCCATCCTCACCGGCGCCGGCACCGCCGCCGCCGACGATCCGATGCTGACCTGCCGGCTGCCCGGATTGGCGGACCGCTCGCCGGCTCGCGTGGTTCTGGACACGGCGCTGCGGACAGCGCCGGACAGCCGGCTGGCTCGCACCGCGGCCGAGACCCCGACCTGGATCTACGCCACCGATACCTCCGGCCAGGGCGGCTTCGCGGGCACCGGCGTCGAGATCCGCGCGGTTGACGCCGACGCCGACGGACGGCCCGCCATCCCAGCGGTCCTAGCCGACCTGGCGGCGCGCGGCATCACCCGGCTTTTGGTCGAGGCCGGGCCCGGCGTCTCCGCAAGCTTCCTGAAGGCCGACGCCGTCGACGCCATCCACTGGTTCCGCGCGCCGAGCTTCATGGGCGGCGACGGCAAGGCCGCGGCGGCCAGCATCGGCGTCGACGAACTCGCCGACATGACCGCGTTCGAGGCCGCCGCCACGCTGCCGCTCGGCGACGACACATTGGAGATTTACAGGCGCCGTCCAGGCGCCTAGAACCCGTCTTGTCATGTTTACCGGCATCGTCACCGACCTGGGTACCGTCAAGGCCGTCACCGCGGCCGGCGACACGCGCGTCGAAATCACCACCGGGTTCGATACCTCCGAGCTGGCGCTCGGCGCCTCGGTGTGCTGCGCCGGCGCCTGCCTGACGGTCGTCGAGACCGGGCCCGACTGGTTCGCCGCCATGGTCTCAGGCGAGACCCTGTCGAAGACCACGCTCGGCGGTTGGCGGAAAGGCACGCGGGTGAACCTGGAGCGGGCGCTCAAGATGGGCGACGAGTTGGGCGGGCATATCGTCTCGGGCCATGTCGACGGCGTCGGTGAGCTGCTCGACCGGCGCGAGGAGGGCGATTCCACCCGCATGACCTTCGAGGCGCCCGACGAATTGAAGAAGTTCATCGCCGCCAAGGGCTCGATCACGATCGATGGCGTCTCGCTGACCGTCAATTCGGTCGCCGGCGCGCGCTTCGGCATCAACGTCATCCCGCACACCCAGGAGGTCACGACGCTCGGCGGCCTCGGCCCCGGCGACGCCGTAAACCTGGAAATCGACATGCTGGCGCGCTATGTTGCGAGACTGCAGGACGCCAACGCTTAACACCTTGTCGGAAAAACATAAATTGTCCCAGGCATCGAATCAGGATATGGCTCCGGCCGGCACGGATGGCGACTATCTGTCGTCCATCGAAGACATCATCGAGGACGCCCGGAACGGCCACATGTTCATCCTCGTCGACGACGAGGACCGCGAGAACGAAGGCGATCTGGTGATCCCGGCGCAGATGGCGACGCCGGAGGCGATCAACTTCATGGCCAAGTTCGGGCGCGGCCTGATCTGTCTGTCGCTGGCCCGCGACCGGCTGAAGGAACTCGACCTGCCGTTGATGGTGCGGCGCAATTCCTCGCGCCACCAGACCGCGTTCACCGTATCCATCGAGGCCAAGGAAGGGGTGACGACCGGCATCTCGGCGTCCGACCGGGCCCGCACCGTGGCCGTCGCCATCGATCCGACCAAGGGACCGGACGACATCGTCTGCCCGGGCCACATCTTTCCGCTGGAGGCCCGCGAGGGCGGCGTCCTGGTCCGCGCCGGGCACACCGAGGCGGCGGTCGACGTGGCGCGCCTCGCCGGGCTCAACCCCTCGGGCGTGATTTGTGAGATCATGAACGAGGACGGCACCATGGCGCGGATGCCGGACCTGATTAAGTACGCCCAGCTTCACGGCCTGAAGATCGGCACCATCGCCGACCTGATCGCCTACCGGCTGCGCAACGACCGGATCGTCGAGCGCACCCTCGACACCCACCTCGACAGCGCCTTCGGCGACCGGTTCCGGATGCTGGTCTACACCAACCGGGTCGCCTACGCCGAGCACATCGCCCTGGTGAAGGGGGAAATCAGCGGCGACAAGCCGGTGCCCGTCAGGATGCACGCGCTGAACGTGCTCGACGACGTCCTCGGCGACCGCGCCCGCGGCAAGGCCGGCGAGCTGCAGGCGGCGATGAAGATGATCTCGGAAGAGGAATGCGGGGTCGTCGTGCTGATCCGCGAGCCGCACAAGTCGGCCCTGTCGGACCGCATCCGCCGCGCCATCGAACCGGCGCCGTCGAAGGCGCCGGACGGCGGCGGCGACACGACGCTCCGCGACTACGGTGTCGGCGCGCAGATCCTGCTCGATCTCGGCGTCCGCGACATGGTCTTGCTGTCGAACACGCAGCACACCATCGTCGGACTGGAGGGGTACGGCCTCAGGGTCATCGAACAGCGGCCGATCGTCTTGGACGGCCCGGCAGGCGAGGGGGACTGACCATGGCCGACCGTCCCTGCGTGCTGATCGTCGAGGCCCGCTTCTACGCCGATATCGCCGACCAACTGGCGCAAGGCGCCGCGACCGCCCTCGAGGCCGCCGGCTTCGACCACGAACGCATCGAGGTGCCCGGCGTCTTCGAACTTCCGGCGGCGGTCCGCATGGCGCTTTTGTCCATGGAGTTCCACTCCGGATCGCACCCCTACGCGGGGTTCCTGGCGCTCGGCTGCGTGATCCGCGGCGAGACCGACCACTACGATCACGTCTGCCGTGAGGCGAGCCGCGCGCTCATGGATCTGTCGACGGAATACGCCATCGCCTTCGGCTTCGGCGTCCTGACCTGCGAGACCATGGAACAGGCCCAGGCCCGCGCCGACATCGACGGCAAGAACAAGGGCGGCGAGGCGGCCCAGGCCTGCCTCGCGATGATGGACGTGAAGCGCCACTTCCGATTGATCCAGCGATGAGCGCCAAGGAAAGTTCGATCGAACGCCGCAGCGCGGCCCGGCTGGCCGCCGTCCAGGCACTCTACGAGATGGACATGGTCGGCGCCCAGGCGGAACCGGTGCTGCAGGAGTTCCTCGAGCGCCGCTGGTCGAACGCCACCCCCATCGACCACGAGGACGACGCCTCCGACCCGCCGGAAACAGAGGAAGCGCCGAAGCCGCTGCCGGCGCCCGAGCAGCGGTTCCTGAAGAAACTGGTGCGCGGCGTCGCCGAACACGCCGACAGCCTCGACGAGGCCGTTTCGCCGCGCCTCAACGGCGACCGCGCGAGCAAGGACCTGGACGCCCTGGTGCGCTCGATCCTGCGCGCCGGCACCTTCGAGCTGTTGCATTGCCCGGACGTCGGCGCGCGCACCGTAATCACCCAGTACGTGGGGTTGTCGCACGCCTTCTTCGCCGGCAAGGAACCGGCGCTGGTCAATGTCGTCCTCGACGCCCTGGCCCACGAGATCCGCAGCGAGGAGATGGCGAAACCGGCCGCCGGGTCCGGTTGAGGAGGACCGATGGCCGGCAAGCCGGGTGAATTCGACCTGATCTCCACCTACTTCGCACCCCTGACCGGCGACGCGCCCGGCGCCTTCGGGCTCGCCGACGACGCCGCCGTCATCGCGCCGCCGGCGGGCATGGAGGTCGCCGTGACGACCGACGCCATGGTCGCCGGCGTGCATTTCCTCGCCGACGACCCGGCCGACGCGGTCGCGGCCAAGCTGCTGGCGGTCAATCTCTCAGACCTCGCCGCCATGGGGGCCGAGCCTCACGCCTATACCCTGGCCACCGCCTGGCCGCGCGGCATCCAACCGGCCTGGATCGAGGCCTTCGCGGGCGGTCTGAAGGCCGCCCAGGAGGCCGGCGGGATCGTCCTCGTCGGCGGCGATACCGTGGCCACGGCCGGCCCCATGACCCTATCGCTGACCGCCTTCGGGTTCGTCCCCCCGGGCGAGGCGCTGCGGCGCGGTTCGGCCAAGCCGGGCGAGCGCGTATACGTCTCCGGCAGCATCGGCGACGCGGCGCTCGGGCTGCGGCTTTTGCTGGCCGAGATCGGCGCCGGCTGCGACGCCGCCGACCGGGCCCGTCTGATCGGCCGTTACCGGCAACCGACGCCGCGAAACGCGCTCGGCGTCGCCTTGCGCGGCTTGGCCTCGTCGGCCATCGACATCTCCGACGGCCTGGCCGTCGATCTCGGACACGTGGCCGCGGGCGCCGACGTCGATATCGACATCGACGCCGCCGCCATCCCGCTCTCCGAGGCGGCGCGGCGTCTCGTCGCCCAGGAACCGGATTGCGCCGGATACCTCTACGCCGGCGACGACTATGAACTGGCCTTCACGGCGCCGCCATCGGCGGACCCGGCGCTCAGGGACTTGACGCGGCGGCTGGATCTGCCGATCACCGCCATCGGCGAGGTCACGGCGCCGGCCGGCGCCGCGGGCACGGTGCGCGTTCTGGACGGGACGGGCGCCGAGATCGATACCGGCGGCGCCGGCTACCGGCATTTCTAGGCGCCGCCGGGAAGCGCCGCCGCCGGGCTTTTTCGCCGGGAACCCTCCGTGTTAAGCTCGTCGGCAATTAAGACAAAAGGGGTTCGGTCTTGAAAAAAATACTCCTGGCCCTGGCGGCCGTGCTTATTCTGGCCGGTGGCACCGTGGCGGCGATGAAATGGATGGCCATCGGGCCGTTCGCGGAACCCGAAAACGCGGAAAAGAAGGAAGAACCCAAGGAAGAACCGGTCGAGTCGATCTTCGTCGACATGGACCCGATCATGCTGCCGGTCCTGCAGGGCGACCGGATCGCCGGCCTCATCCAGATCCAGGTCAAGCTGGAGACCGTCGGCCAGGACAACGCCATCTACCTGAAGCGCAACCTGACCAAGGTCCAGGATACCTTCGTCCGCGATCTGCACGGCTTTATGCCGCGGCTCTTGAAGAAAAAAGAGCGAATCGACGTTTTGATCCTCAAAGACCGTCTCAAGGTGATCGGTGACCGGCTCCTCGGCAAGGGCATGATCCGGGACGTCCTGGTGCAGTCCGTGATCGAGACACCGGCACGATAAGTGATTAATACACAACGATAAATCTTCGTTTCGCACCGGTTTCACCAAGGCCCGGAGGCGTGTGCCGGCGCCATTGTTAACCTTTGTTGCATTACCGGGCCGATTCTGGCATTTTCCCGCGGAATTTCTCCGCGGCCCCATAATCGGGGCCCACTCTTAGTGGTTCATGGGGACCGTCTATAAAGCGGCCGATCCGATCAACCGGTACGGCGACGCATCAATCAGGAAACGTAAAGGGTATTAGGGATGAATCTTTATCTGTTTGTCATGGCCTGTGGCGCCGTCGCGCTTCTCTACGGCGCGATCACCATCAAATCGGTGCTTTCCGCGCCGGCGGGCAACGAACGCATGCAGGAAATCGCCGCCGCCATTCAGGAAGGCGCGCGCGCCTATCTCAACCGCCAGTACACCGCGATCGCCGTGGTCGGCGTGGTGATCGGCGTGATCCTGGGGGTCACGCTCGGCATGACCGTGGCCATCGGATATTTCATCGGCGCCATCCTGTCCGGCGCCGCCGGTTACATCGGCATGAACGTTTCCGTCCGGGCCAACGTCCGGACCACCGAGGCGGCGCGGTCGCTCGGCCTGGCCGGCGGTCTCGACCTCGCCTTCAAGTCCGGCGCGATCACCGGCATGCTGGTGGTCGGCTTGGCCCTCGTCGGCGTCGCCGGTTACTACATCGTGCTGCGTGGCATAGTCGACACCTCGACCGCCGAAGGCATGCGCCACATCCTCGAGGCGCTGGTCGCGCTCGGCTTCGGCGCCTCGCTGATCTCCATCTTCGCGCGTCTCGGCGGCGGCATCTTCACGAAGGGCGCCGACGTCGGCTCTGACCTGGTCGGCAAGATCGAAGCCGGCATTCCCGAGGACGATCCGCGCAACGCCGGCGTCATCGCGGACAACGTCGGCGACAACGTCGGCGACTGCGCCGGCATGGCCGCCGACCTGTTCGAGACCTACGCGGTGACCGTGGTCGCGACCATGCTGCTCGGCGCCATCTTCTTCACCGGCGCGGCGCAGGAGAAAATGATGCTGCTGCCGCTGTTGATCGGCGCGGTCTGCATCATCGCCTCGGTGGTTTCCACCTACTTGGTCAAGCTCGGCGCCAGCCAGAGCATCATGGGCGCGCTCTACAAGGGCTTCATCGCCAGCGCCGTGATTTCCGCCGTCCTGATCGGCGCCGTCGTCTCCATGAATGTGGGCTGGGATACGGCCTACGACATGGCCGGCACCAAGATCACCGGCACCGACATCTTCACCTGCGCCATCGCCGGCCTGGTGGTCACCGGCCTGATCGTCTGGATCACCGAATACTACACAGGGACCAGCTACCGCCCGGTGAAGAGCCTGGCGGAGGCCTGCACCACGGGTCACGCCACCAACATCATCCAGGGCCTGGCGATCTCCATGGAAGCCACGGCGCTGCCGGTGCTGGTGATCTGCGGCGGCATCATCGTCTCCTATCTGAGCGCCGGCCTGTTCGGCATCTCCATCGCCGCCACCACCATGCTGGCGCTGGCCGGCATCGTGGTCGCCCTCGACGCCTTCGGCCCGGTCACCGACAACGCCGGCGGCATCGCCGAGATGGCGGAATTGCCGGACGAGGTCCGCAACACCACGGACGCGCTCGACGCCGTCGGCAACACCACCAAGGCGGTGACCAAGGGTTACGCCATCGGTTCCGCCGGCCTCGCCGCGCTGGTTCTGTTCGGCGCCTACACCGAGGATCTCAGCCACTACTTCCCGGACGTCAAGGTGAACTTCGTCCTGCAGGACCCCTACGTGGTCATTGGGCTGTTCATCGGCGGCCTGCTGCCGTACCTGTTCGGCGCCATGGGCATGATGGCCGTCGGCCGCGCCGGCGGCGCCGTCGTCGTCGAGGTGCGGCGTCAGTTCAAGGAAATCGACGGCATCATGGAAGGCACCGCGAAGCCGGAATACGGCAAATGCGTCGACTTGCTGACCAAGGCCGCGATCAAGGAAATGATCGTGCCGTCGATGCTGCCGCTCCTGGCGCCGGTGGTGATCTATTTCGTGATCCTGCCGATCGGCGGGCAGTCCGCGGCCTTCGCCGCCGTCGGCGCCAGCCTCCTGGGCACCATCGTCACCGGGCTGTTCGTGGCGCTGTCCATGACCGCCGGCGGCGGCGCCTGGGACAACTGCAAGAAGTACATCGAGGACGGCAACCACGGCGGCAAGGGCTCCGACGCCCACCATGCCGCGGTGACCGGCGACACGGTCGGCGATCCCTACAAGGATACGGCCGGCCCGGCGGTCAACCCGATGATCAAGATCATCAACATCGTCGCCATCCTGCTGTTGGCCATCCTCGCCTAGGCCGACACCGGATCAATTCGATCTGAGACGGAACCCCGGAGCGCCGCTCCGGGGTTTTCGTTTGCCCGGCCCCGGCCGGGCTAGCGCTTGGCGCCGGTGAAGCGTTGGAAGTTGCCGATGATCTGGCCGAGCACCGTCAGCTTCTCGCCGAACGTCGGCGTGACCCGCTCGACGTGGGCGATCTGGCGGCCGTTGGTCAGATCCAGGACCTCGAGCTTGTCGAGGGCGCCCTTCTTATCGAAACGGGCAACGAGGATCTGGCGCTCCTTCACCTCGGGGGCGAAGAAGGCGAAGGTTTCGGTGCGTTCGCTGATGTAATACCAGGTTTCCGGCCCGAAGGTATTGATGCTGGAAGGCGAGCCGAGGATTTCCGCGATCTCCTCGCGGCCGATGTTGCCCGGCTTCAATTCCTTGACGCGCGCCGGATCGGGAAGGTTGCCGTGCGTCGAAACGCGGCTCTCGCAGGCCGCCAAGGCGGCGGTGATGCAGACCGCCAGGACGCCGGCGCGGAATACTTTCGAACGCATCGTTGTGGCCTTCTTCAAACAATCTTTGATGCGGCGCCATTATTATGCCATCAAGCGCCGGAAGGCAAAGCGTCGGCACCGCCGTTTTCATATCCCGCGCGGATCGGCGCCGAAGCAGGTGACGGCAACATCACGAGGTTCCCGTGTTCGGACTGTTCAAGCGGAATTCGCGCCACCGTGACGCCGCGCTCGATCTCTACAGCGCGGTCGTCCGTCAGGCCCGCCAGGCGCGGCTCTACACGGGTTACGGCGTGCCGGACACGCCGGACGGCCGCTACGACATGATCATGGTCCACGCCTTCCTGTTGCTGCAGCGGCTGAAGCGCGACCACGACCGGACCCAGGACCTGGGCCAGGCGTTCTTCGATCTGATGTTCGACGACATGGACCAGAACCTTCGTGAAATGGGGGCGGGGGACATCGGCGTCTCGCACCGGATCAAGGACATGGCGAAGGCCTTCTACGGACGGATCGCCGCCTACGAAGACGGCATGCGGCGCGGCGACGAGGCCTTGGCCGCCGCGTTGGCCCGCAACGTCTACCGAAACGGCGATCCGGCGCCCGGGTGCATCGATGGCCTTGCCGCCTACATGCGCGCGCAGGCCGCCGCCCTGGCGGCACAGTCGACGGATGATCTCAGCGCCGGCCGCGTCGCCTTCGACGAACCATCGGACTGAGGGGAGCGCCGCCGATGCAGCCTGAATTCTCAGTGCCCGTCCAGGCGACGGAATTACCGCCGACGGGCCGCCGCGTCGCCAAGACGGCGACGGCGGCGGAACGCGCGGCGTTGACGGCGCGCCTCGGCGTCCTGTCCGTCGACGCGCTGGCCTTCGACGCCGAGTTGACGCCGGAATCCGGCGGTCAGGCGGTCACCGCCGATGGACGCTTCGACGCGGTCGTCACCCAGGCGTGCGCGGTCACCTTGCAGCCCCTCGAGCAGACCATCGAGGCGCCGTTTTTTCTGCGCTTCGAAGCCGACGGCGAAACCGACGACGCGGCCGCCGATCTGGAGGTCGATATCGACGACGACGACCCGCCGGAACCGATCGTCGACGGCGTCTTCGATCTCGGCGAAATGGTCGTACAGTTGCTGGCCCTCGAAATCGATCCGTTTCCAAGGACCCCGGGACTGCCTTACGAGGACCGGGAAAGCCATCCCGGCGGCGCCGATTCCGGCGGCGCGGACGGCGCCCGGGCGAATCCGTTCGCGGCCCTCGAGGAATTGAAGGACAAGCTGAAATAACCCGCGATAACGGCTTGCTCCGCCCCGGTTTTTTGTTTATGAAGGCGGGCCTTTCGCCCGGGCTTCCCTTGGGCTGATTCACCGAGGATACGGATATGGCAGTTCCTAAGAAGAAAATTAGCAAGTCGAAGCGGAATTCCAGGCGCGCCCACGATTCGCTGGCGCCGTCAACGCATGAGGAATGCGCCAACTGCGGCGAGCTGAAGCGGCCCCACCACATTTGCGCGGCGTGCGGTTATTACGACGGCCGCGAGGTGACGGACGGGGAAGAGGCTGCGTAATCTCTGTTCAATGAGTTCGCGCGACCTTATAAAGGTCACTATGAAATTCTGGATATTTCGCGTCGGGGTGAACCGGCTTGGCTGACCGCCTGACCCTATCTGTGGACGCCATGGGTGGCGACGCGGCTCCCGAGATGGTGGTCGGCGGTGTCGATCTGGCGGCGGCGCGGCTCGGCGACGTCAAGTTCCTGCTGTTCGGCGACGAACAGCAGTTGACGCCGCTCATGGAACGCTATC
>JAPPPF010000079.1:0-3985 GCA_028817665.1 Magnetovibrio sp. | reverse complement strand
TCCGAACGCCAAGCGGGCCTCTGAAATCCGCCACACGACGGACGTCGTCGGCGGCGCCGACAAGCCCGCCGTGGCGCTGCGCGCCGGGCGGCAATCGAGCATGCGCCTGGCGATCAACGCGGTGGGAACCGGCGAGGCGGCGGGCATCGTCTCGGCCGGCAACACCGGCGCCCTGATGGCGATGGCGAAGTTCGTGCTGAAGACGTTGCCGGGCATCGACCGGCCGGCGATCGCCACCTATTTTCCAACCCTGCGCGGCGAAACGGTGATGCTCGACCTCGGCGCCAACGTCGAATGCGACGCCAACAACCTGGTCCAGTTCGCGGTCATGGGAGAGGTCTTCGCCCGCAACGTCCTGGGGGTCGCGAAACCGACCGTCGGCATCCTCAACATCGGGGTCGAGGACCTGAAAGGCAACGAATCGGTGAAGGCCGCGGCCGGCATCCTTCGGGAGACCGACCTGCCGATCAAGTTCTACGGCTTCGTCGAAGGCGACGACGTCGGCGCCGGCACGGTCGACGTCGTGGTCACCGACGGCTTCACCGGCAACGTCGCGTTGAAGATGGCCGAGGGAACCGCCAAGTTCATCGGCTCGACGCTGAAACAGGCGCTGACATCTTCGTTGCGCGCGAAAATCGGCGCCTTGCTGGCGAAACCGGCTCTCAACGAATTGAAAATGAAGATGGACCCCAGGCGCTACAATGGCGCCATGTTCCTCGGGCTCAACGGCATCTGCATCAAAAGCCACGGCGGCACCGATCCCATCGGCTTCGCTCACGCCCTGCAGGTCGCCGTCGATTTGACGGAAAATTCCATCAATGAAAGCATCAAGGCGGATTTCGCCAAGTTGCGCGCCGACGAGGAAGAAAATCGAAAGGCCGTGGCCAGCTAATGCAGCAACGCTCGATCATCCTCGGCAGCGGATCCTACCTGCCCGAACGCATCGTCACCAACGCCGAGTTGTCGAAGCGGATCGACACGTCCGACGAATGGATCAAGACCCGCACCGGGATCGAACAGCGCCACGTCGCCGCCGACGGCGAGGTGACGTCCGACCTGGCCCTGGCCGCGGCCGAGCGCGCCCTGGAGAGCGCCAGCGTCGACGCCAAGGAAGTCGATCTCGTGGTGCTCGCCACGGCGACGCCCGACCACACCTTCCCGGCGACCGCGACGACGGTCCAGCACCGGCTCGGCATGAGCAACGGCGCCGCCTTCGACATCCAGGCCGTGTGTTCGGGGTTCGTCTACGGCCTCGCCGTCGCCGACAACTTCATCAAGGCCGGACAGGCCAAGACCGTCGTGCTGATCGGCGCCGAGACATTCTCGCGAATCCTCGACTGGGAGGACCGGGGCACCTGCGTGCTGTTCGGCGACGGCGCCGGCGCCGTGGTCATCCGGGCCAGCGAGGCCGACGAATCGGAAGGACCGGCCGACACCGGACACAACCGGGGCAGGGGAATCCTGTCGACGCATCTGCATTCGGACGGCTCGACCAACGATCTGCTTTACGTCGACGGCGGGCCGTCGAGCACCCAGACCGTGGGCCACCTCAGGATGACCGGCCGCGAGGTTTTCCGTCACGCGGTGATCAATCTCGCCGATATCGTCGAGGAAACGCTGGATGCCAACGGTTTGGCGCCGGAGGATATCGACTGGCTGGTACCGCATCAGGCGAACAAGCGCATCCTCGACGGCACGGCGAGGAAACTGGGCCTGCCGGAGGAGAAGATGGTGGTCACCGTCGACCGCCACGCCAACACGTCGGCGGCGTCAATCCCACTTGCCCTCGACGAGGCCGTCCGCGACGGCCGCATCCAGCGCGGCGATCTCGTTCTCATGGAAGCCATGGGCGGCGGCCTGACCTGGGGCGCCGGCCTAGTCCGGTGGTGATCGATTTCCCGCATCCCTTTGATATTGACGGGATTATCGCGGGACGATACCCTTCAAGCCAATCAACGAACGGGGAATAGGGATGGCAGGTCAGACGATCACGCGCGCGCATCTTGGAGAAGCGGTCTATCAGGAAGTCGGGCTGTCCCGCAACGAGTCCGCCGACCTCTTGGAATCCGTCCTCGACATGATGACCGAATCCCTGGTCAACGGCGACACCGTGAAGATTTCCTCCTTCGGTAGTTTCTCGATCCGCCAGAAAGGCCAGCGCATCGGCCGCAATCCGAAGACCGGCGAGGAAGTGCCGATCCTGCCGCGCAAGGTCCTGGTCTTCCGGCCCTCCCAGGTGCTGAAGTCGCGGATCAACCAGCGCCCGCTCACCGAATAGCCGGCTCACCGAGTTTGATGGCAACCGACCGATAGGCGCCGATGGCCCCGCAAGCCAAGAAATCCCCCGGAGCGTTCCGGACGATCAGCGAAGTTTCCGAACAACTGGATCTGCCGCAGCATGTGTTGCGGTTCTGGGAGACCAAGTTCACCCAGGTCCGGCCGATGAAGCGCGGCGGCGGCCGACGCTATTACCGGCCCGAGGACGTGGCGTTGCTGGGCCACATCAAGGGGCTGCTCTACGACGAGGGCTACACCATCAAGGGCGTTCAAAAACTGCTTCGCGACGGCGCCTTGAAGAAGTCCGAGCTTGAACAGCCGCCGGTCAACGCCGGCGCCCCGAACCTCGAACTCGAGGCCGAGGTCCGCGACGCGATCGGCGAGCTGCAGGCGCTCCGCGCCGACCTGACCGCCGCCCGATAATCAGCGCCGCCTCGGCGTTTCCCGTTATTGCCCGGCCCGATGCCTAAGCGTATAGTGCGCCCGCTTGGCGCAATGCGCCCAGGTCGGGGAGTAGCTCAGTCTGGTAGAGTACTCGGCTGGGGGCCGAGCGGTCGCTGGTTCGAATCCAGTCTCCCCGACCATTTTCCCCCTCGACATACCGACATCGCGCCGGCCCGTCATCGGCGCTCGGCGGCGGCGCGAACGGCGTCGAGCAGGGCCTGCTGATCGGTAGCCTGGGCCCGGAACCGGGACCGCGCGTCCGGGTCCGCCACCGCCTCGGCGAACCGCGCCACCATCGCCTCGAACTGATTGCCCGCGGGCACCTCGACGACCTCGTCCCGGTTCTGGCGCCTGAGAATGAGGCGCGCGTCGAGGTGCGCCGGCTTCGAGTAGGCCGGCGCCGCCGTCACCGAACCGGTTTCTCCCCAGACCACCAATTCGTTGACGTAGTCGCGCCCGTATCCCCACTCCGCGTTGACCGTCACCCCGTCGGGGCTTCGCAGCAGCGCGGAACCGCTGGTGTCGACGGCGTAGCCGGCGTCGTTGGTCAGGGCGGCGCCGATCACCTCGAGCGGTTGGCCGAGTAGCGCTTGCGGAACGATGGCCGTATAGAAACCGGCGTCCAGCAACGCGCCGCCGCCGGCCGCCGCGTAGCGCTGGTCGGACGGCTCCAGATGCGGAAAGCCGAAGCGCGCCGTGATCGCCCGGACGGCGCCGACCCGGCCGTCGGCGATCAGCCCGGCCATGACGGCGAACTGGCCGTGATAGAGCGGCGGGCAGGAGACGCAGAGCGCCCGGTCCCGGCCTGCCGCCAGGGCGCCGAGCGCCGCGGCCTGATCGTGGGTCTCGGTGAAGGCTTTCTCGCACCACAGGTGCCGCCCCGCCTCCAGAACCGTCCGGCCGTCGTCGTGGTGGCGGCCGATGGGGGTGCAGACGAACACCGCCTCGACGTCGCCGTCCGCCAGCATGGCGTCCAAATCGGCGTAGGCCGCGCAGCCGTGTTCGGCCGCCGTCGCCGCGCGGACCTCGGGGTCGCGGGTCGCGACCGCCTGGAGTACGGTGGCGGGCGACGAGCGGAGCGCCGGGACGACGGTCCGCGACGCGTGGTCGCCGATGCCGAGCACGCCGACCCGGATCGGCTCTTCGTCGATGTTCCGAGGCGCTGTCACCGCCGTTCCCTCCGTCGTTCGATGGGCATGCGAACCATGACAGAAAAGCTTGGCCGTTTACAGACGGCACATGCCGGCTATGGTATGGCCGAGAT
>JAPPPF010000285.1 GCA_028817665.1 Magnetovibrio sp. | reverse complement strand
ACCTGGAGGCGGCCGTAGATATCGTAGACGACGAACGACAGGAGTTCGCGGTGGATGCCGTCGGCCCAGTCATTGGTCATTCGCGCCAATTGGCGGCCGTTGGCGCCCGGAAACAGGCTCGGCGCCTCGGGATAGGCCGCCTCCAGGTATTCGGCGATGGCGAAGCTGTCGAAGACGACGGTACCGCCGTCGTCGAGCACCGGCATCTTGTCCTGGCCGCTGAAGGCGATCTTGTGCTTGTCGGAGAAACGGACCGGCACGGTCTCGTAGTCGAGCCCCTTGTGGCGGAGCGCCAGCTTGGCGCGCCAGCAGTAGGGGCTGAAGCGCTGATCGCCGGTGGCGCAGAGATCGTAGAGGAGACGGGTCATGTCGGGCTCACGGCCGCACGTAGACCCAGCCGTCGAGCTGGCGCTCGACGACCTCGGCGATGCCGGCGGTGACGTGCTTGACGCCGGGGATCAGCTCGTCCGGCGAGCGGTGCGTCGCGGTCATCGTGTTGCCGCAGCCGACGAACTCGATCTCGTACTTGAGCTGGCTCTCGATCCGGGCCCGGACCGGCGATTCCTTGGCGTAGAACGCCTTCATGCCGTCGCCCCAGCCGATGATCGCGATCTTCACGTTGTCGATGCCGTAGAACTTCTGGATGTTGATGGCGTTCCACAGGATGTTGTTCATGTCCCTCGGATCGCCGCTGGTCAGCTGCAGCATGATCTTGCGCGGATTGTCGAAGCTCGGCTTCGGGTCCGCGAGCCGGGTTTCCGCCGCCGCACCCGCGGGCGCGCCGGCCGCCAGGAATACGATCAATAACGCCATTCGCCACATGTTCGGCCTCCCTCGTTCACCGTTCTCGATTCCCGGATCATAGCGCCACGGGGCGGCGGGAACACGCCCGCTCGCGACGGTTTGATCGAATTTCCCGCCGTGACATACTGCCGCTTGCAATGGCCGGAGACCGACACCCCATGACAACGACCGACGCCACCGCCCCTGTCCGCTGGGCCCGGCCCGACGACGCCGACGCCATCGTCCGGATGATCGAGGGCCTCGCCGCCTACGAGAACGAACCGCCGGAATCGGTGAAGACGACCGCCGCCGACCTGCTGCGCGACGGCTTCGGCGAGCGGCCGAGGTTCGAATGCCTGATCGCCGAGCACGACGGCGACGCCGTCGGCTTCGCGCTGTTCTTCCCCAACTATTCCACCTGGGAGGGCCGCGCCGGCATCTACGTGGAGGACCTGTTCGTCGAGGAACGCGCCCGCGGCTTTGGGCTCGGGCGCGCCTTGATGGCGGCGATCGCCGGCCTCGCCCGGGACCGCGGTTGCGTCCGCATCGACCTCGCCGTTCTCGACTGGAACCCGACCCGCGATTTCTATCACGCCATCGACTGCCGCCACATGTCCGAATGGCTGCCCTACCGCATGGACGCCGCCGCGATCAAGGCGATGGCGGCCAAGGCACCCGCCGTCGAATGACCCCCGGCGGTTTCCAAGGCCGTCAAAACTGACTAGGTTCGAGGCTCGTTGACGGATCGTCTTGGGGTTACGGAATGACCACGCTGCGCGAGATTCGCAGATCCATAGGCAATTTCCTGGCCATCAACTGGAACCGGCTATCGGGCCGGGAATTCGTCCCGCATCCCCGCCGCACCATCTTCGTCGAGACCTCGGGCCGCTGCAACCTGGCCTGCCGGTTCTGCGCCTATCCGAAGTCGCCGCCCGGCGCGCTGATGGACGACGAGGCCTTCGCCGAGATTCTCGACGAGGTCTGCGCCATGGGGTTCAGCCAAATCCACCCGACGCCGATGCTCGGCGACGCCTTCGCCGACCCGGGCCTGCTGCGCAAGTTCGACGCCATGGAGGCCGAGGAACGCGTCGCCGCCTATTCCTTCTATACCAACTTCATCCTGGCCCGCGAGGCGCAGATACGAGCCCTGCCCCGCTACCGGAAGATGAACGCGCTCTACATCAGCATCTACGGTTACGACGCCGAAACCTTCACCGAAACGACCCGCAAGGGCGCCCGCCAGTTCGACAAGCTGGTCGCCAACCTGAAGGTTCTCGAAGACCTGCTCGAGGACTGGCGGCCCGCCGACGGCGTCCACTTCAACGTCCGCACCAAACATACCGGCGCTTCCATCCTGGCCCAGGGCTCGGAACTTTCGGACCTCATGCGCCGGCTCTCGGAAAGCGGCCGCGCGACGGTCACCGAGAACGTCGACTATGACACATGGGGCGGCATGATCGACCAGTCCGAGGTCGATCCCCTGGGCATCCAGCTGACCGACGGGCGCAACATCTACATGCGCGGCGCGTGCTTCAAGATCTTCGGCGAGGTGCAGATCAAGGCCGACGGCCAAGTCCACGCCTGCGCCTGCCGCGACGTCGACGGCAGCCTGCGGCTCGGCGATCTCCGGGAGACGCCGCTGGCCGAGATCCTGTCGAGCGCCAATCCGCGTTACCGGGCGCTGATCGAGGCGCAGATGCGCGGCGAGTTCTCCGAGAACTGCCGGTCGTGCTCCATGTACCGCAGCGTCTACGATCACCGCCCGTCCGACAGCGGCACCCTCTACGACGTGCTTGCCTTCGACGAGGCATTCGAAATCCTGGACCGTCCGGCGACGCCCGACGGCAAGGCGGCCGACTGACGTCTCAGCCGTCCTGCCGCCCATCGTCGCGGTCGTCGAACAGGTCGCGCCGGTTCAAGTCGCGCACCGAAAGCACGACGAGCGGCAGCGAGACGATGCCGATCCCGACGAAGGTCGGCTCGTAGAGCACGAGGCCGGCGACGAAGAAGGCGACGCCGGCGCAGAAGATGACCTTCGGCGGCAGCCGCTTGTCGCGGGCGCCGAGCTGGTTGCAGAGGTCGCGGTAGACGAGCAGCGCCTTGTTGAAGTTGGCGGTCAGGATCAGGAACGTGGCGACGGCGAACAGCGACAGGCCGATATAGAACGCCGAGGCCAGACCGTCGCGCACCACGTCGGTGAGGCTGGTGTATTCCATGGCCCGATGTTCCCGGTCGTTTCGTCGCCCGCCGCGTTCAGGATAGGCCCGGCCACCGGCGATTGGAAGCGCGGCGGCGGGCCGGCCCTCAGTCCTTGGCGATGAAACCGTGGCGGCGCATGCACTCGGATGAATACTTGCGGATCTCGAGGAACGTCGCGCCCGGCCGCTCGTCGCGGACCTCCCAGGCGGCGCGTGGCACGCCGCAGCGCACCGCCGCCCAGGCGAACTCCTTCTCGCCGGCGGCGGGGTTCGTGGTCCACCAGTGCTTGTCGTGCTCGTGCACGATCGGGCCGGCACAGGCGGCGGCCAGAACCGTGGCGACGATCAACGCGGTGGCACGTGTCCAAACCATCGATTTTCCCGTCGTTTCCAGGGCGACTGGGCGCAAGTGTTCCATAGGCCTGGGGGGCCGGCAAATCCTTTGCGCCTTCCGGTGAAGGGCTTTAGGGTGGCGCCGCCGTCGCGCAAGGGGCGGCTGAACTTCATACGAGGAGCAGCGAAGATCATGTCGAAACTCGTCCCCCCGCACGGCGGCGGCCCGCTGAAACCCCTGCTGGCCCCGGTTGCCGATCGCGCCGACGGCCTGGCCCGCGCCGAGACCTTGAAGAAGATTCCGATGACCAGCCGCGAGGTCTCCGACGTGCTGATGCTGTCGATGGGCGCCTACACGCCGCTCGCGGGCTTCATGGGCGAGGCCGATTGGCGCGGCACCTGCACCGACATGAAACTGGCCGACGGCACCTTCTGGCCGATCCCGGTGACCCTGTCGGCGGGCCAGGACCTGGCCAACACCCTCGCGATCGGCGAGGAGGTGGCGCTGGTCGACGCCGACAGCCAGCGGACCATGGCGGTGATGACGGTGACCGAGATGTACGAGCCCGACAAGGCGCTCGAGTGCGCGCACGTCTACAAGACCACCGACACCGAGCATCCGGGCGTCGCCAAGGTCATGGAACAGGGCGACGTCAACCTCGCCGGCCCGGTCACCGTCCTCGACGAGGGCGAGTTCCCGGCCCAGTTCGCCGATCTCTACGTGCGCCCCGACGAATCGCGGAAGATGTTCGAGGAAAAGGGCTGGTCGCGGGTCGCCGCCTTCCAGACCCGCAACCCCATGCACCGCAGCCACGAGCATCTGGTGAAGATCGCCGTCGAGGTCACCGACGGGGTGTTCATCCACCAGGTGCTGGGCAAGCTGAAGGCCGGCGACATCCCCGCCGACGTGCGCACCAAGGCGATCCAGGCGATGATCGACAACTACTTCCGCGACGGCACCGTGATCCAGGCCGGCTACCCCATCGAGATGCGCTACGCCGGCCCGCGCGAGGCCCTGTTCCACGCCCTGATCCGCCAGAACTACGGCTGCTCGCACCTGATCGTCGGGCGCGACCACGCCGGCGTCGGCGACTACTACGGCCCCTTCGACGCGCACCACATCTTCGACGAGATCGACGACGGCGCCATCGAGACCCGGCCGTTGAAGATCGACATCACCTTCTACTGCACCAAGTGCTACGGCATGGCGACGGCAAAGACCTGCCCGCACGGCAAGGAAGATCAGATCCACATCTCCGGCACCGACCAGCGGCGCATGCTGTCGGAGGGCGAGGCGATCCCGCCCGAGTTCTCGCGTCCCGAGGTGGTGGCGATCCTGCAGGAATGCTACGCGGGCTTGAAATAGCGGCCAGACAGGCTAAATCATCGCCGGGCGCCGTTCCTTGAAAGGGCGGCGCCCGTCGTGTTCAGACATGTGCTAGCCTAGACAACCACGATCCCATTGCCCATAGGGCCATTGCCGTGTTCCGTTCGTCTCGCCTGATGCTGGCCGCCGCCCTTGGCGGCCTGATGATCGCCGTTTCCGCCCCCGCCGCCGCCCAGCAAGGCCCGCTGCCGGTCACCGTGGCCAAGCCGCTGATCAAGAAGATCGTCGAATGGGACGAATACACCGGCCGCTTCGAGGCCCAAAAGCGCGTCGAGATCCGGGCCCGGGTCTCGGGTTTCCTCGATTCCATCCACTTCAAGGAAGGCCAGTTGGTGGAAAAGGGCCAGCTGCTGTTCATCATCGACCCGCGGCCGTTCCAGGCCGAGCTGGCCGCCGCCAAGGCCACGCTGGAGGGCGCGCAGTCGAAGTTCAAGCTGGCCGAGCGCGAACTGAAACGCGCCGAGACCCTGGTGAAGCGCGGCCACACCTCGCGCGAGGTGCTGGATCAGCGCCGCGCCGAACGCGAGACCACGCGCACCGACGTGCTGGCGGCGCGCGCCCAGGTGCGGATCGCCGAGCTCGATCTGGAATTCACTCACGTCAAGGCGCCGATCGCCGGGCGGGTTTCCGACGCACGCATCGACGCCGGCAACCTCGTCGCCGGCGGCTCGTCCCAGGCGACGCTGTTGACCACGCTGGTCTCCATCGACCCGATCCTGTTCACCTTCACCGCGTCGGAGGCGGAGTTCCTGAAGTACGCGCGCCTGCACCAAACCGGTCAGCGTTCGTACTCGCGCGAGAAGGACAAACCCGTGTCGCTCCGGCTGATGGACGAGGACGAGTTCAAATACGCGGGCCGCATGAACTTCGTCGACAACGAACTGTCGCCGGAGACCGCGACGATCCGTGCCCAGGCGCGCTTCGACAACCCCGACGGGTTCCTGACGCCGGGCGTCTTCGGGCGGCTCCGCGTCGCCGGCTCGGAGGAATACGAAGCGCTGTTGATCCCCGACAGCGCCATCGTTTCCGACCAGAACCGGAAGATCGTCTTCCTGGTCGACGCCAAGGGCAAGGTGGCGGCCAGCCCCGTCGATCTCGGGCCGCTGCACGAAGGCCTGCGGGTCGTCCGCGGCGGCGTCGGCGAGAACGACTTGGTGATCGTCCAAGGCCTACAGCGCGGCCGGCCCGGCGCCACCGTCGCCCCGCGGGAAAAGATCCTGCAGCCCGACGGCAGCCTGAAGCCGAAATCGGGCTCATGAGCGGACCGCCGGCGGAACCAAGGCTATGAAGTTCACCCATTTCTTCGTCGATCATCCGATCTTCGCGACGGTGATCTCGATCCTGATCACGCTGCTGGGCGCGCTGTCGTTCACCAGCCTGCCGGTGGCGCAATACCCCGAGGTCGCGCCGCCGACCATTCAGGTCAGCGCCACCTACCCCGGCGCCTCGGCCGAGACCATCGCCGATACCGTGGCGACGCCCTTGGAACAGGAGATCAACGGCGTCGAGAACATGATCTACATGAAGTCGGAGGCGACCGGCGACGGCCGCCTCGCCCTGACCGCGACCTTCAAGCTCGGCACCGATCTCGACTTCGCCCAGGTGCTGGTCCAGAACCGGGTCGCCATCGCCGAGGCGCGTCTGCCCGAACCGGTGCGCCGGCTCGGTGTCACGGTGCGAAAGAGCTCGCCCGACCTGATGATGGTGATCCACCTGTTGTCGCCGGACGGCTCGCGCGACCAGCTCTACATCTCCAACTACGCGCGCACCCAGATCGTCGACCGGCTGGCCCGCATCAACGGCGTCGGCGAGGCCCGGGTGTTCGCCGAGCGCGCCTACTCCATGCGGGTCTGGCTCGACCCCGACCGCATCGCCAGCCTCAACATGACCGCCGGCGAGGTCGTCGAGGCGCTGCGTCAGAACAACGTCCAGGTGGCGTCCGGGATCATCAACCAACTGCCGGTCGAGAAACCCGGCGCCTTCGAGCTCAACGTCGAGACCCAGGGGCGGCTGATCGCGCCGCAGGAGTTCGGCAACATCGTCGTCAAGCGCGGCGAGGGCACGGCGACGGTGCGGGTCCGCGACGTCGCCCGGGTCGAACTGGGCTCGCAGGACTACTCGACCATCGGCTATCTGGACGGTTCCACGGCGCTGCCGATCCTGATCTTCCAGCGGCCCGGCTCGAACGCCCTGGAAACGGCGGAAACCCTGATCAACACCATGGACGAGTTGGCCAAGGACTTCCCCACCGGCGTCGCCCACACCATCGTCTACAACCCGACCGAATTCATCGCCGAGTCGGTGAAGGCCGTCTACACGACGATCCTTGAGGCGGCGCTGCTGGTGGTCCTGGTGATCGTCGTCTTCCTCCAGAACATCCGCGCCTCGCTGATCCCGATCGTCGCCATTCCGATCTCGCTGATCGGCACCTTCCTGGTGATGTCCGTGTTCGGCTATTCCATCAACAACCTGACCCTGTTCGGCCTAGTGCTGGCCATCGGCATCGTCGTCGACGACGCCATCGTCGTGGTCGAGAACGTCGAGCGCTACATGGCGCGCGGCATGAGCGCCGGCGAGGCGGCGCACAAGACCATGGACGAGGTCGGCTCGGCGATCGTCGCCATGTCGCTGGTGCTGGTCGCGGTGTTCGTGCCGACCGCCTTCATCGAAGGCATTTCCGGGCAGTTCTACTCGCAGTTCGCGATCACCGTGGCGACGGCGACGGTGCTCTCGATGATCGTCTCGCTGACCCTGTCGCCGGCGCTTTGCGCGCTGCTCCTTAAGCCGCACAGCCCGGCGCCGCCGGGCGGGCTGTTCGGCGTCGTGGGATGGCCGTTCCGCAAGTTCGCCGACGGCTTCAACTGGGTGTTCGAGCGCCTGTCGACGGCCTACGCGGCGCTGACCAAGCGCCTGGTCCGCATGGCGGTGGTCGCGCTGGTCGCCTACGCCGGCCTGATGGCGCTGACCGTGCAGCAGTTCCAGGCGACGCCGACGGGCTTCATCCCCGACCAGGACCAGGGCTACCTGATCACCGTCGTCCAGTTGCCGGCCGGCTCCAGCCTGGCCCGCACCGACGCCGTCGTGCAGCGCGCCATCTCGATCATCCGCAAGCACCCCGAGGTCCAGAACGCCGTCGGCTTCGCCGGCTTCGACGGCGCCACCTTCACCAACGCGCCGAACGCCGGCGCCATCTTCATCCCCATGAAGGACATCGGCGAGCGCGCCAAGCGCGGCGCCACGGCGGAGAAGGTGCTTCGCGAGATCCAGGGCAGCCTGTTCGCCATCCAGGACGCCTTCATCTTCATCCTGGCGCCGCCGCCGGTGCGCGGCATCGGATCGGGCGGCGGCTGGAAGCTCTACGTCCAGGACCGCGCCGGGCGCGGCATCCGGGCGCTGGAGAAGGCGGCCCGGACGCTGATCGGCGCCGCCAACCAGGATCCCGGCCTGGTCCGCGCCTTCACCCTGTTCAACACGTCGACGCCCAAGGTCTACGCTGACATCGACCGGGTGAAGGCCGAGATCCTCGACGTCCCGGCGGAACGGGTTCTGGAAGCGCTGGAGGTCTTCATCGGCTCGGCCTACGTCAACGATTTCAATTACCTGGGCCGCACCTACCGGGTGACGGCGCAGGCCGACGGGCCGTTCCGCGACCGGCCCGGCGACGTCGCCAAGCTCAGGGCGCGCTCGACCACGGGCGCCATGGTGCCGATCGGCTCGGTCGCCACCTTCCACGACATCACCGGCCCGCACCGGGTGCCGCGCTACAACCTCTACCCGGCCGCCGAGGTGCAGGGCGCGAAGATTCCGTCGATCTCCACGGGCGAGGCGCTGGCCCGGGTCGAGGCCATCGCGGCGAAGGTGCTGCCCGACGGTTTCGACTTCGAATGGACCGAGCTGGCCTTGCAGGAGAAGCTCGCCGGCGACACCGCGATCATCGCCTTCGCGCTGGCCGTGGTCTTCGTCTTCCTGCTGCTCGCCGCCATGTACGAGAGCTGGCTGTTGCCGCTGGCGGTGATCCTGATCGTGCCCATGTGCCTGTTGGCCGCCGTCGTCGGCGTCGGGCTGCGGGGCATGGACAGCAACATCCTGGTGCAGATCGGCTTCGTCGTGCTGATCGGGCTAGCGGCGAAGAACGCCATCCTCATCGTCGAGTTCGCCAAGCAGGCCGAGGAAGACGGCATGAACCGCATGGAGGCCGCCATCGAGGCGGCCCGGGTGCGGCTGCGCCCTATCCTGATGACCGCCTTCGCCTTCATCCTCGGCGTCGTGCCGCTGGTCATCGCGTCCGGCGCCGGCGCCGAGATGCGCCGGGCGCTCGGCACCGCGGTGTTCTCGGGCATGATCGGCGTGACCTTCTTCGGTCTCCTGTTCACGCCGATCTTCTACGTCGTCTGCCGCTGGATCGCGGGGCTCAGGAAGGGCGGCGCCGAGTAGCGCCGCCGCCTAGCCCGGCTCGACCGCCGAACCGGCCGCGACCATGGCCTCGATCCGGTCCGCGTCGAAACCGGCGACGCCGGCAAGCACCTCGCGGGTGTGCTGGCCCAGCAGCGGCGCCGCCACCGGGTCGCGGAGCGGCGTGCCGGAGAGCGCGTAGGACGGCATCAGGGTCAGCAGCTCGCCGAGCGTCGCGTGCGGCGCCGAACCGACTAGGCCGACGGCCGCCGCCATCTCCGAATTCAACGCGCCCTGGATGGAATTGATCTCGCCCGCCGGCACCCCGTGTTCCTGCATCGACGCCAGCCATTCAGCGTTCGGCCGGGTGGCGAAGACCGCGTTCAGCGCCTCGGTCAGTTCGGACCGGTTATCGACCCGCGCCTTGTTGGTGGCGAAGCGCGGATCGTCGGCCAGCTCGGGGCGTTCCAGAACCTTCTCGCAGAACCGCCGGTACTGGACCTCGCCGCCGACGGTCAGCATGAACTCGCCGTCGGCGCTGGCGTAGACGCCCGAGGGCTGCGCCGCCTGGCTGCCGTTGCCGCCGCGCGACGGGTTGTCGCCGGTGAGCAGCGCCTGGGCGGCGAAGTTGACCAGCATGTTGACGGCGGTGCCGAAGAGGTTGGCCTCGATGTACTGGCCTTCGCCGCCGTCGCCGCGCGCCAGCAGCGCCGCGGTGACGGCCTGGGCGCAGATCACCCCGGTCATCATGTCGACGATGGACGATCCGGTGCGCACCGGCCCGCCGTCCTTCTCGCCGGACATGGACATCATCCCCGATTCGGCCTGGGCGATGGGATCGTAGCCGGCCCGGTCGGCCAATGGGCCTGAGCGCCCGTAGCCCGACACGGCGCAGTAGACGAGCCCCGGATTGACCGCCCTGAGCGCCGCGTAGCCGATGCCGAGGCGGTCCATGACGCCGGCCCGGTAGTTCTCCAGGACCACGTCGGCGTTGGCCGCCATGGCCATGACGGCGGCACGCCCCTCGTCGCTCTTCAGATCCAGCGCCAGGCCCAGCTTGTTGCGGTTGGCGTGCAGGTAATAGGGCGACTGGCCGTCCAGCTCGGGGGGCGTGTAGAAGCGGCTGGCCTCGCCCGTCGGCGGCTCGATCTTGATCACCTCGGCGCCCTGGTCGGCGAGGACCATGCCGGCGTAGGGAATGGCCAGGACCTGGCCGAACTCCAATACCCGGACGCCGTCGAGGGGCGGTTGGCGTTTTTCGCTCATGCTCGTCTTCCTTCGTCTTCGGGACTCATCAGGCGGGCCGGCCAGTCTCCGGAACTCGGCTGGCGCCGTCAATGCCGGCCTCGGCGGAGGCCTGCGGCGCGTTGACAGGGACCGCCCGATACTTTACATTTTTCGAATATGAATAACCCCGCATACTTAGGGCCAATCGCCCGGATTCATTGGGCCAGAACGGCCCCGGGGTTGACCCGAAAGCCCGGAAACTCGAAGCTTTCGGAAATGATTTCAAGGTCCGGGCAACGGGCCTGGAGGAGAGGCCGGAGACCAACGACGATCCATCGCAGGCCCAGCAAGCATCCCCAATATTGAGACGAAAAATCTCATTTCCGTTGGTTATTTGCTTCTCCCGCCGAATTTGCTATGGATAGCGCGTTGATCCGCGGCGGCACACGTTGGAGAGACGGGGGAGGAATTCAGACACATGTCGAGTCACGTTCACACGGACGCCAGCGCCGGCCGCGCGGGCATTCCAATGACTAGCGTTGGGGCAAATTGATGTTCAGCATGAATCCATTCGCCGAGCTTTCGGCAACCATTCCGCTCGCGGTCATGCAGGCCTACGTGGTCGTCATGGCGCTTCTGGTCGTCGGCGGCACCTTGATCGACGTCATCCACAAGGGCAGCGCCAAGTTCTTCTTCGAGAAATCGAAGTCGGCCGAGGCCATGCGGAAACGCGAGCTCGGCGGCGGCGAGAAGATGGGCATCGCCGTCAAGACCGTCGCCGAGGACGTGCTGACGTCGGCCGAGTTCTGCAATCCGAAGCGCCGGATGTCGCACCTCCTGACCATGTACGGGTTCATCGTGTTCCTGGTCTCGACCATCGGCTTGGTGTTCGCCTACACGGACCGGCCGGCGCCGGCGCTCGTCGCGCAGCTCTGGCACCTGGGCGCGGCGATGGTCTGCGTCGGCGGCTACTGGTTCTGGTTCTGCATCCGCGTCGACGTCTCGGCCGAGGGCAACCCCTGGTACCGCGTCGTGCGCGCCGACCTGTTCATCCTGTCCTTGCTGGGCACCACCACCTTCGGGCTCATCTGGTCGCTCACCGGCGCCGGCACGAACCTCTGGCTGGCGCTGTTCATCATCGCCTCGACGGTGCTGTTCGGCGGCGTGCTTTGGTCGAAGTTCGCGCACATGTTCTTCAAGCCCGCGGCGGCCTTCCAGAAACGGGTCATGAAAGCCGACGGGTCCCGGGAGAACATGCCCGAGATCGGCGACTTGTCGGATCCCGAGCTGCAGAAGAAGTTTCCCGATATTCCGGAATACCTGGGCGAGAAACCCGGCTACATGGGCCTCGGCATCAAACGCGAGCAGCCGCGCCACTACTGAGATCGCCCCCATTCAATCTTCTGACTAGAGAGAAACCGAACCATGCCGACTTTCGTTTACATGACCAGATGCGATGGATGTGGGCACTGCGTCGATATCTGCCCGTCCGATATCATGCACATCGATACCACCTACCGGCGCGCCTACAACATCGAGCCCAACATGTGCTGGGAGTGCTACTCCTGCGTCAAGGCCTGCCCGCAGCACGCCATCGACGTGCGCGGCTACGCCGACTTCGCGCCGCTCGGCCACAGCGTCCGCGTCGACCGCGACGAGGAAAAGGGCGTCATCGCCTGGCGGATCAAGTTCCGCAACGGCGAGAAGGACATGAACCTGCTCGCGCCGATCTCAACCAAACCCTGGGGCACCGGCCAGCCGCAGCTCCGGGACGTCGAGGGCCCGACCCAGGAAATGCTCGACAGTCAGCTGCTGTACAACGAGCCGAAGTATCTCCGCTTCGATGACGGCGGATTGCATACCTTGGAATCGAATGGCCTCACGATGAAGAAGGGCGTGTATTACTGATGGCTTACAAAACGATCGTAGAAGACAACATCGACATTCTGGTCGCCGGCGCCGGCCTCGGCGGAACCGGCGCGGCCTTCGAGGCGCGCTTCTGGGGCCAGGACAAGAAAATCGTCATCGCCGAAAAAGCCAACATCGACCGCTCCGGCGCCGTCGCCCAGGGGCTCTACGCGATCAACTGCTACATGGGCACCCGGTTCGGCGAGAACAACCCGGAAGACCACGTGCGCTACGCGCGCATCGACCTGATGGGCCTGGTCCGCGAGGACCTGCTGTTCGACATGGCGCGCCACGTGGATTCCACGGTGCACCAGTTCGAGGAGTGGGGCCTGCCGATCATGCGCGACAAGGAGAAGGGCACCTACCTGCGCGAAGGCCGATGGCAGATCATGATTCACGGCGAGAGCTACAAGCCCATCGTCGCCGAGGCCGCGAAGAAGTCGGCCGACAAGGTGTTCAACCGGATCTGCGTGACCCATCTCCTGATGGACGAGGCCAAGGAGAACCGGATCGCCGGGGCCGTCGGCTTCAACGTCCGCACCGGCGACTTCCACGTCTTCAAGTCGAAGACGGTGATCTGCGGCGCCGGCGGCGCGTCGAACATCTTCAAGCCGCAGTCCACGGGCGAAGGCGCGGGCCGCGTCTGGTACGCGCCCTGGTCGTCCGGCTCCGCCTATGGCCTGATGATCGAGGCCGGCGCCAAGATGACCCAGATGGAGAACCGCATCGTGCTGGCGCGGTTCAAGGACGGCTACGGCCCGGTCGGCGCCTACTTCCTGCACCTCAAGACCTACACCCAGAACGGTCTCGGCGAAGAGTACGAATCGAACTGGTTCCCGAGCCTGCAGGAAATGGTCGGCAAGGAATACCTGGACCCGGAGGTCTCGCACCTGACCCACCGGCCGATCCCGACGTGCCTTCGGAACCATGCCCTGATCAACGAGATCAACGCCGGCCGCGGCCCGATCCACATGGTCACCATGGAAGCCTTCCAGGATCCGCACCTCGAGGAGATCGGCTGGCACAACTTCCTCGGCATGACCGTCGGCCAGGCCGTGCTGTGGGCCGCCACGGACGTCGATCCGAAGAACGAGAACCCGGAACTGACCACGTCCGAACCCTACGTCATGGGCTCCCACGCCACCGGCTCGGGCGCCTGGTGCTCGGGCCCCGAGGACGTGTCCCCGCCGGAATACTACTGGGGCTACAACCGGATGATGACGGTCGAGGGTCTGTTCGGCGCCGGCGACGCGGTCGGCGGCACACCGCACGCCTTCTCGTCGGGATCGTTCACCGAGGGACGCCTGGCCGCGAAGGCCGCGTGCAAGTACATCGACGACGGCAAGGGCGAAGGCATCAAGGTCTCCGAGAAGCAGATCAACAAGCGCAAGGAGCAGATCTACAAGCCGCTCGAGCATTACAAGACCTACCGCAACGAGATCGTCGCCGGCGACGTCAATCCGCACTACATCAACCCGCGCCAGGGCCTCGACCGCCTGCAGAAGCTGATGGATGAGTACTGTGGCGGCTCGCCGGTCAACGACATGCCCAACGAGAAACGGCTGTGG
>JAPPPF010000136.1 GCA_028817665.1 Magnetovibrio sp. | reverse complement strand
CCCCCACCCTGACCCTCCCCCGCAAGGGGGGAGGGAAAATGGAAGGGCTTAGAAAACGCGACCGAACGGCGGACAAAGGCGGACATTTGCGACATCGGTCGCAAAAAAGTCGCGAATGTCCTCAGGCTAAGGCACTGGCATTAAACGGTCATCCGCCGCCGCCCCGGGAAACGCGGACAATTGCGTACAACGGCGGACGAAGACTATGGGTGCGCGCCGGCGCGGGCGCGTAAAAAAAACGGCGGGAAGGCCCCGCCGTTCTCCTTGAACCTACCTCGTCTGCGCCTAGGCGAGCGCGACCCCGAGGCTAATCAGGACGCCGAAGGCGCCAACCAGGTAGACCCAACTTTGATTTTTGAGCGTGGCTTTCTTGCCCATGGTCGTTTCTCCTTGTTATTGGAGGCCGGCTGGCGTGCCGCCGGCGAACCTCTAGTTGCGTTGCGGTGTGGGCGTATACCTACCCCCATCGGCGTCCGGCGACCAACGCGATTATTGCATGGCAGCTATTTGTGCGGCGCGGGCACAGGTTTCGGCCGATCTGCACCGGTTCGATCCTTGACAGGCGGAGAGGCGCCATGCAGCGTGCGCACTCGGTCCATTCATTGGCGGGGAGAGAGCGATGAGCGACGACGGCGGCCACCTGGTCGAGGACTGCATTTTCTGCAAGATCATCCGCGGCGAGATTCCGAGCTTCAAGGTGTTCGAGGACGACCAGACCTTCGCCTTCATGGACATCAATCCGATCAACCCGGGCCACGCCCTGGTGATCCCGAAGTTCCATGCGGAGAACCTCTACGCCACCCCCGACGAGTGGTTCGGGCCGACCATGGCGACGGTGCGCCGGGTCGCCACCGCGGTCGACAAGGTGGTCCAGCCGGAGGGCATGAACCTTTTGCAGGCCAACGGGCCCGGCGCCAAGCAGTCGGTGTTCCACCTGCACATGCACATCATCCCGAGGAGCGCCGACGACGGCGCCACCATGAACTGGGAACTGGTGCCCGGCGACATGGACGCCATCGGCGCCCTGGCCGAGGAGATCGCGGCGGCGGTCGAGTAGGGCGGTCCGCCGTTCAGCCGCGCCAATCGAGAGGCTTGTGGTTCATTCGTAACCTGATCGGCCGATCTTGCCGATTTCCGGCGGATGATCCTCGCGAATCTTTGCCTTGTTGTCTTCTCTGATTATCCGGTCCACGGCACCAATGACGCTCCCTGTTTGCGCTGTCGCTTTTTCCAGGCGCCAGGTGAACACTTCACCGAGCTTGTGTCTGGCCGCCTCTCCTAGGAATGCTGATCGGTTGGTGCCGAGTATACCGATGGCTGAGTCGATCTCATTCAACAGCGATTCTTCGATGGTGATGTTGATTCGCTTGCTTCGGCCAGGAAGAACAACTTCGATCAAAGAAACCGCGACTTGTCCATCTTCAGCGATATCGCTTTCAAGATGTTCGAGGGAGGTCGGATGAGGCAATTCGTCTCCGTCGGCGATAATGCCTTCCACGTGAAGTGCTAATGCTTCCTTGGCAAAGACAAGGGCTTCCGTTTGGGTAAGACCTGCAGTCACGCATCCAGGAAAATCCGGAAATGAGACACCAAAATCGCTGTCCGGGTCCTTATGTACGATCGCGGGATAAAAACGGAGCATTCAATTTTACCTCATTTGAAATTGATGTCTGACTGACGTTCGATGCTCTTTATCGTGCCTTTCGGAAGATCCTTTTTCGGATGCGGGACCGTCACGCGCCCCTTCTTATTCGGGTGCTTGAATTGGGCGTGCGACCCACGCCGCGCGACCTCTATCCAGCCGTGAGCCTGAAGTTGTCTGATAATCTCGCGGCTGCTGATGCTCATTGATGTGTATAGTATACATATCTAAATCGAGAATTCAATATGTTGTGTATTAAATGTGTATATATATATTGTGAATTCCTACGATTTCGAACGCCTGACGAAGATGGTGAAGTCGGGGAGCGGCGGGTCGGTGGCGATCTCGGCGGTCTCGGAGAGCTTCTCGCGGGAGAATTCCAGGAACGCCAGCGGGTCGGCGTAGTAGAGGCCGTCGAATTGCTCGGCGCTGTCGTGGCTCAGCAGGTTGAAGGCCAGGCCGCGCCGGGTGCGGGCCCAGATCTGCATCAGGCTAGCCTTGATGTAGTCGGCCCAGGCCGCCGGATCGGCGCCCATGTGCATGTTGTAGGTGCCCGACACCAAGGTGTAGTCGGCATCCTCGACGGCGCCGACGCCGCGCACGAAATGCGCCCGCGGGTCGTCGATGCGGGCCTTCGCCGCCTCGATCATGGCGCGGCTCATGTCGGTGCCGATGTAGCGGCTCATGCGCATCACCGGCTTGTCGGCGAGGTACTCGAACAGGCCGCCGTAACCGCAGCCGAAGTCGTGGATGGTGACGCCGCCGGCGTCTGCGTCGGCGTCGAAGATGCGTTCCAGGACCTGATAGCGGCGGAGCTGCCAGTCGGCGTCCTTCCAGAACACGCCCCGGGCCGTCGGCCCGTAGCGCTGAAGCCGCCGCTCGTAGGCCCGGACCACCGGGCTCAGCATCCGCGGCGAAAGTCTGAAGATGTCTCCGACCCTGCCCATGGCGAGAGCCTAATGCGGCGGCCGGCCGGAGTGAAGGGATAACCGGCGGCCGTCGATCAGAAGTCGGCCCAGGCGGGCTTGCGGGCCTGCACGGTGGCGTCGCCGGCGGTGAGCCGCGCCTCCGCGTCGTCGAGGTGCTCGAGGCGGATCAGCGCCAATCCGCGGCCGTCCAGGCTGGACCGCATTTCGCCGGCCTCCTTGTCGCCGTTCATCACCGGCGTGCCGGCCTCGGGCGGCGGGCCGTCGATGTCGACCGGCACCAGGCGCTTCTTCACCAGGCCCCGGTACTTGGTCCGCGCGGTCAGTTCCTGGCCCATGTAGCAGCCCTTGTTCCAGTCGACGCCGTTGAGCTCGTCGAAGCCGCTTTCGAGCAAGATCGATTTCTCCGCCACCATGTCGCGGCTGCCGTCGGGGAGGCCGAGGGCCAGGCGGTGCGCGTCGTAGGCCGCCGCGCAGGCGGCCTGGAACCCCGCCGCCTCGAGCGCCGCGCCGGCGCCGGCCGCCGGCAGCAGGGCGCGCAGGCCGGCGGCGGCGAGGCGCGGGTCGACGCAGACGGCGCCGCCCGACCAGGGCGCCGCGGCGCCCGCCGTTTCCGGCAATTCGACGGCGGCCGCCGCGCCGGCGCCCCAGGCGGCGGCCGCGGTCCAATCGCCGGAAACGTCCTCGAGGCCGGCGTCGGCGCGCAGCTTGTACATGGTCAGCCGCTTCATCAGCTCGGCGATGCGCGCGGCCTCGCAATCGAGGAACAGGCCGCCGTCGTGCTCGAAGATGAAGAAATCGAACAGGTACTTGCCCTGCGGCGTCAGCAGGGCGGCGTGAACGGCGCGGTCCGGCGCGACCTTGTCGACGTCGTTGGAAATCAGGCCCTGCAGGAAGCTCCGGGCGTCCGGTCCGTCGACCCTCAGGACGCCGCGTCCGGCCAGCGCGGCGTAGCTCAGCTCGCTCATCGGTCTCTCCTCGTCGCAGCCCCGTCAAAGGTGGTGCCGGAGGCCCGCCGATGCAAGCCCCCGGTGCGCCGAAGCCTTGCCTTTTCAAGGCTTTCGACCGGTCGTATAAACGCTTCATGCGGATCTTGTTCATCAGTTCCACGCGGGTTGGCGACGCGGTCTTGTCGACGGGTCTGCTGGCGCATCTCATCGACAGTCATCCGGGTGCCAAGATCACCGTCGCCTGCGGCCCGACGGCTGCCGACCTGTTCGCCGCGGTGCCCGGGCTGGAACGGATCATCGTGCTCGAGAAGATGGTGATGTCGCTGCACTGGGCGCGGCTCTGGGCGCTCTGCGCCGGGCGTCTCTGGGATTTGGTCGTCGATCTCCGCAACGCGCCGCTCAGCTACATCCTGCCGGCGAAGCGCCAGCGTCATCTGAGGCGCAGCCGCAATACCGAGCACCGGTTGATTGGCCTGGCCCGGATCCTCGGCCTCGAAAGCCAGCCCCCGGCGCCCCGGCTGTGGACGACCCCGGACCACGACGCGCGCGCCCGGGCGATGATCCCCGACGGCCCGCCCGTCCTGGCGGCGGGACCGACCGCCAACTGGCGGGCCAAGACCTGGCGCGCCGAGAGCTTCGCCGAGCTCTGCCTCCGGGTGACCGCACCGGACGGGTTGCTGCCGGGTGGCCGGATCGCGCTGTTCGGCCGCGACGACGAGCGCCCTCAGGTGGTCAGCCTGATCGAGGCCCTGCCCGCGGACCGCTGCATCGACCTCATCGGCCGGACCGGCCTGCTCGACATCTACGCCTGCCTGAACCGCTGCCAGGCCTACGTCGGCAACGATTCCGGGCTGATGCACATCGCCGCCGCCGCCGGGGTGCCGACCCTCGGCCTGTTCGGCCCGAGCCGCGAGGAACTGTACGCGCCGTGGGGACCGAAGTGCGCCGCCGTCAGGACGCCCGAGTCCTTCGACACCATCCACCCCGAGGGCTTCAATCACGTGACGTCCGACAGCCTCATGGACAGCCTCACCGTCGACCGGGTTGAGGGCGCGCTGGCCGAGCTTTGGCGCCGATGCGGCGAGGCCCCCGCATGAGCGGCGCGGCCCCCAAGCTGTCGGCGGTGATCAGCGTCCACGACGAGGAGGCGCAGCTCGCCGAGTGCCTGGAGACCTTGAAGTTCGCCGATGAGATCGTCGTCCTGCTGGACGCCTGCACGGACGGCTCGGAAGCCATCGCCCGGCGGTTCACGGATCGCGTCGTCGCCGGCGACTGGCCGACCGAGGGGCAGCGCCGCAACGCCGGCATCGCCGCCTGCGCCGGCGAATGGGTGTTCGAGATCGACGCCGACGAACGGGTGCCGGCGGCGCTCGCCGAGGAAATCCGCGGCGTCGCCGAGACCTCCGGCGCCGACTGGCACGAGATTCCCGTCGACAACTACATCGGCGGCAAGCTGGTGCGCTGGGGCTGGGGCGCGTCCTTCGGCAAGGCCGCCTATCCGGGCCTGTTCCGCAACGGCGTCAAGGTCTGGGGCGACCAGCGGGTGCATCCGGCGCTCACCTGGTCGGGCCGCAAGGGCGCCATGCTCAGCGAACGCCTCGAGCACTACGTCGACCGCAACATCTCCGACATGCTGCGCCGCCTCGACAGCTACTCGACGGCGCGCGCCAAGGACCTGCGCGAATCCGGCCAGGTCGGCTCGACCGCGAATAACGTGCGTCGCCTGTTTTCCCGGTTCATCAAGTGCTATGTGTTCCGCAAGGGTTACCGGGAAGGCGGCTACGGGTTGGTGATCGCGCTCTGCGCCGGGCTGTATCCGCTGTTGTCGCACCTCAAGGCCAAGATGGAGAACGATTAGGTGGCGCGCATCCTGCTCGCCGACGACGGCATCGTGTTCGACGGCCGCAGCCTCGAAGCCGGCCCCTTGGGCGGCGTCGAATCGTCGGTCATCAATCTGGTCAACGAACTGGCGGCGCGCGGCCACGAGGTCGAGGTCCGCAACAAGTGTCCCGAGCGCCTCGACCACGCCGGCGTCGCCTGGCGGCCCATCGACGACGGCGCCTGGCCCGGCGACGTCGACCTCTATATCGCCAACCGCGGCGACAAGTTGATCGAGCGGATGCCGGAAGCGAGGCGCACCGTCTTCTGGATCCACAATCCGGCCGGCTACCTGATGAAATGGCGCTATCTCTCGAAATTGTGGCGCGCCAAGCCGCCGATCGTTTTCATCGGTACCGTCCACGCGACCACCTATCCAGGCTGGGCGCCGGGCGGCCCACGGGTGGTGATCCCCTACGGGATCTCCGAGGATTTCTTCGACGCCGAGCCGCGCGCCGAGGCGCCGCCGCCGCATGCCGTGTTCACTTCCAATCCGCTGCGCTCCCTCGATTGGCTGCTGCGGCTCTGGGATGAACGCATCCGGCCGGCGGTCCCCGGCGCCGAGTTGCACCTCTATACGGGTGCCACCACCTACGGCGCCGTCGGCCGGGACAAGGAGGGCGAGATGGACGCGGTCATCCGCCAGGCCCGCGCACTCGCCGGCGCCGGCGTCCGGATCATGGGCCCGAAGCCGAAGGCCGGCCTAATCGAGGCGTTCCGCGAGGCGCGCTGCATGTTATACCGGGGGGACGTGAATGAGACTTTCTGCCTGGCCGTCGGCGAGGCGCAGGCCATGGGCCTGCCCGCGGTGGTCCAGAACAGGGGGTCGGTGATCGAGCGCGTGGTCGATGGCGAAACCGGGTTCGTGACCAAGGATCGGATCCAATTCGCCGACGCCGCGGTGCGGCTGCTCAGCGACGACGGTCTGTGGCGCCGGCACCACGAGTCCGCTATCCAACGACAGCGGTCCTGGCGCTGGGCCGACGCGGCGGCGGCTTTTGAATCGTTGATCGAGTAGGAGGGCCCATGCGGGTCGTGCAAGCCATGGCGGGGGCCGAGTTCGGCGGCGCGGAGGCGTTTTTCGTCCGCCTGGCGCTGGCCTTGCACCGCGCCGGGCTCGATCAAAAGGTCATCATCCGGGCCAATCCGGCGCGCGCCGACAGCCTCAGGCGCGGCGGCGTCGAGCCCGTCGAGGCGAAGTTTGGCGGGCGCCTTGATTGGCAGACCCGGAAGCTCCTGAAGCGCGAGATCAACGCCTTCAAGCCCGACCTCGTGCTGTCTTGGATGAACCGTGCCACGATCATGTGTCCGAACGGAGAATACGTCCGCGCCGCGCGGCTCGGCGGCTACTACGACCTCAAGAACTACAAGGGCTGCGACCACCTGATCGGCAACACCGAGGATATCGTCGAATATCTGGTCAAGGAGGGCTGGCCGGCGGAGAGGGCCCATTACCTGCCGAATTTCGTCACCGAGGAGAACGCCCAGCCGTTGTCGCGCCAGACCTTCTTCACGCCCGACACGGTGCCTTTGATCCTCGGCCTCGGCCGTCTGCACGAGAACAAGGCCTTCGACGTCCTGCTCGAGGCCCTGGCCCGGGTGCCCAACGCGTATCTCTGGATCGCCGGCGAGGGGCCGCTGCGCGGCGAGCTCGAGAAGATGGCCGAGAAACTGGCGGTGAAGCCGCGAGTCCGCTTCCTCGGCTGGCGCGATGACGTGCCGGCGCTGCTCGCGGCGGCCGATATCTTCTGCTGCCCGTCGCGCCACGAGCCGCTCGGCAACGTGGTGCTCGAGGCGTGGGCTCAGAACGTTCCCGTTGTCGCCGCCGACAGTTACGGCCCGGGGACCCTGATCGAGCATCTCGAATCCGGCGTGCTCGTGCCGATCGATGATTCGGCGACCCTGTCGAAGGCGTTGCGCTCGGTGATCGACGACGACGGGTTGCGCGAAGCCATCGTCCGCCAGGGCCGGGCCGCCTATGAGGCGCGGTTCACGGAGGCCGCCGTGGTCCGCCAGTACATGGATTTCTTCCACAAGGTGCTGGCCTGATGTGCGGCATCGCCGGGGTGATGACCACGAGCGGCAGGGCGCCGGCGTCGACAACCCTGGACGGCCTCGAGGCGGCGCTCGCCCACCGCGGCCCCGACGGCACCGGCCGCCATCTCCGCGCCGGCACCGGCTTGGTGCAGACCCGCCTCGCCATCATCGACCTGAACACCGGAGATCAGCCGTTCACCGTGGAGGGCGAGGGCGGCCAACCGCTGACGCTGGTCGCCAACGGCGAGATCTACAATTACCTGGAACTGCAAAAGGAGCTCGGCGCGGACGACCTGAAGACAGCGTCGGACTGCGAGCCGCCGCTGCACCTCTACGCCCGCCTCGGCATCGGCTACGCCGAGCGCCTGCGCGGCATGTACGCCATTGCCATCGACGACGCGCCCAACGATCAGCTGGTGTTGAGCCGCGACCCGTTCGGCATCAAGCCGCTCTACTACGCCGAGACGGCGGATGCCTTCGCATTCGCTTCCGAGCCCCAGGCGCTGCTCCGCACCGGGATCGTGACGCCGGAACTCAACCGGGCGGCGGCGGCGGAGGTGCTCAATCTACAGTTCTCGACCGGTGCCGAGACCCCGTTTCGCGGCATTCATCGGGTGTTGCCGGGCGAAACGCTGGTCGTGCGCGCCGGGCGCGTCGCCGAGCGGCACCGGATCCCGGCGCTGCCTGATGCGGCCGCCGCCGACGTCGCGCACGCCGCCGCCATCGGGCAATTGGACGAATTGTTCGAGGACTCGGTCGACATCCACCAGCGCGCCGACGTGCCCTACGGCATGTTCCTTTCGGGCGGAATCGATTCGTCGGCCCTGTTGGCGATGATGAAACGCCTCAACGACCAGCCGGTAAAGGCGTTCACCGTCGGGTTCGCCAGCGCCGGCGTGCCCGACGAGCGGGCCCAGGCGGAACGGGTGGCCGCCGCCGCGGGCGCCGAGTTCACCGCCATCGAGTTCGAAGAGGCGGACTTCTGGCGAACCCTGCCGGACGCCGCCGCGGCCATGGACGATCCGGCCGCCGACTACGCGGTGCTGCCCACATACATGTTGGCCGCGGCGGCCCACCGGGCCGGGCTCAAGGTCGTCCTCAGCGGCGAGGGCGGCGACGAGATGTTCGCCGGTTACGGCCGCTACCGGCGGGCGACGCGCCCGCGATGGCTCGGCGGGCGGCCCCTGCGCGCGGCGGGCACGCTCGCGGACGCCGGCGTGCTTCGCGACGGCGCCGCCGATTGGCGCCGCGGCATCGCCGCCGCCGAAGCCGCGGCCTCGGCGCGCTGGTCGGCGCTGCAGCGGGCCCAGGCGGTGGATTGCGCCGACTGGCTGCCCAACGACCTGCTGACCAAGCTCGACCGCTGCCTGATGGCGCACGGCGTCGAGGGCCGGGTGCCGTACGTCGACACCGTGCTCGCGGCCTTCGCCTTCCGCTTGCCCGATGCCCTGAAGGTCCGCAAGCGTCTCGGCAAGTGGCTGCTCCGGAAGTGGCTCGAGACGCAGCTGCCGGAAAGCCGGCCGATGTCCGCGAAACGCGGCTTCACGGTGCCGGTCGCGGAATGGATCCAGGCCCGGGGGCCGGCGCTGGGGCCGCTGGTCGCCGGCCAGCCCGGCGTCGCCGAGATGTGCCGGCCGGATGCCGTCGAGGCGCTGTTCGGCGCCACCGGCAAGGCCGCCGGCCAGGCCCAATGGGTGCTCTTGTTTTTCGCGCTCTGGCATGATCATTACCTGATGGGCAAGACGGCCGGCGGCGATGTCTTCGATACCCTCGGCGCCGCCGCCTAGGGGAGGCCATGGTGAGCGACACCGACCGATTGACGATCCGCCGGCCCGACGACTGGCACGTGCACTTCCGCGACGGCGCCATGCTGGACGCCGTGGTGCCGTTCACGGCGCGCCAGTTCGGCCGCGCCATCGTCATGCCGAACCTAGTGCCGCCGGTGACCACGGTGGCGGCCGCCGCCGAATACCGCGAGCGGATTATGGCCGCGGTGCCCGACGGCGTCGACTTCACGCCGCTGATGACCGCCTACCTGACGGACGACACGGACCCCGACGAATTGGCCCGGGGCCACGCGGACGGCGTGTTCACGGCGGTCAAGCTCTACCCGGCCGGCGCCACCACCAATTCGGCGAGCGGCGTCACCGACCTGAAGCACGCGCGCCCGGCGCTGGCGCGCATGCAGGAGATCGGCATGCCGCTCCTCGTGCACGGCGAGGTCACCGACGCGAACGTCGACGTGTTCGACCGCGAGGCCGTGTTCATCGACAAGGTGATGACCGGGCTGCTGGCGGATTTCCCGGCCCTCAAGGTGGTCTTCGAGCACGTCACCACCAAGGACGCGGTGGATTTCGTCGCCGCCCACGACGGCCCCATTGCCGCGACCATCACCGCGCATCATCTGGTGATCAACCGCACCGACATCTTCCGGGGCGGCATCCGCCCGCATCTCTACTGCCTGCCGATCGCCAAGCGCGAGGTGCACCGCCAGGCGCTGCGCGCCGCCGCGGCGTCGGGCGGGCCGAAGTTCTTCCTCGGCACCGACACGGCGCCGCACGCGGTCGCGGCGAAGGAGACGGCCTGCGGCTGCGCCGGCATCTTCTCGGCGCCGACGGCCCTCGAGGCCTACGTCCAGGTATTCGACGAGATGGAGGCGCTCGCCAACTTCGAGGCCTTCGCGTCGCTGAACGGGCCGGCCTTCTACGGCCTGCCGGCCAACGAGGCCCAGGTGACCCTGGAACGCGCGCCGAGCGAGGTGCCAGCCACGGTCGAGAGCGCCGACGGCGAAACCGTGCAGCCGTTCCAGGCCGGGGAAACGCTTCCCTGGCGCCTCGCCTGACGCTTTTTGCCGCACTGCACAAGAGCGATTGACCTCCGGCACCTCCCGCCTATAGTGACGGCTCACTCACGCGAGCCTTGGGGAGGGCGCCGACATGTCCGACGATCAATTCACCTGCCTGCTCTTGGAAGAGGGCGATGACGGCAAGGTCAGCCATTCCATCCAGACCCTGGACAACGACCGCCTGCCGGAGGGCGACGTCACCGTCGCGGTCAAGTATTCGACCCTCAATTACAAGGACGGCATGATCATCAACGGCCTCGGCAAGCTGGTGCGCGAATACCCGCACGTCCCGGGCATCGATTTCTGCGGCGTCGTCGAGGAGAGCGCATCGCCGGACTACAAGCCCGGCGACGAGGTGATCCTCACCGGCTGGCGGGTCGGCGAGATTCACTGGGGCGGCTTCGCCACCCGGGCCCGGGTCAAGTCGGACTGGCTGGTGCCGCTGCCCGGGGGGCTGTCGCTGCAGCAGTCCATGGCCATCGGCACGGCCGGGCTGACCGCCATGCTGGCGATCATGACCCTGGAAGAGCATGGCCTCAGCCCCGACAAGGAAGGCGAGGTCCTGGTCACCGGCGCCGCCGGCGGCGTCGGCTCGGTCGCCGTTTCCGTGCTCGCCAACCTGGGCTACAGCGTCGCCGCCGGGACCGGCCGCGAGGAAACCCACGCCTACCTCAAGGACCTGGGCGCCCAGACCATCGTCGGCCGCGAGGAACTGGCCGAGGCGCCGCGCGGGCCGCTGGCCCGCGAGCGTTGGCTCGGCGTCATCGACAACGTCGGCGGCGCGATGCTCGGCAACCTCCTGCCGGCCGTCGCCTATTGGGGCACGGTGGCCTCGGTGGGCAACGCCGGCGGCATCGAGTTCACGACCAACGTGCTGCCGTTCCTGCTCCGGGGCATCAACCTCTGCGGCATCGATTCGAACACGTGCTCGAAGGCGCGGCGCGTCCAGGCCTGGGACCGCCTGGCGGCGGAGCTGCCGATGGCGAAGCTGGAGGAAACGGCCAACCTGGCACCTCTTGCCGAGCTCGGCGAGCTGGCCGGCAAGATTCTCCAGGGTCAGGTCCGCGGCCGCATGGTGATCGACGTCAACGCCTGAGGCGTTAACCATTTAAGCATATGATTCCACGGCCGGATCCGGGTGAATTCGGAACCGGCCTCAAGTTGGCACCGTTCCTGCAACGTTTTGGCCGGGGAGGGCGTTCGCCGCCCTTTCCTGGGACGAAACGGAGTGTGGAACATGCGAAATATCCTGACCATCCTGGCCGCCGCCGCCGTGCTCGGCGCCTGCGCCCAGAAATCCGCCTACGAGGCCGCCGTCGAGGACTACGAGCCGGTCTACTGCTACCAGTCCTTGGGCGGCGTCACCTGCTACGAGAAACCGAACTTCCGCGACGAACGCCGCAAGGTGAACTACTTCGGCCCGGCGCCGAAGCGCTACGACCGGCCGGAACCCGCGCCCGCGCCGGAATTGTTCGCGCCGAAGCCGGTGAACTACTGGGTCAAGGACCCGGAGCCGATCCCGCGCGCAGCGCCGTTGGGCGACCTGACCGACCGGCCCTGGATCGGCGCGCCGCCGGCGCCCGAGGCCGCGCCCCCAGTGATCCGCGAGGGCGATGCCGTCTCCCAGGCCCCCGCCGTCCAGCCGGCGCCCGCGGCCGCCCCGGCGACGCCGGTGACGGCGGCGGAGGAGTCGAGCGGCCTGCAGGCCTTCCTGAAGCGCCTCGTCGGCGATGACCCGGTACCAGAGACCAAGGCTCAATAACCGGCCGGCCGCGGTCCGCCGCGCCCATATGCTTGACACCCCAATGTCTTGGGATTAAGACGCCGTGTCCCGTCGCTTCGGCGGGCCTGCGCCTGGGGCGGAGTAGCTCAGCTGGTTAGAGCAGCGGAATCATAATCCGCGTGTCGGGGGTTCGAGTCCCTCCTCCGCTACCATTTAAATCAATGGCTTAGAGAGAAATCTCTGAGCCATTGCTTGTTTGAGTACCCATTGAGTACCCTTTAAAACCTGGCCAATTGACCAATTGGGGGAATCAGCGTCTCACGCCCGCCGAGGCCACAGATTGGCATCAACGAGGTGAAATTGCGGGCGTTACTCCACAGACATCCGGGTCAAGTGGCCCAGCGAGTCCTTACGAGTGGCTACTTGACGCGGTGGCGACACCTTGACCATTAAAACGAACCGACACGCCAGTGGCGGTTCTGCAGACAACCTAACACAGCGTTCCAACGGCACGTTGGTCGTGAGGATTGCAAAGGACGGCGAAACGTCCTTTGCGCACCCCAATAGGGGTTTATGACGCTGAAGCACTCCCCCGCCTTTTCAAAACAGGTCCCCGTAGATTTGGGCTAGAGGTCAAATTCAGATTGCTTATCCCACGATCTGGAATTTGTGGCCGTTGGTTGGTTTGTTATCGACCCTTGCTATGATGTGTCGTTACCGAAAGGGTCTTTCCGGCACGTGCCGACTCCGCATCCCCAGCGTCGATTTTTATATTTGCGTCCCGTGGATTGTCGATGTTCGGGAAGGCGTAGGCGTGCTCCGTTTAAGTCGCCGACGAGCGACCGAGCCAATCCCGGACACCTGGGCCGTTCAGTCGCGAGCGGTGTAGACGAACTTGCTTTTCAGATAGGCGCCGAGCATCTCGATGCCGCCCTCGACGCCGTAGCCGCTGTCCTTCCAGCCGCCGAGCGGAATTTCGGCGACGTGGATGGGCGTGTCGTTGATGCCGATGGTGCCGACCTCCAATTCGGCTGCGAACTTCCGCTGCCGTTCGGCGTCCTGTGTGAAGAAGTAGCCCGACAGGCCGTAGTCGGTGGCGTTGGCCAGCTCCAGGACTTCGTCCTCGTCGTCGAAGGGCAGGATGGGCACGACCGGACCGAAGGGCTCGATGGTCATCAGGTCGCTGTCCAGGGCGACCTCGGTCAGGACGGTCGGCTCGAAGAAGTATCCCTTGTTGCCGATCCGCTTGCCGCCAGTGCGCAGGGTGGCGCCCCTGTCGACGGCGTCGGCGACGAGATCCTGAATCGCCTGCAATCGGCGGTCGTTGGCCAGCGGCCCCATGGTGACGCCGTCGTCGAAGCCGTTGCCGACCTTAACCGCCTCGGCTTGCTCGCAAAACCGCTCGACGAATGTTTCATAACTCGGGCGCTGGATGAAAAACCGCGTCGGCGAGACGCAGACCTGGCCCGTGTTGTTGAACTTTCGCGCCGCCAGCAGGTCGGCCGTGTCGGTCGCGTCGACGTCGTCGAAGACGATGACCGGAGAATGCCCGCCCAGTTCCATCGTCACCGGTTTCATGTGGTCGCCGGCCTGCCTGGCGAGGAGCTTGCCGACGGGCACCGATCCGGTGAAGGTGATCTTGCGGATCGCCGGATCGGCGATCAGGAAGCTGGAGACCTCGGCCGGCACGCCAAAAACCACGTTGATCGTCCGTTCGGGCAGGCCGGCGTCGAGCAGCGTCTTGACGAGTGCGATCGTCGCGGAGGGGGTTTCCTCGGCGGGTTTCAAGACGCAGGCGCATCCCGCGCCGAGGAGCCCGGCGAGTTTCTTGGATGCCTGCAAGACCGGATAGTTCCATGG
>JAPPPF010000287.1:11743-13924 GCA_028817665.1 Magnetovibrio sp. | reverse complement strand
GGGCGGGGCGGCCGCGCGCGCCTAGGAGCGGCCGTAGGTGTCCTCGAGGCGGACGATGTCGTCCTCGCCGATGTAGTCGCCCGATTGCACCTCGATCAGGCGCAGCGGCGCGTCGGTCCGGTTCTCGAGGCGGTGCTTGGCGCCGAGCGGAATGTAGGTCGACTGGTTGGCGCCGAGCACGAAGGTGTCGTCACCGTTGGTGACCGTCGCCTCGCCCTCGACGACTACCCAATGCTCGGCCCGGTGATTGTGATGCTGGAGGCTCAGCTTGGCGCCCGCGTTGACGACGATCTGCTTGACCAGGAACCCGTCGCCGCCGTCCAGGTTCTGATAGTACCCCCACGGACGGTAGACCCGGGTGTGGCTGACGACTTCCTCGCGGCCGCTCTCGGCCAGCGCGTCGACGACCAGGCGCACGTCCTGGGCGCGCTCCTTGGGCACCACCAGCACCGCGTCGTCGGTGGCGACGATGGCCAGGCCCTCGACGCCGACGGCGGCGACCAGCGGCTTCTCGCTGCGGATGTAGTTGCCCCGCGCGTCGATGGCGAGGGCGTCGCCGGCGAGAACGTTGTCGGCGGCGTCGCTTTCGCCCAGCTCCCACATGGCCGCCCACGACCCGAGATCGCTCCAGCCGGCGTCGAGCGGCACCACGGCGGCCTTGTCGGTCTTCTCCATGACCGCGTAGTCGATGGAGATCGATCGCGCTTCGGCGAAGGCGGCCTCGTCGAGGCGCAGGAAATCCAAGTCGCTTTCGGCGGCGACCAGCGCCGCCCGGCAGTTCGCCACGGTCTCCGGATGAAACCGCGTCATCTCGGCCAGGAAGGCCTCGGCGCGGAACACGAACATGCCGCTGTTCCAGAGGTAGTCACCCGCCGCGAGGTAATCCCGGGCCGTCGCCGGATCGGGTTTCTCGACGAAGCGCCGGACGCCGAAGGCGCCGTCCCGACCCGCCAGGGGATCGCCCCGCTGGATGTAACCGTAACCCGTTTCCGGCCTAGCCGGCGGGATCCCGAAGGTGACCAGCCGGCCGTCGCCGGCGGCCTCGGCGGCGACGGCAAACGCTTCGCGGAGCGAGTCCGGCGCGCCGATGACATGATCCGACGGCAGCACGGCCATGATCGCGTCGGCGTCCGTCTCGAGCAGCCGGAGCGCCGCCACGGCGATGGCCGGCGCGGTGTTGCGGGCGCAGGGCTCGAGGACGATGTCCGACCAATCAAGCGCGAGCCGCCGCAATTCCTCGGCGACCATGAACCGGTGGTCCTCGTTGCAGATCACCATCGGCTGGGCGAAGGGGCCGCCCGAAACACGGGCCGCGGTCTCGGCGAACATGCTGTCGGCGCCGCCGAGCGCCAAGAACTGCTTCGGCCGAAGCCCGCGCGACAGCGGCCACAACCGGGTGCCGGCGCCGCCGGAGAGAATGACGGGGACGATCGGAAGAGGGGTCGGCGTCGCGCTCACGGTTCTCGGTTTCTCCATCGCGGTGATGGTTGATGACTTAACAGCCGCCGCCCCCTGGGTCCAGTGGCACGGTGACGCGCCTCAGCCGTCGAGCCGCGAGAACAGCCTGGCGAACTGATGCGGATGCAGCGCCCTCGGCAGGTCGGCGGCCAGGCCCGTCAGCGCCGCGCCCATCTGGATGGTCGGCTGGTAGCCGAATGCCGTTGCCGCGCCACGGGTCAGCCATGAGACCAGCGCCCCTTGCGCGGGTGTGAGGGCCGAACGCCAGCGCTCGGCGTCATCCGAACCGACCGCGCCGGCTTCCGCGACACGGTGCTTCCAGGTCTCGCCGGGCGAAATGACGCGGTCGGCGGCGGCGCCGAAGGAGGTCAGCGATTCGGGGCGGAACTCGACATCCAGGAACGCACAGATCTCGGCGATGCATTCGTCCGGCGCGCCGGCCAGGGTCTCGTAACGGACGACATGCGCCCAGTTCCGGTCCCGGACCCCGGCGATCTCGCCGGCGATCTTGCTGTAGAGCGCGGCCAGGCGGATGATCGATTGATCGGCACCGAAGGCCTCCAGGTTGGAAGCTGCGAAGTTCCGGGGCTCCCGCACCAGACAGACGAACCGCGCATCGGGAAAGACACGGCGGATGCGAGACACGCAGAACGCATGCCGGGGCGTCTTCTCGAGGAAAGTATCCAGCCCCGCCGCGTTTTGGCGATCGATGATCCGCAGGAA